>JAIVGZ010000027.1:3369-5591 GCA_020201335.1 Natronospirales bacterium
CCGGGTGCGTGAGTTTCCGTCGCGAAAAGTACGAGCCGTTCGGCGGCCCGAATGGCGGTGACGGTGGCGACGGCGGCAGCGTGTGGCTCGTTGCAGACGAGGGCATCAACACGCTCGCCGACTTTCAGGTGAAGCGCCGCTTCAACGCGGAGCGCGGCCAGAACGGCATGGGCTCCGAGTGCACCGGCAAGAGCGGTGAAGACCTCGAAGTGCCTGTTCCCGTCGGCACGCTCGTCTACGATGCCGACACCGACGAGTTGATGGGCGACATCGTCACGGACGGACAGCGCCTGCTGGTCGCACAGGGCGGCTGGCACGGTCTTGGCAACACCCGTTACAAGAGTTCGACGAACCGCGCCCCCCGCCAATCGACGCCCGGTACCCCCGGCGAGGAGCGCACGCTGCGGCTCGAGCTTAAGTTGCTCGCCGACGTGGGGCTCGTCGGGCTGCCGAATGCCGGCAAGTCGACGCTGATCCGCCAGTTGTCCGCCGCGCGCCCGAAGGTCGCGGACTACCCGTTCACGACGCTGCACCCGAGCCTCGGCGTCGTGCGCGTCGGCGACCTGCAGAGCTTCGTGATGGCCGATGTGCCGGGCCTGATCGAGGGCGCTGCGGAGGGCGCCGGGCTCGGTATCCAGTTCCTGAAGCACCTGGCCCGTACGCGGCTGCTCTTGCACCTGGTCGACATCCTGCCACCGGATCCGGACGCCGACCCGGTTGTCGCCATCCGCACCATCGCCGACGAGCTGGGGCGCTTCAGCCCCGAGCTTGCCGCACAGGAGCGTTGGTTGGTGCTGAACAAGGTGGACCTGTTGCCCGCTGACGAAGCGGACGCGGTCTGTGAAGACATCACAGGGCGGCTGGGCTGGACCGGCCCCGTATTCCGGGTCTCTGCGGCGGCCGGTACAGGCACTCGCGAGCTGGCGCAGGCAGTCATGCGCCACCTCGAGGACGCTGTTTACTCTGACCCCGCGGATGTGTAAAATTCGCGCCTTTCCCAGTATTTACGCATCTCAGGAGCAGTAAGCAGTGGCCAATACCGCACAAGCCAAGAAGCGCGCCCGCCAGGCGGAAAATCACCGCCAGCACAACGCGAGCCTGCGCTCGATGATGCGCACGCACGTCAAGAAGGTCTCGAAGGCCATCGCCGAAGGGCGGACCGACGATGCGAAGAAGCTATACACCGACGCGGTGCCGGTCATCGACCGGATGGCGCGCAAGGGCCTCATCCACAAGAACAAGGCCGCCCGTCACAAGGCTCGGTTGAACGCACACATCAGGGCTGGCACTGCTGCCTGATTGTGAAGTGTAGGAGCGGTGCTCCGTGTGGGAGCGGTGCTCCGCACCGCGATTAGCCTAGACCCGCACTTCCGTTAATCGAAGTACCTTAAGGGTCCGGTATCATTGCCGACCATGACCCGCACGCTCCTCAAGTCCGTTTCCGTGGTCAGTTCGATGACCCTGCTGTCGCGGGTTCTCGGTTTCGTGCGCGACATTCTGTTTGCCCGGCTCGGCGGGGCCGCGCCGTTCATGGACGCGTTCTTCATCGCGTTCAAAATCCCGAATTTCCTGCGCCGGCTGTTCGCCGAGGGCGCCTTCTCGCAGTCTTTCGTCCCGGTGCTCGGGGAGTACAAGGAGACCAAGACGCACGAGGAGACGCGCGAACTCGTCGCCCGCGTGACGGGCACGCTCGGCGCGGTGCTGCTCGTTGTAACGGCGATCGGCGTAGTCGCCGCGCCGGTGTTGGTGTTCATCTTCGCGCCCGGTTTCTGGGCGGACGGGGAGCGACACGGGCTCGCGACGGAGATGCTGCGCTGGACCTTCCCGTACATCCTATTTATTTCTCTGACCGCGCTCGCGGGCGGCGTACTGAACACCTGGGGTCGCTTCGGCGTACCGGCGCTGACGCCGGTGTTCCTGAACCTCGCCCTGATCGGCGCGGCGCTGTATATCGCGCCGTACACCGAGAACCCGGGCCTCGGGCTTGCGGTGGGCGTGTTCGTCGCAGGCATCGTGCAGCTCGCCTTCCAGCTGCCGTTCCTCGCGCGCATCCGCATGCTGCCGCGGCCGAAGTTGCGCGGCGGGCACGAGGGCGTTCGAAAAATCATGAAGCTGATGCTCCCCGCGATCTTCGGGTCGTCGGTCGCGCAGATCAACTTGCTGTTCGACACGCTGATCGCGTCGTTCCTCGTAGCAGGCAGCGTCAGTTGGTTGTACTACTC
>JAIVGZ010000028.1 GCA_020201335.1 Natronospirales bacterium
ACCGGAGGTTGTCGGGCACGACGACCTGTTCGACCGTGTTGATGAGGGAGACCGACAGGAGAAGGACCGGTAAGCAGGGTGTTCGAAAGGCCGCCGCCGCAAAGTTATCTATACTGCTCCCAAAGGGGGGCGGACCTATGGCGCGCATTCTGACGCTGTTCTTGGCGGTGACGGGGCTGGTCGGCGGCTCGGTGCTGATAGGGTTGGCTCCCGCCCTTGCGACCGCGCCGGCTGAAGTTCAGGTCGGACTGTTCGCCGTGTGGGAGGCCGCCGGCATTGGCTTCGGAGCCCGGCCGCTCCACAACCTGATGCTCGGCGGGGGCGTGCTGATCGCAGCGTTGCTCGCGCTCGCCCTGACGTTGCGCGGGGGGAGTACACCGGCGGCACGGCACCTGCGGATCAGCCTCGCGCTGGGCAGCGCGGCAACCGGCTGGGCGATCGCACTACACCCGTGGCTGGCGATGGCGGGCGTATTGCCCGGGCCGCTGCTGCCGGTCTCGGCGACCCTCGCGAGTGTTGGCATGGTCGGGTCGCTGTGGCTGTTCGGGCGCTTCTCCGCGAACTTTCCGGTCCCCGTCGTGCTCGCCCACCTACCGCCCCGCCCGGCGGAGCCCTGGTGGAAACGCCTGTGGGAGATTCGGAGGCCGTCGTTCTACGAACTGACAGACGCCCGTACGCCATTATTCGATGACCGGCTGCACCGACTGCTCCAGTCCCGCAAGTGGCTGCTCGTTCTGTCTGCCATGGCCGTTGCGGCTGTGTGGCTGCCGAGCGAGTTCGTTCGCGTGCTGCTTTTCAGCTTGCTCTGGCTGGTGCTGCCGGGTCTCGGATACCTGCCGGCCTGTATGGGGTACTGGGAGGTCAACTACACGCGCAGCGACGATGCGCAACGACGGGTAATCCGCTGGATGTTGACCAGTGTCTACATTGCAGCCGTGGCGTACGTCGTGGTCGTCACATCGTATATCGCCATATCGAGTCTTACGGGAATCATGGCCGCCGACGCCGGCCAAATGGTTGTCGTCGCGCTGGTGGTGTGGCTGTTGCCGAGTGCGTGGCTGCTGCTGCTGCTGGCGATCGTCGCGTCGATCCTGTTCCGCGGGGCGATCGAACCCACGCTGGTGCTGCGGCGAACCGTGCTCTACAGCGCGATTTTGGTCGCGCTCTCGGCGACCTTTGTGATCGTCGAGAACGCGCTGCAGTCGCGCATCATTTCCGCGCTGGGCCTGCCCGAGCAGACCGGAATGGTGATCACCGGCACCTTGATCGCGGTGGCCGCCGGGACAATGAGGGAGAAGCTCACCGGTTGGATCAACGGTTGGGTTGACCGGCTACTGCCGCAGGCCTAGCTGCAAAATCATCATATCCAGAGCGTGTGGTTAACATGGTGATTTTGACAGCGCCTGTCAGGATTGACGGCCCGTCAAATTAGTATTAGATTATGCCAACTTTATTGGCATAACTTAATACTGGTAATTGTTTAAATGGCTGAAATCAAACAAGTCTTTTTCGAACGCTTTTTGCGCGAGCTCTTCCATCGAAGCGGCGAAGGGTTTGTATTGAAGGGCGGTGTCGCGATGCAGGCGCTATTCCGGGAGTTTCGCCTGACGAAGGATATCGACCTCGACTTCACCAACCCAAAACGGACCGCTGCTTCGCTCCACAACAGTATCCGCCGGGCGCTCGACGCAGCCGCCCGGGCGACCCGGGTCAAGAACTTCCAGGTTCGGCCACCCGGGAAGGACGAGCAGAGCCCACGGTGGAAGGTCAACTTCGACGACTCGCACGGTGGCCGGCACCACCTCGAGGTCGAGGTTTCGCGAGATGGCCGCCGCGCGGTGCCCAGCGCGCCGGTACAGGTCCGCTACACCCCGAGTGCGGCCCCCGGAATCGCCCCGTTCTGGGTCGATGTCTACGATGTGCCGTCGATGATCGCGAGCAAGTTGGCCGCGCTGCTTGGGCGCACGGTGCCGGTCTCCCGCGATGTCTACGACCTCGACCAACTTTGCGCCGGCGCATCACTCATCGGTCCTGACCTCGTTGAATGGGCGATGCAGCGCGCCGAAGTGGAAGCTGCTTCCGCACGCACCTTGCTGGATGACCGGCTCGCGGCGCTGAGCTGGGACCTGTTCGAGTCGGAATTGTTGACGGCGCTGCCGGCGCGCGACGCAGACCGCATGAATCCGGACGAATGGGATGCGATGAAAACGCGGGTTCGGGTGTACCTCGACCAGGTGCTCCCATGAAGACCTGGCAAATCGAAGTCGAACGGTGGCTATCCGATACGGGGGCACCCGGCGCGCTGGACCGCGGGTTGGTTGAGCGCGTCGCGAATCGCGCGCGCAACGGCTCGATTCCCGCCAGCACGCTGAGCCACTGGATTGCCGGCGCGGTTCGTCGAGGGAAGTTGCAGCCGGTGATTCGCGGCGTGTGGCTGAACGGATTCCGTGGCGCGCCGGGGCGGTTGCCCGACGCGGCACAACTGCTGCGTCGCGACGCGGTCGTGTCGCTGAACACCGTGCTGGGCGACTGTGGCGCGTTGAACAACCCGTCTGCGATCGTGACGGCGATCGTGCCATTGGACCGCGGTCCCGTGAAACCGGTGGTCGGTCGGCAACAGACGGCGGCGGGAACGTTTCATTTCTTCGCGATGCCGAGAGAGGTGCTCGAAGCCGGAGAAGACGCGGACCGCTACGACCCTGAAGTCACCGACCACGTGCGGGCGACTCCGGAGCGTGCGCTCGTCGATTGGCTGTATCTCGCTGCGAGCACGCGCAGTCGGCGCGTGGCGCCGAATTCTGGCGATCTGGATATGGCGTTTCTGGACCTGCGGCGGCTCGAACGCCTTGCGAAGGCAGTTAAGGTTGAAGACCCGTTGCGGCTGTATCTGGCAGCACCGCATGCACAGCGGGCGCGCCGACCTTGATTCGTCCCGTTCTCTCTTGCTCGAACGCCGCATACGCGGCGGCGGTCGTGAACATCCGGACCGCGCTTTCGAGCGAGACCGCCTGGTCTTCGTGCCAACCTTCGCCGGAGTGACCGCTGAGGTCGGTACGCGTGGTCGCGCCGTGGAGTTCAATTTTCGGGTCGCCTACTTCCACCGGCGCATCACTGCCACCCGCGATGACCGCGCCGGCATCGAGCAGGCTGCGCCACGCGTATGCGAACTGGAGGCGCTCCATGCCGAGCCGTGCGGGTGCGAAGTGCAGGTCGCCGATTGCGTGGCTGGGTTGCATCGACGCGATGACGCCGAGTTCTGCGAATCTCGCGA
>JAIVGZ010000034.1 GCA_020201335.1 Natronospirales bacterium
ACGGGTATACGCCCCACGCGCCGACGAATCCGGTTGCATCCGACACCGTGAAGGTGTCGAAACGCCCGGTCTCCACGGGCGCAGCCGGGTCGGTGATGTCGAGCACGGTGAGTCCGCGCGAGTAGTTGCTGATGTAGTAGCGGTTGCCGCGCGGATAGCCATTGTGGTCGATCGCGCCGGTCGGCCCGGTCCAAGACCCCGCGGCAATCGGCGCAGCGAGGTTGGCGACATCGAATACATACACGGTCGTATTGAGCCCCGCGTCCCGCTCGTCGAGCTCGTCGTGCACGAAGAGGTATCGGCCGCTTTCGGACCAGGAACCCGAATGTACATAGGTCGCGGTCGCAAACGAACGCACCGACAGCAACGCCGGCGCCGCGGGCGTTGTGA
Organism: Natronospirales bacterium; assembly: GCA_020201335.1. Lineage (GTDB taxonomy): Bacteria > Pseudomonadota > Gammaproteobacteria > Natronospirales > JAIVGZ01 > JAIVGZ01. Next base: position 391 of record JAIVGZ010000034.1, read on the forward strand.
CATCCCACAGCGTAAATGTGTCCTCGTTGAAATCAGCGAGCACTTCGCACGCGCCGGCGGCGGGCGCCGCGCATCCGGCGACCTGCGCCGGATCGGTGAGCAACGCGGCAGTGGCGTCGTGCATATAGCCGCTGCCGCCGGCAATCAGCGCTGGCACCACCGGGTTCGACAAACTGAATGCACGGAAGGCGCCACCGTCGCGGTTCGAGCCGGCGAGGTACAGCACCGGCGCACGCCCCGGCAGCGGGATTGCCAGCGCCGGGTCCACGCCGGCGATATTGAGGTTATGGGCCGACAGGTCGTCGGTTGCGCGCGCAGCGAGCGCAATCCGGTTGGGCAGCCCAGTCAGGTCGATGACCGTCAGCCGGTCGTGTACCGCGTCGGCGGTCACATACGCGTACGCCTGCCAGCGGTCCGCGTCGGGGTTGTGGCGCTGCACAACCTTCACATCGCGCCAGCCGGTCCCCTCGCCGGCAATGGTGCCGACTTCGACCGGCGCTGACGGGTCGCTGATATCGACGACCGCGACGCCGTTCTCCAGCCCGACGAGCGCGTACTCGCGGTCGGTGTTGAGATCGACGAAGCCCCAGACGTCGTTTGCACGCGCCGGCGCACTGCTGAAGTCGCCGAGCGCGATGTGCGACAGCAGGTCGACGCGGTCGCACGGAAATCCGCCCGCATCGCCCGCGACGCACGCGGCCGATGACGCGCTCGCCTGCATTGGCGCAATTGCCTTCGCGAGCAGCAGCGGGTCGGCGCCGAGGCCGGTTCCGTCCCATTTGGTATCGACGATGACGTGGAAGCCGCGCGCCTCAAGTGCGTCGCGCAGCGCGTGCGGAACGCCGATCAGGAGCGTCGGATAACGCGTGGGCGCCCGTTCGGAGAAGTCGGGGCTGTACCCACCGGTGATGTCCGCGCTCGCGTCCGAGAGAAAGAAGAGGTCCGCCTGCGTATCTACCGGGTAACTGCCGGCCGCGACGCGCACGACGCCGCCCTTGCCGGCCTGCCCCGCTGCATAGCCGACAGTCCGGCACGCGGTGGCTGGCGTCTCGCAGCCAAAACTGTCGGTACCGTTCGCCGCGACAAAGCGCACATCGTCGTCGCCGTGGGCCCAGGCGGCGAGTGGCGCCACCGCGGCCAGCGCGATGAGGACCCTAAGGTGCGAGCTTGTAGACCACATATCCATCATCAATCCGGTATCCGTTGCGTTCATACAGTCGCCGTGCCGGGTTGTCGACCGCGGTCTCGAGCATCAGTTCGCAGGCCCCGGTCTCAAGCGCATGCTCGCGCGCCCGGGCGAGCAGTACGCTGCCGACGCCACGCCCACGCATGCCGTCGTCGACGAACAAGTCGTTCAGCAGCCACAGGCGCGCAACGCGCGTCGATGAGAACAGCGGGTACAACTGCGTAAACCCAGCTGGCACGCCGTCGGTGCGGGCGAGGAAGACCACGGACTCGCCGGATTCGATGCGCTCCCGGAGAAACGCGCGCGCAGAGTACGCGTCCGGGGTCTTCCCGTAGAACCGCCGGTACGCGTCAAACAACGGAACCAGGTCATCGAGGTCGGCCAATGTGGCCCGGGACACATCCAGCAGCATCGGCGCCTCCGATATCGGTTAAATTGGTCGCTGTGACAGTACGACTGATGATAGCGGTAGTGCTGGTTTTCTGCGCGGGCACGCTGCAGGCGGCCGGCCTGGGCTGGCGGGTGGCCGACGCCGATGGCGGAACCGCGTACCTCGTCGGCACTATTCACGCAGCGCGCGAAACCCTGTACCCGCTCCCAGACCCCTTACTCGACGCGTTCGCGCACTCCGAAATACTCGTGGTCGAGGTGGATGTCGGTGCGATAGACCCACGCGCCGCCCAACGCATCTCCGCCGAACACGGGGTGTTCCCCCGTGACGGCTCGCTGCGCGCACTGCTGACTGACGATGCGTGGACGCGTGCGGCCGCGTGGAGCGAGCGCCTCGGTGTGCCCCGACGCAACCTAAACCGAATGCGGCCGTGGCTGGCTGCGGTCACGCTGGTATCACTCGAGATTCGCCAGCTCGGCCTCGATCCGGAATTCGGCGTCGAGCGCTATTTCGCGTCGCGGGCACGCGCGCGCAGCATGCGCATCGTCGAGCTCGAGTCGCTGACCGAGCAACTGACAACGCTGGCAGCACTCCCCCCTGCCACGCAGGTGGCGTTCCTCGAAGGCTCGATCCCGACGGGCGATGGCTTTCGCTTGGTGAACCTGCTTGAAAAGCGTGGGTACCGAGTTGAACGCCTGTAACGCCCGTTCAGATCTCGATCATTTCGAAATCTTCCTTGCCGGCATCACAGTCGGGGCAACGCCAGTTCAGCGGGATGTCATCCCAGCTCGTGCCGGGCGGGATACCGGTTTCGGGATGGCCTTCGGCTACTTTGTAGATGAACCCGCAAATCACGCACATGTAAGCTTTCATCCGGCAATTGTACGACAGGGGTTTAACGATGCGTAATGGATCTCCGCCGCCGGTGGTGCTCGCGATCTCCGGCAACGACCCATCGGGCGGTGCCGGGATCCAGGCCGACATCGAGGCAATCGTGTCGATGGGCTGCCATGCGGCACCCGTGATTACCGCGTTGACGGTGCAGGACACGCGCAACGCAACGCGCGTTGTGCCGACAGACCCGGCGCTCGTCGTTGAACAGGCAGAGGCCGTGCTCGCCGATATGCAGGTCGCCGCAATCAAACTTGGACTGCTACCGAACGCAGCGGTTGCCGGCGCCGTCGCAGAGCTGCTCTCACGGTATCCTGGCATTCCGGTGGTGCTCGACCCGGTGCTGATTGCCGGCGGTGGCGCGCAACTCGCGGAGGACGAAGTGGTGCAGGTCATGCGTACACGGCTGGTACCACTCGCCCTCGTCGTCACCCCGAACAGCGACGAGGCCCGCAGCCTCGCTCCCGACGCCGGGTCGCTTGACGAATGCGCGCTGGCACTGGTCGCGCTCGGTGCGCGCTTCGTGCTGCTGAAGGGTGCACACGAGGATACGCCCGTGGTGTTCAACCGGCTCTTCGACCGTAATGGGCTGGTCGAGCGGTTCGAATGGGCCCGGCTGCCGGGGAGTTTCCACGGTTCCGGGTGCACGCTTGCTTCCGCGCTTGCCGGCTTGATCGCGCGCGGCACCGAGCCGGCGAGCGCGACACACCAGGCGCAGCAATTCGTCCACGATGCATTGGTCCACGGCTACCGGGTCGGCCGCGGGCAACCAGTTCCGAACCGGATGTTCTGGGCCGGCCAGCGCGAATGAACGCCGCGCGGCTGCGCGGCCTCTACGCGGTCACACCCGATACGGCGGCGGACCTGTGCGCGCCGGTCAGCGCAGCGTTGCGCGGTGGCGCACGGCTGGTGCAGTTCCGAAACAAGTCCGGCCCCTCGGACCAGCGCATCGACCAAGCCCGTCAGTTAAAGGCGCTGTGTGCGGCGGCAGGTGCGCTGTTCATCGTCAACGACGACATCGAACTCGCGCATGCAATAGGTGCGGATGGCGTCCACCTCGGCAAGGACGACGTCGGAATCAGTGCGGCGCGTACGCTTCTGGGCGCCGGCGCGATCGTCGGAGCTTCGTGTTACGACTCGCTTGAGCTGGCCGCAGCGGCTGCCGCTGCCGGCGCTAACTACCTCGCATTCGGCAGCTTCTTTCCATCGCGTACCAAACCCGGCGCCGTACGCGCCGACCCTACCCTGTTGCAGACGGCGCACGAACGATTCGATGTTCCGCTATGCGCGATTGGAGGCATCACCACGATGAACGGCGGTGCGCTGGTTGCGGCCGGTGCCGACATGCTCGCCATAGTGGACGGCCTGTTCGGCGCGCCCAATGTGGAGGGCGCCGCCGCCGCTTACGCAGCGCTGTGGGCGGACGACCGGAACGGCTGCACCCGGCCGTAGGTCAGCGTCCGCCATAGCCACTCCATCGGGCCGATACGATACCGCTCCAGCCACCAGCCGCTGAACCAGACCTGGAACGCATACAGCGCGAGCGCCATCAGCGTAGTCGCCGCCCGCCCGAACTCGCCGTACAAGCCTGCGCCGTAGCCGTAGAACAGCAGCGTGAACACCACGGAATGCATCAAGTAATTGGTCAGCGCCATGCGGCCGACCGGCGCGAGCCGCATCAGCCACATTCGCCCACCGCGCAGGAGTGCCACCAGCGTGCCGATGTACGCGAGGCAAAGGCCCATGTTGGCAATCGCCGCGCTCGTCATCAGCGCCGCGCCCTTGACCGTCGGGAACATCATTTCGATATCGGCGCCGTGGATGCCCCACACCAGTGCGGCCGGGAGTCCGATTCCGTATCCGAACAGCATCATCCTGCGAAACAGTGGCCAATTCGCATCCAGGGATGAGAAAACACCCGCACGCCCGAACGCGGCACCAATCAGGAACATGCCGAGCACCGTCGGCACGAAGAACAGCATGTTGCGGTAGAAGAAACCGAGCTCGTGTGCGCGCCAGGCGACCGCCTCCCAGTAAGTGCCCGCCGCATACACGAGGTGGCCGTTCGCGATGTCCGCGACCACGCGCTCGCGGTTGGCGGCAAAGTCGCCCAGCATCTCGTCGGCACGACCAGCCTGGATCGCCGCCTCAATGCTGAACGCGCCGACCCACATCAGCAGCGTCGGTACGACAAAGAAGAACACGCCCCACTTCCATAGGCGCCGCGCCGGCGTGCGCGCGAAGAACAACAACAGGAAGCCGACGAGCGCGTAATTGAGCAGGATATCGCCCGACCAGACGAGAAATGCGTGTGCGGCCCCAATCGCAAGCAGCACGAGCAGGCGCCGCGCAAACAGCAACCGCGCCGACGCGCCCTTCTGCAGCGCACGGTCGAGGAACACGACAAAACCCAGGCCGAACAGCAGCGAGAACATCGTGTAGAACTTGCCCTGCACGAAGGCGTACGAGAACCAGGCAACCGCGTGGTCAATCCCGGCCTGCGTGCTGTCGAAGCCGAACACGATCGCCTGCATCGGCCGCTGGAAATACTCGATGTTCATCAGCAGGATGCCGAGCAGCGCGAAGCCGCGAATGATGTCGAGCGCGTGGATGCGCTCCCCAGGTGAGAGCGGCGCGTGGTCGGTGGTCATGGCAGGCCCCTGATTCTTGTCGTTCTGCGAAATGTATGTCCATGAACGGCGCGCTGCAAGCTGGGCGCGAACGCACCTATAATCCGCGCATGACTGCGGAACTCCTCGCCGAGGCACGGCGCTACATTCCTGGAGGCGTGAACTCGCCGGTCCGGGCATTCAACGGCGTCGGCGGCGACCCGGTATTCATCCGCCGTGCGCAGGGCGCATGGATTGAGGACGAGGCCGGCAAGCGGTACCTCGACTACGTCGGCTCATGGGGCCCAATGATTTGCGGGCATGCGCACCCGGCCGTAATCGCCGCAGTGACCAAGACAGCAGCGGACGGACTGAGTTTCGGCGCCCCAAGCGTGCTCGAAACGACGCTCGCGCGCCGCGTATGTGAACTCGTACCGTCTATCGAACTCGTGCGTTTCGTCAGCTCCGGTACCGAGGCGACGATGAGCGCAATCCGCTTGGCACGCGGTTTCACGGGCCGCGACCTGATCGTGAAGTTCGAGGGTTGCTACCACGGCCACTCGGACTCTCTGCTGGTGAAATCCGGTTCGGGCGCGCTGACGCTCGGCGTGCCGACCTCCGCCGGCGTACCGGCGGATTTTGCGCGGCACACCATCACGCTCCGCTACAACGACGCGGCTTCGGTGCGGGAGTGTTTCGCAGAGCATGGTGCCGGTATCGCTGGCGTTATCGTCGAGCCGGTTGCTGGAAACATGAACTGTATACCGCCAGTCGAGGGGTTCCTCGAGACCCTGCGCGAGCAGTGTGACGCGCACGGCGCGTTATTGATATTCGACGAGGTGATGACCGGCTTCCGCGTCGCGCTTGGCGGCGCGCAGGCGCGCTACGGCGTAACACCGGACCTGACCACGCTAGGCAAGGTGGTGGGTGGCGGGATGCCCGTCGGCGCCTTTGGCGGTCGCAGCGACATCATGTCGTGCATCGCGCCGCTCGGCCCCGTGTACCAGGCGGGCACGCTATCCGGAAACCCGGTCGCGATGGCCGCCGGCATCGCGACGCTCGACCTCGTCTCCGCACCCGGTTTCCATGCGCGCCTCGAGGCCACGACGACACGCCTGTGCGACGGGATTAAGAAAGCCGCGCGCGACGCTGGCGTGCCGCTATCATGCAGCTCGGTTGGCGGAATGTTCGGGGTGTTCTTCTCGGAGGAGCGGGAAGTGCGCTACTACGAGCAAGTAGTCGCATGCGACATTGACGCGTTCAAGCGCTTCTTCCACCTGATGCTCGAGCGCGGCGTGTATCTGGCGCCATCGGCGTACGAAGCGGGTTTCGTCTCAAGCGCGCACACCGACGAAGACATAGACAAGACAATCGCCGCGGCCGGCGAGTCCTTCGCCGCACTCAGGCGCTGACAGCCTCCGGGATGATGCTGTGCAATGAGTCAAGCCGCGCCAGCGCGTTTGACTCCTCAAGCAGCGTCTGGCGCTGCGTGAGGCTCAAAGGCAACAGCTCGCACAGGCGGTCCGCAAGCCAGTGCGCGTCGTCCGGCCGCATCGCCCGACCGCTGTAGCTCTTCAGCTCCGAGAGGTACCCGCTCACCAATTCCGCGAGCCGGTGGTGGCGCATCGGGACGGGCGTCGGCTCTCGGGCATCCGAAATCTCAACTTCACCGACATACAAGCCGTTCGACTCCACCGCGCTATCACGGATTGTCGCGATGTGTTCACCGACAGCCTGCACATGCAGGATGCCATTGGCACCCTGGTCCCAGTCGACGATGCGCGCGGTGGTGCCCAGCGTGTGGAATTCCGCTTCACCTGACTCCACGCCGCGTGTGATCAATGCGGCGACGAAGCAGGTTTCCTCACGCAGACAGCGGCTGACGAGATCAAGGTAGCGTGGCTCGAAAATCCTGAGCGGCAGCACGCCGTCCGGGAAAAGCACCATGTTTAGCGGAAAGATCGGCAGCACGGTCGCGCCAATACTACGACGCGACGGATGCGCTGCCCGCTCGGGCTGCGCGTAGTCACGCGGGCTGGGCTGGAAGGCGGTCGCGAGTCTGCTCATGGGGACATGCTAAATGCGGAAAAAGAGAAAATATATCAGGCAATGTCCGTAGCGATTACCCTGAGGCGCCCCACCGTTTCGTCAACGCATGTTCGACGCGGAGGTGGTCCAGCACCCGTGCGACAACGAAGTCGACGAGGTCGTCAACGCTGGCGGGGTGGTGATAGAACGCCGGGTTCGCAGGCATGATCGTGACGCCGATACGCGCGAGCTTCAACATGTGCTCGAGATGGATAGGCGAAAACGGCATCTCGCGGACCACGAGCACCAGCGGGCGTCGCTCCTTGATCACCACATCCGCGGCCCGCTCAATCAGGCTTCGGCCTGCGCCGGTCGCGACCGCAGCCAGGGTTGCGGTGGTGCACGGGCACACCACCATCGCCTCAGGCGGATTCGAGCCGCTGGCCACCGGTGCGGTCCACTGCTCCTTGCCGTAAACGGTCAGCTGGCCAGCGGCCGCGCCGGTGTACTCCACCAGAGTGCCTTCGATCTGCGCGGCGGAGCCCGTCAGCCGCAGGTCCGTCTCCATGTTGACGACGAGCTGCGCGGGGCCAGATATCATCACGCCGACATCCCGGCCTGCGCCGACCAGGCATTGCAGCAGACGCAGCCCGTACTGTGCGCCGGACGCTCCGGTGAGCGCGACGGCAATCATGCCGGGCGCTCCAGCGCGCTGAGGAGCTTGTCGTGCAGGCCACCGAATGCGCCGTTGCTCATCACCAGCACGTGGTCGCCGTCGCGGAGCTCACCCACAAGGCGTGCGACGATTGCATCGGGGTCGGGGGCCGTGGACGCGCGTGTTCCGAGCGGGGCGAGCGCCGCGCCAGCGTCCCACGCAAAGGATGCGGGCGCGTGCAGCACAACCTTGTCGGCGATTTGCAATGCGCCGGCCAGAGCATCCGCATGGACGCCGGCGCGCATTGAACTCGACCGCGGGTCGACCACCGCGATAATGCGTGCGGCGCCGACCTTGCGCCGCAGGCCATCCAATGTCGTCGCAATCGCAGTGGGATGGTGTGCAAAGTCGTCCCACACCGACACCCCGCCGACGGTGCCACGCAGTTCCATCCTGCGCCGGACGCCGCCGAACTCACACAATGCGGCAACCGCCTGTGCAGGTGGCACACCCGCATGGACCGCGGCGGCAACAGCCGCCAGCGCGTTATCGACCATGTGCATACCCGCGTGCGCCCATCGGACCTCACCGATTGCGCGCCCATCCCGGTGGATGGTGAATGCGCTGCCATCTTCGTGAATGAGCGCTGCAGTCCATGTACCACCGCTCCCGAAGGTTTCAACCGGCGTCCAGCAGCCTTGCGCCAGCACGCGCGACAGGTTCGCGTCTGCATCATTGCTGATGATCAGTCCGTTACCCGATACCGTGCGCACCAGATGGTGGAACTGGCGCTCGATCGATGCGAGGTCCGGGAATATGTCCGCGTGATCGAACTCGAGGTTGTTCAGGACCAGCGTGCGTGCGCGGTAATGCACGAACTTCGAACGCTTGTCGAAGAAAGCCGTATCGTATTCGTCTGCCTCCACCACGAAACACGACCCGCTGCCGAGGCGTGCCGAGAACTCAAAATCTCGTGGGACACCACCGATCAGGAAGCCCGGCGCGTCGCCGACGCATTCCAGCAACCACGCAATCATGGCTGTGGTCGTCGTCTTGCCGTGGGTGCCCGCGACAGCGATTACATGACGGCCGTGCAGCACGTGCTCTGCGAGCCATTGCGGGCCAGAGGTGTAACGCGTGTGGCCGGCCGCCCGCGCCAGTGCGGCGATTCCGCCCATGAAAGTGCCGCAAACGCCTAGTATGTGAAGATGCATCGGATGGGTATAGTAACTTAATGTACGAATACATCATTGACGACGACGCGCTCGCGAAGTTCTGTGAGCGCATCGCCGAAGCGGACTGGGTTGCGTTCGACACCGAGTTCGTCCGCGAAAGCACCTATTGGCCAAAACTCTGCCTGATTCAGCTCGCCGACCGTCACGGCCTCATCGCGTGCGTCGACCCGTTGTCCGGAGCAACGCTCGACCCGCTCCTCGACCTGGTTTGGCGGCCAGGGCCGACCAAGGTGTTTCACGCCGCGTCGCAGGACTTCGAGGTGCTGTACCGCCTGCGCGGGCCGATGACGGGGCCGTTCTTCGATACGCAAATTGCCGCAGCGCTGCTCGGGGATGACGACCAAATCGGGTACGCGGCGGCGGTTGAAGCGCACACCGGCATCCGCCTCGACAAGGCGCATACACGGACCGACTGGTCGCGCCGTCCTTTGCGCGACGGCGAGCTCGAGTACGCGGCCGACGACGTTCGTCACCTGCCCGCGCTGTACGATTTGTTGCACGCTGAACTGGTCGCGCGCGGCCGCCTTGAGTGGGCGCTGGCCGAATCGGCGGCGCTCGCCGACCCTGCGCGGTACCAGCCGGACCCGGCGGATGCGTGGAAGCGCGTAAAGGGGCAACGCGACATCGACGCAACCGGGTACGCGGCACTGCAGCAATTGGCGGCGTGGCGGGAGGAAGTTGCCGCAGTGAACGACCGGCCACGGCGCTGGATAGTCGGGGACGAACAACTCGTCGCGCTCGCGCGTTCGCGCCCGACCGACAGTGCCGGTGTCGCGGCAATCGACGGCATGCCCGCGGCGGTGGTTCGTAAACACTCTGCGCGGCTGGTCGAGATCGTGCAGTCGGCAGCGGCGGCCGACGGTCCTGCATTGACGCCCGGCGGGCCGCTCGACCGCGCAGAGCGCGACCGCGTCGACAGCATGATGAAGTGGCTCCGCAAGCGCGCGGCCGAATTGTCGATCGCCCCGTCAATGTTGGCGACGCGGCGCGACATTGAAGCGCTGGTCCGGGGCGAACAACCGCGTCAATTGCTCGACGGCTGGCGCCGCGAGCTTGTTGCCTTGGGCTTGGCCTTCGGCTTCGGCTTGGCCTTTGCTTTCGGTTTGGCCTTCGCTTTTGCTTTCGGCTTCGCTGCAGCCTTCGCCGCCGGCTTCTCTTTCGGCTTCGCCTTCTTTGCCGCAGCCGCGACTGCCGCCTGTATCGCTTCGACCGCGCTGCTCGCCTTCGCCTTCTTCTTGCGCGCGGCCTCGATCACGCTGACGAGCCTGCGAAATATGGTCTGCATTTCTCCAAACCCGTCGACTTCGTGAAGCTTGCCCTGCTCATCGTAATAGCCGATAAGCGGCCGCGTCTGCGTGTCGTAGACCCGCAAGCGGTTCGAGATGGTTTCCTCATTGTCGTCGGCACGGTGATGCAGTGAGCCCCCACACTTGTCGCACTGGCCGTCGAGCTTCGGCGGGTTCGTGAACATGTTGTACAGGGTGCCGCAGTTCGTGCAGGTCCGCCGTCCGACCATCCGCTGCAGCAGGATGTCGAAATCGACGTCGATCAACAGCGCGAGGTCGAGTGGCTGACCCATGCCGAGCAGCATCTGGTCCAGCGCCTGTGCCTGCGCAATATTGCGCGGGAAGCCATCAAGCACGAAGCCCGAGCGGGCATCACGCTCGCGCAGCCGCTCCCGGATGATGCCGAGCACAATCTCGTCGGTGACGAGCTGACCGCTGTCCATGGCCGCCTTGGCCTGGAGGCCCAATGGCGTACCCGCCTGTAACGCGGCGCGCAGCAGGTCCCCGGTCGAGACCTGCGGAATCCCGTATTTTTCAACCAACAGCTTGGCCTGGGTCCCTTTTCCTGAACCCGGCGCGCCCAAAAGCACGATTCTCATCGACGAAGCCCCTTTAAAGGTGTGTTATGGCGGGGGACAGCCAAGTTAACCGTACGCCCGTGAACCGTCAACGAAGACCTGCGCGGGGGGCAGATTTGGGCTATAGTGACGCCTCCCATAATACGCATGGTAATCAATCACTTGAAGAAGAATGCCTTTTATGCGCAGTCTGGGGGCGTCACCGCAGTTATTAACGCATCTGCTGCAGGGGTCATCGATGCGTGCAGGCGGAACCGCAGCCGTATCGGCAGGCTCTATGCCGGCCGTGACGGCATTATCGGCGCGCTGACTGAGGACCTGATTGATACGGGGAAGGAGACTGCGGCCGCAGTCAAGGCGCTGCGCCACACGCCGTCCGGCGCGTTCGGCTCTTGCCGATACAAGCTGAAGGGTCTCGACGAAAACCGTGCCGAATACGAACGCCTGGTCGAGGTATTCCGCGCGCATGGCATTGGCTACTTTTTCTACAACGGCGGTGGCGACTCGGCCGACACCTGCCTAAAGGTCTCGCAACTGTCAGAGAGCCTCGGCTACCCGATTCAGGCAATCCACATCCCGAAGACGGTCGACAACGACCTGCCCGTCACCGACACCTGCCCCGGCTTCGGCTCGGTCGCCAAGTATGTCGCGGTGTCCATCCGCGAGGCCGGCTTCGACGTTGCATCAATGGCGAAGACCTCGACCAAGGTGTTCGTCCTCGAGGTGATGGGGCGGCACGCCGGGTGGATCGCGGCGGCAGGCGGGCTCGCAGCCGAGGCCGACGGCGAAGCGCCGCAAATCATCCTGTTTCCGGAAATCGTATTCGACGAAAAGAAATTCCTTGCGAGGGTCGACCGCACGGTGAAGAAGCACGGCTATTGCGCGATTGTCGTCTCTGAAGGCGTGCGCGATGCCGACGGGCGCTTCCTCGCCGACCAAGGCACGCGCGACGCGTTCGGCCACGCGCAGCTAGGCGGTGTCGCGCCGGTCATCGCCGGCCTCGTAAAGCGAGAACTAGGCTACAAGTATCACTGGGCGGTCGCGGACTATTTGCAGCGTGCCGCGCGCCACATCGCGTCGAAGACAGATGTCGAACAAGCGTTCGCGGTCGGCAAGGCAGCAGTCGACTTCGCGCTGAAAGGCATGAATTCGGTGATGGTCACGATCGACCGCAAGTCCGACAAACCATACCGGTGGAAAGTCGGCCATGTGCCGCTCGCAAAGGTCGCGAACCACGAGAAGTTCATGCCGCGAAACTACATCACCCGGGACGGCTTCCACATTACCGACGCGTGCCGCACCTACCTGCAGCCGCTAATCCAGGGCGAGGACTACCCCCCGTACCGTAACGGGCTGCCGCAATATGTGCGGCTGAAGAACGTCGCGGTGGCGAAGAAACTGCCGGCATTCGCGCTGAAGCGCTGAACCGGGAGTCTTGCGGGTTTCCGGCCTACGAAGGTACTCTTATGCCCCACAGTAATCGGCGCCTTGGGGGCACCCTTATGACTCTTAGAACCGCGCTTGCGGGCAGCCTGTTGGCCGTTGCCGCGTTTTTGTTACCTGTGCAGGCGGCCGCCAACGGCTGCATCGTGGTGCGAGCGCCGTCGCCGCATGTCATTGGCCTCGACAGCATGCATGACGGCCACCCGGGCCGCTTCGAATACACCGCCGGGTACCGCTACCTGTTCTCCAACCGTCATTTCCGCGGCACCCATGAGGAACCGGAGCGCCAGGCCAACAGCACGGACGTGCGCAACTCCGTGCATACCGTTGACCACACGGTCACCTGGTACAAGAGCGATCTTTGGCGCTTCAGCGCCTCGCTGCCTCAACAGTTCGCGAGACGCTCGTCGTTATACGAACACGACCGCGTCAACCGCCACACCATGGAGTCGAATGGAATCGGCGACCTGCGTGTCGTAGCGTACCGCGAGTTTTTCCCGGACAACCTCATGACGCACGGCCTGAGCATCGGGCTGGGATTCAAGGTGCCGACCGGCAGCGATGACATCACTGACATCGCGTTCACAACGACGGGGCCCGAACGGCGGACCGTTGACCAGTCAATCCAACCGGGTGACGGCGGCGTAGGGCTGATCGCCGAAATCATTTACTACCGCTCGCTTTCGGAAAACGAGGATACCTACGCGTTTTTCACCGGCTCGTACCTGATCAATCCGAAAGACACAAACGGGGTTCAGACCTTCCGCAGCCGCGCGAGTGAAGCGATTATGTCTGTGCCCGACACCTATGTGGTGCGGACTGGCGTCACGCGGCTCCTCTCGCGGCGCCTCGGCATGACCGGCGACCTCGCGATCCGCGCCGAAGGGGTGCCTGCGGAAGACCTGATCGGCGACAGCAACGGCTTCCGCCGCCCGGGCTATGCGGTCTACATCGAGCCGGGGCTGAACCTCCAAAAAGGTGCGCACCGCCTGAGCCTGAACGTACCGGTAACAATCCATCGTAACCGCGTGCGCAGCGTGACGGATCGGCTCGACGACAGGCACGGTGACGCCGCATTCGCAGATTCTCTGTTCCTGATGACATACAGCGCACGCTGGTGAGTAAAGCCGGCTGGCGGGACCGGCTCACCGCCGCTGCATTGGCGGCGGCGTTCGCGCTCGGCGCGCCGGGTGCGATCGCGCAGCCCGCGCCCGGTGACGCGGCGCCGCGTTGGACGTTGCCGGACCTGGACGGCCAACCTGTGAACTTTCCCGATGTCAGCGCCGGGCGGCCTGTAATCCTCATGTTCTGGGGCACATGGTGCCCCTATTGCAAGGCGCTCATGCCACGTCTCGCAGCGCTCAAGCATGAGTTCGCAGATGCGCGCCTGGAAGTCTACATGGTGGATTTCGCGGAGCGCGGAGACCCTACGCCCGCCATACGCGAGATGGACCTGCCGGTCGTGTTCGTGTCCCGAGGCGCGCGCGTCGCACGCCAGTACCGCGTCAACATAGTGCCGGCACTGTTCATCGTCGAGGACGGCCGTATCGTGTACGCACTCGACTACCCGCCGGACGACCACCCGTCGCAACAGGTAGCCGGCGGCGCACGCCAAGCGGCATTGCTTGCGCCATGGTGGGAAGAACGAATCAGGTCCGTGCTGATCGAGCGTCAGCAGTAGCCTAGGTTACGCAGGCTACGGGCTCAGGCTCCGCGTGCCGCACGGACACATCCGGACGACCTCGTCTGCCGATGCGCACGATGCGGAGCGAATCGCGCCGCCCCATCACTGCGTATTTGACCACATCGTTATAACCCATGCGGTGGACCGATTTCAGCGACGCGCTGTTGGTCCGTTCGACGAACGAAACGAGCCCGCAGAAACCTTCGTCCACCACGGCAGCGAGCGCCCGCGTCATGCCGATAGCGTGCAGGCGCAGTCCCCGGTGCTCCGTACGGGTGAAGCCCTTGTACATGTACACATAGAGTGGGTCGAAAACGAGAATCAAACCGTCGTCGATCGCGGTTGGCCTGTTCGAGTACCAGCCGTAGCTGGCCAGCGTGTCGCCTGCGGTAATCACGTAGCATCGGTCGCCGCGTGCGAGCGCCTCACGGACGAACGCCTCGCTCATGCCGAGTTCCGGGTGACGGGCGGCCTGCTCTATTAACCAATCGCGTTCAGCGAAGCTTCCTGTGTAGCCACCGCTCAGGCCCAAGTAATTTGTGTCCAGTCGGTCGGCGGTAATCGCCACCACCTGCAGGACCTTAAGCGCCGCGACTCGGCCCACAACCGACAGCCCAATGAACAACGCGGCTTCGCCGGGACCGGCCCGGTGGGTGAGTTCAGTTAGGGTGCGCAATCTGGACATTTCTGTATGCCTCCGCGCTCACAGGCGCGGCGAGCCCAGCAGTTCAGCAAAGCGTTGCCAACGCTGGGGGGCAGAGTCCGCGCCGCACTCAATATAGCGGCGAACCATGTCGCGCCCGAGGTTGTAGTTGATTACATAGCCGCGGTACTTATCGAAGAAGTCGACCCTCTGCGCCGCCCGCTCAGGCGAAACCAGCGTGTAGCGCACCAGCCATTCGACCGCGTCCGCCCGCGAAAATGAGCCATCGAGGTAACGGCGTGCAGCCGCATTGCCCGCGTCATCCAGGCGCTTGAGCGCCTCTCGCAACGCGCGATATCGGACGGCTTCGGCGGTATCGAGACCAGCAAGCGGCATCAGCACTTGTTCCTCGAATGCGTAGTACTCGCCATCCGGAAAAGCAATGTCGATGCCGTAGTTCGCGCTGCCCTCCGCCACCAGGGATTGCGGGCTGAAGAGCGCGTACAGCGTGAACTCGACCCAGCCGTTACCTTGCGCGAGCTCACTTTCAAGTAGCACGTTATACGCATGGTGCCCCGGGTAGCCTTCGTGGCAGCCGAGGTCTATCGCGCGACCGATGAATATCGGGAGGTCGGTGTTGATCTGTATCAGGCTGTACGCGTCACCGTGGTACCAGTTGTAGCCGCTCCACGGTTTGTCGGTCACGAATTCGATCGTAAAGCGCTCGTGTTCCGGCAGCTCGATGCGTGCGAGCGTGCGCGTGCGGCACTCGGCAATCGCGCGCCCGAACACTGTGGCTAGCCGCTCAGGCGGTATGACGAAGCGACGGTGCATCGCTTCGACGCGTTCGGCGATTGGGCCCGGCCCGGGCACCAGCGCTTCGATTTCCGCGAGTGCCCGCTCGTACCGCTCGATATCCGGCTGCGGCGCGACCGCGTCGTACAACCGCGCGGTCTCCTCGTCGAACGGGAGCGCCTCACCAAGCACCATACCGAGCCGGGTCACCATCGCACCGAGTTGGCGGTCCAGGTAGCGTCGGCGCAATTGATCGAGCGGCTCGTCGGACACCGGTAAGGTACCGAGGTAGACACGCAACGCACGCGCCGCTTCGCGCAATTCCGCCGGGCCGCGCGTGTCCGCGTCCGCGCGCGCCTTTAAATCGTCCGGTCCGTACCACGCGTCGACGAAGTCCGGGTCATGCCGGCCTGCTGCCAGCGCGAGCACAACATAATCGTGTGCGACTGCGTCAATGCCGCTCGGTAAATCGGTCGGACGGCACGCGGAGGCGAGCGCCACCAGCAACACCACAACAAGGACGCGCATGTCAGCCCCCACCGGCGAAGAATTGCAGGCCGTCGCCACCTCGCAACGGGTAGGCGATTCCGAACTCGAGCTCCAGTCGCATGAAGTAGGTCACGCGGATTCTTACGCCCGCGCCGATGCTCGCATACGGGCCACCACTCTGGACCCCGGTAATCGCGCCGCCGGTCCAGCCGCCCTCCCCGACGATGAGCAACCGCAGCCAGTCGCGTCCAAAGATTGGGCGCAGGTACTCGGCTGCCGCGTAGCCGTAGCGTTCGCCCTCGATGAAATCCAATTCATAGCCGCGCAGCATGCTCGAACCGCCGAGTGAGTACTCGCTGACGCGTCGTGGGACTCCGCTGTACAGGCCGGCTGCGCTAATCAGGTTCAGCGTATGGTGCGGGCGGGCCAGCGGGATGCGTTCGACGAAGCGCGCATCCACCTTCCGGTAGCTGTAACTTGAAAGGAAGCCTTGATGCGCCAGCTCAATCCGGCTGGACAACATACGACCGCTTTCGCTGTACACGTGGTACCGGACATTCGCGAAGTCTGCGCCGAGCACGAGCGCAGTCGCATGACCGTCCGACTGCGGCGCCAATGCCCCTTCCGCGTGTTGGCTATCCCAACGGAGCCCACTCTTAAGGATCCAGCCGCTGCGGGGGCGGCTATCGCGCAGGTCGTGCGACAGCAGGAACTCGGCGCGCCGGATGGTCTCGTCGAATACGCCACCCGGCACCGGGGCCAAACGGTCGATATACTCGACCTCCGCATGCCAGCCATGATTGCCCCATACATACGGCGCGGTGTAACGGATGCGCGCGCTGTCTTCTTCTTCGCGCAGCCTGTCGTCCGGGTAGGTCCCAGTCAAAATACGCGCGTCAAAGGTATGGTTCGCCCCCCACAGGTTGTCCCAGCGGACGTGCAGGCCGTAACTAAAGTCGCCGTCGGAGCTGCTATCGATACGCGGAATGGCAAGCAGGAAGCGCTTCTCGCGCGCCTCGACCACAAGTGCGACACCGTCCGTTGCAGGCACCTGCCGGATCCTCACGGACCGGTACAATTCGAGGTCGAGAATCGCCTGCCGGCTGCGCTCAATCAGCACCGGGTCCGCTGGGTCGCCTACGCCAAGCGCCATCTCGCGCAGAAATACCGCGGGCTGCGTGACTAGGTTATCGGCGAACCGGATTTCGACAACCCGCGGGTAGCCGCCATCGGCCGGCGCGACAGGAGCGAATGCGCACAAAAGTGCGGCGGCGACTAGTCTGGATGCAGTCATGGTGTCAGTGCAGCCCCAATACTCCCGGACCTTGCTCGAACACAATATCCACCGGGATGCCGGCCTCCTCCAGCCGGACAAGGTCGCGCTGCAAGTCGGTGCCAATTACGCCGCGTTCTGCGAGCAGCCGCCCGGCGCCGGCGTGGTCGCCGTCTCCCTGCAATACCAGTAACCTGTTCGCAAGCGCGCCGACAGCATCCTGCATCCGCTCGAAGTCGACGCGGTAACGCCCATCGGGGTCGCGCGCGAACGCGCCGCGCTCAGCAAAAAAGTTGAACTGGATCATGTTCGCCCGCCCGTGCGCACTCGACGCGCCGAAGCGCACCGAGCGGAACAACCCGGCCATGAAAGTTACGTAGTGGTCGAGCAGCACGCCTTCATGCAGTTCGCCGCGCTCAAACAACTGCGTGATCATGTACAGGCCCAACACGTCGGCTTTCGCCTCCTCCAGCGCACCCGCGTGCTCGCGCAATGCCTCGCGCACGGTCCGCTCGCCGTCCAGCGTGTTCTTGATGCCCAGGCCGTGGGCGACCTCGTGGAACATCACGTTCGAGAAAAACGCGTTGAAGGTCACGTTTCCACGCACATCCGACGCGACGAGTTGGTCGGCAATCGGGATGAGAATCTCGTCATACTTGGCGCGCATCGCATTGCGCAGCTGCAGGCGACGCGTACCCTGCTCGAGCTGCACCGTTTCATCGTTCGGAAGGTTGATCGCGATCGTTTTCGAGCCAGCGTTCGCGTCGCCGGCATAATAAACGGCGTCGTATGCATTCAGGTCGGCGTCGGTGCCCGGCGTTTCGGCCTTGTACGCGTCAGGTACCGGCAGGCCACGCTGCAATTCCGGCAGGAACGCCGCAAAGCGAGCCAGGCGCTCCGACCATTCGATGTCTTTTATCAGTACGAAAGCTTCGAACGCCGCGCGGTAGCCGAACAGTCGGTCTTCATAATTCTCAATCGGCCCAATCACGACATCGATGCGGTTGTCACGCATCTGCATCCACGCGATGTCGGACGCACGGTAGTCATCGCTCAACAACGCATCAGCGCGCGCCTCGAGGTAGCGCCTCAGCTCGGCGTCTTCGGCGAGTGCCGCAGCCTCACGCAGCTTGCGCGCGGCGCGGTTGAGCTCCGTGCCATGCATCTGCGAATAAGGTACGAGTATCAAGTCGCCAGCATCGTTACGCCGCACGTACGAATAGAGCCCGTCTTTCCCTGGCTCATCCCAGGCCTCGAATTCCTCTACCGACATGTCGGCAGGATAGAAATTCGCGCCGAGCGGCTTCTCTCCGACGCCGGGTACGAACGAACGGTTGCCGTCCAGGCGGTCCCACGGGCCGTAGTTGATGCGCGCGAACTCGCGCATCTCCGCTTCGTCGAGCGTTTCCAGCAACGCATCGCGGTCGCCGTACGCGTTGAACCAGAACAGGTCATCCATGATCTCCGCCGCTTCGATCAACAGAGCTACCATGCGCCGCTCCGCGTCGGTTAGCGCGGTAAGGTCGGCTTCCAAGCGGACCGGCGCGTAGATGTCTACGCGCTGGGCGGCGCCCTCGGCGGCAGGTTCCGGCCGTTCGCAGGCTGTGAGCGCTACGGTACACAAGGCAACAGTAATCAGGGTTCTTGTATGCATCCGGGAAGCTCCAGGCACCGTGTCGGCCCTAGCATCGTACAATCCGGAGCGATGCGCCTCAATCCGTATTCGATAACGGTGCTCGTCACCGCAGGTTTCTTGCTCGTCGCACTGCCGCTCGTAGTCGCGATTCTGTCCACCCATGCGCTGACCGGACAACTCGCGCGCACTACCGCCGCCGCGTTCAGCGCCGGCGTGGCTTCCGCGCGCGACGCCCAGATCCTTCAGGAACAGATGACCGCCACCGAACGCAACGCGCGCCAGTACCAAATCGTCGGCGACCCCGTGCTGATGATGCTGGTGCGTGACCGGCAGACCCGTATGCTGGACATCCTCGACCGGCTCGACGCTCACCTCGGCGAGCCGGCGCCGGAAGCCGCGGCATTGCGCAGTGGGCTGCCGGCGCTGGTGGATGCCCTCGCACTCGAGCGAGACACCGACCTGTCCGGCTTCGAACGCCTGCACCCGAGCGCGCGCGCGCTGTCGGCACGCGTCAACGAAGACATCGACGCAGCCGTGGTAGCCGGCATGCGCCAGGCCGAAGAGACACGGGAGATGCTGCTCGGGCAAACGGCACTTTTGATTCCTCTCGCCGCGGTAATCGCTTTCATCTTCGTCGTGCTAATCGTGCGACCGATACGCGCGCTCGCGAAGGCGATCCGGCAGCTCGGGCACGGCGACCGCCAATCTCCGGTGCGCGTGTCCGGCCCAGCGGACTTTCGGCGCCTCGGTGCACAGCTTGAGTGGTTGCGCGTGCGTCTCGCCGAAGTCGAGCAGGAAAAGGCACGCTTCCTCCGTCACGTCTCGCACGAGTTGAAGACGCCGCTTGCCAACATCCGCGAGGGATCCGAGTTGCTGCTCGACGGCAGCGCCGGTGCGCTGGGCGCGCAGCAGGCAGAAATCGCGACCATCCTGCGCGACAACGGCGTCAGCCTGCAGACAAGTATTGAAAACCTGCTGAATTTCAATGCCTGGCAGGACCGCAACGCCCAGGTCGTGCGTACCGATGCCGACATCGGTACCATGCTTGAGCGCGCCTGCGACGCCCACCGCCTCGCAATCCAACGGAACGCTATCCAGATGGTCGTTGCGCACGGGCCCGCGACCTGGTGGGTTGATGAGGAGAAGTTGCAGGTGCTGCTGGACAACCTGCTGTCGAATGCGGTCAAGTATTCGCCACAAGGCGGCACGATCCGGATCCAGATTCGCGCGGACGGAGACGCCGCGATCATAGATGTCGTCGACGACGGCCCCGGCGTCCCACCTGACGAGCGCGCGCGCATATTCGAGGCGTTCTTTCAGGGTAGTCGGCCGCAACAAGGCCACGTCAAGGGTACGGGCATCGGGCTGTCGGTCGTGCGCGAATGCGCGCGCATGCATGATGGCCACGCCGAGGTAATTACCGATGAGCGAGGAGGCGGACATTTCCGTGTCACCATTCCAGGCGCGCTGGGCGGTTAGCCTGCTGTGCATCCTGCTCGGCGGCTGTGCGCTGCTGCCGACTGGCAAAGTCGCCACGCAGACCTCGTCCGAGGCTATGCTCGCGACGCTGCAAACTTTCGTCGCGGCGGACGCGGACACGAAGGCGGCGATTTTTTCTGAGGCAACGAGCGCCGCAGCGCTGACGCCCACTGCCGAGAACCGCCTGCGCGTCGCTTTGCTCCAAGGCTGGCCTGGCCACCGCTACAGCGCCCCGCGCGAGGCTTCCAACCGACTCGACGCGTTGATCGAGTCCGGCGAGCTCGACGCCGACGGCCAGGGCCTGGCGAGCGTGCTGCATCACTGGCTCGCACAGCGGGGAACCGACCAGCGGTTGCAGCGCTCATTGCGTGAGCGCATTGCGACCCTCGAGCGTGAGCTGGCCGAGACGCGCCGGCAACTGGATGCACTTGCGGAGCTCGAGCGTCTTACGACCCCTGTACGTGTACCCTGCAATCAGGAGAACGACGATGACTGCCCGCCGGATCGCGCAGATCCTGCTCGTCGATGACGACCCGGGACTCCTGAAGCTCCTGAGCATGCGCCTGCAAGCCGCCGGCTACCGGGTCGAGCCGGCGGCGAGCGCGACGGCGGCTGTCGGAAAGCTCGCTCAGTTCCGGCCGGATGTGATTATCACCGACTTGCGGATGGAGAACATGGACGGGATGGCCCTGCTGCGCGAGGCCGGTGCGCGAGCGACGGGTGTGCCGGTAATCATCATTACCGCACACGGAACCATCCCCGACGCAGTCGCGGCGGTCCAGCAGGGCGCATTCGGATTCCTGACCAAGCCGGTCGACCGCGCCGAGTTACTCTCGCTGGTAGAGCGCGCGCTGCGCGCGTCGGCGGCCGTATCCGCTGACACGTCGACAATCGGCGTCGCAACACGCAACCCACACATGAACGACTTGCTGGCGCAAGCGCGCATGGTCGCTGCCGGTGAAGCCAGCGTACTCATTCTGGGAGAAAGCGGCACCGGAAAAGAGGTGCTCGCGCATGCAATCCACGGCTGGAGCCAGCGCAGCGAAGGTCCGTTTGTCGCCATCAACTGCTCGGCGATTCCCAGCGAGCTGATGGAAGCCGAGTTGTTCGGCTACCAGAAAGGCGCGTTCACCGGCGCGAACCGCGACCACCTGGGGCTGCTGCAGGGCGCGCGCGGGGGCACGGTGTTCCTGGACGAGGTCGGCGACATGCCGCTCGCATTGCAGGCAAAGCTCCTGCGCGTAATCGAGGACCGGCAGGTGCGCCCAATTGGCGGAATCCGCGACGTGTCGCTCGACATCCGTGTGCTCTCAGCGACGCACCGAGACCTCGCCGACGCAATCCGTTCCGGTGCGTTCCGTGAGGACCTGTTCTATCGCTTGAATGTCGTGTCGTTGGAGATGCCACCGCTGCGCGAGCGGCGCGAGGACATCCCGCTGCTGGTGCAACATATGCTTGCAGGCTTCGGCGGCGACGACCCCGTGCGGCAAAAGGTCTATGCGCCCGAGGCGATGGAACTGCTGGTCGGCGCCGACTGGCCCGGAAACATCCGGCAACTGCGCAACGTGGTCGAGCAGACAGTCGCGTTGTCACCTGCGCCCGTGATCGGCGCCCAGCTGGTCTCACGGGCGCTCGGTACGGATGCCGGCAGCGGTATTGCCCCGTTCGCCGAGGCGCGTGACGAATTCACGCGCCAGTATCTAGTGCAGCTGCTACACCTGACCGGCGGCAGGGTATCGCAGGCCGCGCGGCTCGCGCAGCGCAACCGCACTGAGTTCTACAAGCTGCTGACACGCTATGAAATCGATCTCGAACGCTTCAAGTCCGGCGGGTCGCCAAGCAACGACAGCTGATCGTTCCGAATATCAGTCGCTTGCAGGTGTGCTGGCGTAGCGCGTCGTTGCGCGGCGACACATTGCCGTGTCGCGAACCTGCGTTTACCCCGCAGACCCCCGCGCTACAAGGACCCCGTTTGCTGGCACGCGCCTTGCATCGTCATTCCCGGACCCTCATCCAACAAGGAGACAGGAATGTTCGACGAACACGATGAAGACCAGATCCTCGCCGGTCTGTTCGCGGCGTTCTTCGCGCTGGCGTTAATCATGACGCCGGTCGCGGTCTTCGCCTCAGGCTGAAGCGTCAGTAGGCGAGCAGAGGCGCGATAACCAGCGACACGATCGCCATTACGTTGATCAGGATGTTCATCGACGGGCCGGAGGTGTCCTTCAGCGGGTCACCGACGGTGTCG
The DNA here is from genome assembly GCA_020201335.1 of Natronospirales bacterium. Classification (GTDB taxonomy): domain Bacteria; phylum Pseudomonadota; class Gammaproteobacteria; order Natronospirales; family JAIVGZ01; genus JAIVGZ01. Next base: position 22,940 of record JAIVGZ010000034.1, read on the forward strand.
CCGACGACGTTCGCCTTGTGCGTGTCGGAACCCTTGCCGCCGAAATTCCCTTTCTCAACATGCTTCTTCGCGTTGTCCCACGCACCGCCGGCGTTCGCCATCGTGAGCGCCAGCAGCACGCAACCAAGCAGCGCACCACCGAGCATGCCGCCAAGCGCCTCGGCACCAAGGCCGAAACCAACGACCACCGGACCGAGCACCGCCAGCGATGCCGGCAGTACCATCTTCTTCAGCGCTGCCCGCGTCGCGATGTCGACGCAACGCACGGTGTCCGGCTTCGCGGTACCTTCGAGCAAGCCGGGGATCTCGCGGAACTGGCGCCGAATCTCCTTGATCATGTCGAAGGCAGCGTCGCCGACCGCGGTCATCGTGATTGCCGCGACCAGGAACGGGAAGATGCCACCGATGAACATGCCGACCAGTACATCGGGGTCGTTAATCTGAAGCGAGAACTCCGGAATCCGGTGCGACACCTCTGCGATATACGCCGAGATGATCGCGAGCGCAGCGAGTGCGGCTGCGCCGATCGCAAAGCCCTTACCGATCGCAGCAGTCGTGTTGCCGAGTTCGTCGAGCGAGTCGGTGATCTGGCGCGTTTCCTTACCGAGGCCACCCATTTCCGCGATGCCGCCGGCGTTATCGGCCACCGGTCCATACGCGTCGATCGCCATCGTGATGCCGACCGTCGCGAGCATCCCGACCGCTGCGATGCCCACGCCGTACAGGCCGGTGAGCTTTGACGCGGTGTAGATGATGGCCGAAATGGTCAGCAACGGTACGACGACCGACTGCATACCGGTCGCCAAGCCGGCGATGATTACGGTCGCCGGACCCGTTTCACCGGCCGCTGCGATCTTCCGTACCGGGCCACCCGAGGTGTAGTACTCGGTCGTCAGGCCGATGATGATGCCGCCGACCGCGCCTGCGAGCACCGACCACCAGATGTTGGCGCTGAGCCCCATCCACTGGACAACGAAGTACGCGACGACGATGAAGATGATGGTCGTACTGAAGGTACCAATGCGCAGTGCGACCGCGGGTTCGCGGCCGGAGACCAGCTTCACGAGGATCACGCCGAATATCGAGCAAACCAGGCCCGCCGAGGACAGCAGCAACGGCAGCGCCATCGCCGAAGCGCGCAGCTCGTCGGTGACCACGGTGCTGCCGAGCAGAGACATCGTCGATGCAATTGCAATGGTCGCGATCATCGCGCCGCAATACGACTCGAAAATGTCGGAGCCCATGCCCGCGACATCGCCGACGTTGTCGCCGACGTTGTCGGCAATCACGCCTGGGTTGCGCGGGTCATCCTCGGGGATACCGGCTTCGATCTTGCCGACAAGGTCCGCGCCGACGTCGGCGCTTTTCGTGAAGATACCGCCACCGACGCGCGAGAACAGCGCGACGACGGACGCGCCGACGCCGAAGCCGTGGATTTTCTCCGCGGTGTCAGGGTCAGTGCCGAAGAAGTAGTAGAGCGCGCCCAGACCGAGCAGGCCCATCGCGGCGAGCGTCAGGCCCATCACCGACCCACCGAAGAAGGCTACGGTCAGTGCCGTCGGCGCGCCCTTCGTGTTTGCGGCGACGGTTGTGCGCACGTTCGCCTTAGTCGCGGCATACATGCCGATCCAGCCCGCCAGAGCGGACGCCAGCGCACCGACAATCGCGGCCACTGCGGTCATCCAGCCGAGCGGCGAGAGCCATATTGCGACGATGATCACGGCCAGGAACAGGGCCATGATGCTGTATTCGCGGCGCATGAAGGTCATCGCGCCGATGTGGATCTGTTCCGCGATTTCGGCGACGAGTCCGCTGCCAGCAGGATAGGAGGCGACCATGCGGTAAACGAGGAAGGCCGCAATCAGACCGATGACGCCCATCAGGGGCGGCAGGAGATACAGGTTTTCCATGTAAATCTCTCTTGTTTTGGGGCGGGGATTACGGGCGAGGATTGTACATTACAATCCTCCGGATATGGGAATCCACCACACGCATTCGCACGCACCGCCGCGCGGCAGTTCCCGCGTATTGCTCGCCGCGGTAGGCATTACGGCGGGTTACGCGCTGGTCGAGGCCATAGGCGGCTGGCTGTCTGGGTCGCTCGCCCTGTTGGCCGACGCTGGCCACATGGTTTCCGACGCGATGGCGCTGGGGCTGGCCGCTGGCGCGGCCATCGTCGCGCAACGGCCGGCGACCACGAGCCACACCTTCGGGCTAGGCCGCGTCGAGGTTGTCGCGGCCACCTTCAACGCGTTTTTCTTGCTCGGTGTCGTCGCCGCCGTCGCATGGGCGGCAATCGGCAGGCTGCAGAACCCGGTGCCGGTCTCGGGGGGCACGGTGTTGTTGATCGCGTCCGCGGGGCTCGTCATCAATGTCGTGGTCGCGTGGATGCTGTCGCGTGGCGTGCAGTCGCTGAACGTGCGCGCCGCATTCCTGCACGTGCTCGGCGACCTGCTCGGCTCCGTTGCGGCGCTGGTCAGCGGTGCTGTGATACTGCTTACCGGCTGGACGCCGATCGACCCACTGCTGTCGCTGTTCATCTGCGCGCTGATTGTGGTCTCGTGTATCCGCCTGCTGCGCGAAGCGCTGCACGTGGTGATGGAAGCCGTGCCGCGCGACTTGGAACTGGAAGAAGTTGGCCGCGCGATGGCGGCCGTCGACGGCGTCCGTGAGGTCCACGACCTGCATATCTGGCAGGTCGCATCCGGGAGTGTGATGCTCACCGCGCACCTGATTATCGACTCCTACCGCGACTGGGATCGGACGCACCTCGCGGTCCGCGAAGTGCTTGAGCGGAATTTCGACATCACCCATGTGACGCTGCAGCCGGAAGCCTTGACGAAATAACGCCTAAAGCTTTTTATAGACCTCGGCGCCCTGCTCTACGAATTCCTTCGCCTTCTCGGCCATCCCCTTCGCCGCGTACTCGCGCACGTCCTGCGTGATCTTCATCGAGCAGAAGTGCGGGCCGCACATCGAGCAGAAGTGCGCGAGTTTCGCGCCCTGCTGCGGCAGGGTCTGGTCGTGGAACTCGCGCGCGCGTTCCGGGTCGAGGCCGAGATTGAACTGGTCCTCCCAGCGGAACTCGAAGCGCGCCTTGCTGAGCGCGTTGTCGCGAACCTGCGCGCCAGGGAAGCCCTTAGCGAGATCCGCCGCGTGCGCGGCAATCTTGTAGGTCACCACGCCTTCGCGCACATCGTCGCGGTCGGGCAGACCGAGGTGCTCTTTCGGCGTCACATAGCAGAGCATCGCGGTGCCATACCAGCCGATTTGTGCCGCGCCGATCGCCGAAGTGATGTGGTCGTAGCCGGGTGCGATGTCTGTGGTCAGTGGGCCAAGCGTGTAGAACGGGGCCTCGAAGCAGTGCTTGAGCTCCTCGTCCATGTTGTCGCGAATCAGCTGCATCGGAACGTGCCCGGGGCCTTCTATCATCACCTGGCAATCGTGCGCCCAAGCAACCTTCGTCAACTCGCCGAGTGTGCGAAGCTCGGCGAACTGCGCCTCGTCGTTCGCGTCGGCAATTGAGCCGGGGCGCAGGCCGTCACCCAGCGAGAACGAGACGTCGTACGCCCTCATGATTTCGCAGATTTCGTCGAAGCGTGTGTACAGGAAAGATTCCTCGTGGTGAGCGAGGCACCACTTCGCCATGATCGAGCCGCCGCGCGACACGATGCCGGTCATGCGCTTCGCAGTCAGCGGCACGAACGGCAACCGCACGCCGGCGTGGATCGTGAAGTAATCGACGCCCTGCTCGGCTTGCTCGACCAGCGTGTCGCGGAATATCTCCCAGGTAAGGTCCTCGGCCTTGCCGTTCACCTTCTCAAGTGCCTGGTAAATCGGCACGGTGCCGATTGGGACCGGCGCGTTGCGCAGTATCCATTCGCGGGTCTCGTGGATGTTCTTGCCGGTCGAGAGGTCCATTACGGTGTCGGCGCCCCAACGGATTGCCCACACCATCTTCTCTACTTCTTCCGCAATCGACGAGGTGACTGCGGAATTACCGATGTTTCCGTTGATCTTCACACGGAAGTTGCGGCCGATGACCATCGGCTCAAGCTCCGGGTGGTTCACATTCGCCGGGATGATTGCGCGGCCGCGCGCAACTTCTTCGCGCACAAATTCCGGCGTAATCTCCGCAGGTATCGCGGCGCCGAACGACATACCGGGGTGCTGTGGCAGCAGGCCGGCGGTCGCGTATGCATCGCGCATCTCGGCGAGCCGGCAGTTCTCGCGGATGGCGATGAACTCCATTTCGGGCGTCACGAGGCCGCGCCTCGCGTAATGCATCTGCGTGACGTTCGCGCCCGCCCGTGCGACGCGCGGCGCAATACGGTGGGTGAACCGCAGCGCATCCAGCTCTCTGTCGGCCAGCCGCTGCCGACCGTAGCCGGACGACGGCCCATCAAGCGCGACCGTATCGCCCCGCTCACCAATCCACGCGGCGCGCAACGGCGTCAGGCCGGCAGTGAGGTCGATCACGGCATCTGGGTCAGTGTAAGGGCCAGATACGTCATACACGGTCACCGCCGGATTCTGCTCGGCTCCGAACGCAGCGGGCGTAGGCGCCTGGACGATTTCCCGCATCGGCACCCGCAAGTCTTCGCGGCTGCCCCGCACGCTGATTCGGCGCGAGCCAGGGAACGGTCGGCGCGCGGACTCGGTGAGCTCGGCGGCCTGCTTTTTGATCGAATCGGGGGCTGCGTTCATGCCACGGATTCTACGTGAAAAGGAGGTAGAATCTGCACCCATGAAAACGACCGAATATTCCCGCCAGCAGATGATTGACCAGCAACTGCGCACCTGGGACGTGTTCGACCCACGCGTGCTGTGCGCATTCGACGAAGTGCGCCGCGAGGCGTTCGTGCCCGAACGATTCCGGGGCGTCGCGTTTGCCGACACCGCGATTCCGCTTGCGCACGGCGAGACGATGATGACGCCGAAGGTCGAAGGCCGGATGCTGCAGGCGCTGGCAGTACGACCAACCGACCGCGTGCTTGAGGTTGGCACCGGTAGCGGCTGGGTCACAGCGCTGCTCGCGATGCTGGGCGCTGAGGTGGTCAGCATCGACGTGGTGCCGGCGTTCGTGGACGCCGCACGGCAAAAACTCGCGGCCGCTGGGATTACGAACGCGACCGTCGAGAACCGCGACGCCTCGGCACTCGAAGGCGCGCCGGCGTTCGACATCATTGCGGTCACCGGCTCGCTGCCGGTCTACACGCCACTGTTTGAGCGCTTGTTGAACCCCGGCGGACGCCTGTTCGTGATCGTCGGCGAAGCGCCGGTGATGGATGCGCGGCTGGTCTCGCGCGCGAGTCGCGGTGAAGGTTGCGCGGTGGACAGCCTGTTCGAGACATCGATCGGCCCGCTCGCCGGCTTCCCCACACCGCGCCGCTTCGCCCTTTGACAGTGGTTGCGGAAGTCACCCCCGCAGAGCTCAAAGCGCGCCTGGATGGCGGCGAGCCGCCGCTGGTCGTGGATGTGCGCGACGAATGGGAGGTCGAAACGGCGCCCTTTCCCGGCGCGGTCCATATCGAGATGGCCGACCTGGCCGAGGCGCTGAACACGCTGCCGCGCGACCGCGAGATAGTTGCGCTGTGCCACCATGGCGGCCGCAGCTTCACGGTCGCGATGATGCTCGAAAGCGCGGGCTTTCGGGCGACGAACCTTGAGGGCGGCATAGACGCCTGGGCGCGCACCGTTGACCCGTCGGTCCCGTCGTACTGAACCGGACACTCCGGTCGCGATACCGGGAAACCGGGCACCATCGTCTCTGCACAGAATTACCTAACGCGACTGATATCAGGAACTTGGGGATAGGTCGACTGTCTGGAACGGTTCTTGCTCCGGAGTTTTCCGGATGATTGCTTCACCTGATGGTGTGGTGTTATAGTACACCGCAACACCCAAAACAACCGGTAAAAACGGCGGATAAACAATGAAGATAATGCGAACCCTGACGGTCAGCCTGCTCGGACTCGGACTGGCCCTCCCTGCGCACGCGGAAGACCTCCTTACCGTCTACCAGGCCGCCGTGGAAAACGACCCGTTGATCCGCGAGGCGCTCGCCGAGCGCAACGCGCTGCGCGAAGCGCGGCCGCAGTCGCTGGCAGGCCTGCTCCCGGGCCTCGAGGCACGCGGCAGCCGCGAGGACACCACCCGCGACGGCACGCAGATCAGCCTGCTACCGGACAACTCGCTGGCACTGGTCGATTTCGCGAGCGACACCGAGGTCACCGCATACAGCCTGGTGCTGAGCCAGCCGATTTTCCGCTGGGACCGCTGGGTCGCGCTGCGGCAGGCCGGCGACCGCGTCGCGCAGGCGGAGATCAACTACGAGGCCGCGCGCCAGCAACTGATCGTTCGCGTCGCCGAACGCTACTTCAATGTGTTGGCCGCGCAGGACAACCTTGATTTCGCCGCAGCGAACAAGGAAGCCATTTCACGGCAGCTCGACCAGGCGCGGCGCCGCTTCGAAGTCGGACTGATTGCGATTACCGACGTGCAGGAAGCGCAGGCTGCGTACGACACCGCGGTTGCCGACGAAATCGCGGCGACGCGGCAGTTGGCCGCCGCCCGCGAACAGCTGCGTGAGATCACCGGCGATTACTACCGCAATCTTGCGGGCCCCGCTACCGACCTGGCGCTGACGCCACCCGAGCCGGCGAACGAGAATGCGTGGGTAGAGCGCGCGTTAACCGACAACCTGACGCTGAATGCGCAACGCCTGAGCGTCGACATCGCGCGCAAGGAGATTGGCAGGGTCCGGGCAGGCCACTACCCGACCATCGACCTCAATGCGTCACGCGGACGGCGTGAGGCGACCGGTTCGAACCCGTTCGACACCAGCAATGTCGACACCGAGTTCCTGTCGCTGAACGTCGTCGTTCCAATCTTCTCCGGCGGCGCGACCCAATCGCGCGTGCGCGAATCCGCGTACCGGCACGAGGCGTCAAAGTCAGCGCTGGAGCGTGAGGCTCGCGCCACCGAGCGCACCGCACGCGATGCATACCTTGGTGTCCAGTCGGACATCAGCCGGGTGCGCGCGCTACGCCAGGCGCTTGAGTCCAACGCAACGGCGCTGCAGGCAACCGAAGCGGGCTTCGAAGTCGGTACCCGCACGACAGTCGATGTGTTGAATGCGCGCAGCCTCACCTTCCGTGCGCGCAACGAGCTCGCCCGCAGCCGTTACGACTACCTGCTGAACACGCTGCGTCTGAAGCAGGCTGCCGGCGCGCTGACTGAGCGGGATGTGCAGCAGGTTAACGCGCTGCTCGAAGACTGAATCAGCGCAGTATCCCCGCGACGAGGTGGAGCGCACGCTCCACCGCGCCGCGGTTCTGTTCAAGCACCCGCCGCCCGGCGGCACCGACCCGCCGGCGTGCATCATCGTCGCCGAATAGCCCGACCAACTCCGCGGCAAGGCTGTCTGCGTCCACGACACCTCGAACCGCCCCGCCCTCCGCCAACAGTCCGTGTATGCGGCGCACCGAATCCACGTGCGGGCCGCACAACAGCGGCAAACCGAACGCGGCGGGCTCCAGCAGGTTGTGTCCCCCGACCGGCACCAGGGTGCCGCCAATGAACGTAACGTCGGCAAGCCCGTAGAACACAGCCAATTCACCGAGCGTATCGAGCAGATAGACCTGCACACCGGCACCGGCCGACGCCTTGCTGCTGCGTCGGCCCGAACGGAAACCTGCGGCCTCAATCAACCCGGCGACCGCGTCAGCGCGCCCCGGATGACGCGGTGCGAGCACCAGTAGCGCGTCCGGGTGCGCGGTGAGCAAAGCGCGGTGCGCGGCGAGCACCGGGCCGTCTTCGCCATCATGCGTGCTCGCCGCAATCCATACCGGGCGTGCGCCGAGCTGCAGGTCCGCACGCAGCGCGGCCGTACGCTGGTGGATGCCTTCCGGCAGGCGGAAGTCGAACTTGATGTTGCCGCCGATTGTCACGCGCGTCGGGTCTGCCCCGAGCGCTTGAATGCGCTGTGCGTCAACCTCCGTCTGCGCACTAATCACCTCGGGGATTGAGAGCGTCGCAGCGGTCAGCCGCCGCATGCGGCCGTATGCTCGCGCGCTGGATTCGGTGACGCGCGCGCTGACGATCACGACCGGGACTTCCGCACGCCTGCACGCAGCGTACAGGTTCGGCCACAATTCAGTTTCCACGACGATTGCGATGCGAGGCTTAACCCGCTCCAAGAAGCGTCGCACCGCGCCCGGAAAATCGAACGGCAACAGCGCACAGCAGATGTCTTCCGGCAGCATGCGCAGCGCATGCTCGCGACCGGACGGCGTAAACGAAGTCAGCGTCAACGGCAGGTCGGGGTACTTGAGCCTTAGCGCATTGATTAACGGCAGTGTGGCCTGGATTTCGCCGACGGAAGCGGCGTGTACCCAGATGCCACGTGGCGCGCGCGTTTTGATCCGCCCCAAACGCTCGCCGAGCCCACGGCGCCACGCCGGGTCGCGGATTGCCAGCAGCAGCAAGCGCACTGCAATCGCCGGTGCCAGCAGGTACCACGCGAGTGAGTACAGCGTGCGCACGCCGGCGCTACTTCGTGCGGCCGCGCAATGCGGCGATGATGCGGCTCGACGACTTTCCCTCGCGGAACGGGAGGATGCGTACGGCACCTGCGCAGCGCCCGCCGGCTACATCATCGGCGCTGTAGTCGCCCCCTTTGACGAGGATGTCCGGGCGCACCGCGCAGACCAGCCGCTCCGGTGTGTCCTCGCTGAACGGCACCACCCAGTCAACGACGGCGAGACCGGCGAGCACGGCCATGCGGTCAGCGACAGCGTTCACCGGACGGCCGTCGCCTTTCAGACGCCCCACCGATGCGTCATCGTTCACGGCGACCACCAGGCGGTCGCCGAGTCGGCGAGCTTCATCCAGATACCCAACGTGGCCGGCGTGCAGGACGTCAAAGCACCCGTTGGTCATCACGATGCGTTCGCCGGCAGCGCGCGCGGCGGACACGCGCGCTATCAACGTGGGTTCGTCCAGTACGCTATGGTCGCGGCTGGTGTGCAGCGCAAGCGCGAGCTCCGCAGCACTCACCGATGCGGCACCCAGCTTGCCAACAACGATGCCGGCTGCGAGGTTCGCGAGGCGCGCCGCATCCTCGAATGACTGTCCACTCGCAAGCGCCGCGCCTGCGGTCGCAATCACGGTATCGCCGGCGCCGGTCACGTCGTACACCTCGCGCGCCTCCGCTGGCAGATGCAATACACCTGAGCGCGTACAAAGGCTCATGCCTTCGTCGCTGCGTGTAACCAGTAGTGCATCCAGTTCGAGGTCGCGGCACACGCGCGCAGCGCGGTCGGCCAATTCGGCGTCACCCGCGCACCGACCGACGACCGCTTCAAATTCACCACGGTTCGGCGTCAGCATCGTCGCGCCGCGATAACGCCTCCAATCGGAACCTTTTGGGTCAACCAATACGCGCTTGCCAGCAGCACGCACAGCGGCGATCAGGTCGGGCACCGCGGCCAATGCCCCCTTTCCGTAATCGGACAGGATGACGAGGTCCGCGTCTGCCGCGTGACCCGCAGCGCGCTCACCGATGCCCACAGTGAGGCCAGCTGCAACCGGGTCTTCAAAATCCAGACGGATCAATTGTTGGTTACGCGAGATTACGCGCAATTTCGTGATGGTCTGCCAACCGTCGACTGAAACGAGGTCAGCGGTGACGCCCGCACGCTCGATTGCAGCAGACAGTGAGCGGCCCGCATCGTCCGCCCCGACGAGCGCGACGAGCGTAGCCTGTACGCCAAGTGCGGTGAGGTTCACAGCGACGTTGCCGGCACCACCAGGCCGTTCCTCTGCGGCGCCGACCCGGACGACCGGCACGGGTGCTTCCGGCGAAATCCGCGCAGTCTGCCCATACCAGTAACGGTCGAGCATCGCGTCACCTACAACGAGTACGCGCGCTTTATCGAACCGTGGCATGTCAGGGTTCATCGCGCAGGATGATAACCTATGCCGCGAATGGCGACTGCATCCACACCGTTTCCCTGGCGCGCGTACCTCGCTCCCCGTTACTGGCGGACTTGGGTGGCGCTGGGAATGCTGCGTATCGCGGCCATGCTTCCGTTCCGGCTGCAGCTTGCAGTGGGCCGGATTGCCGGCCGCTTCGCGTACCACTTGATGCCACAGCGTCGTGCGGTTGCAGCCGTCAATTTAGAGCTGTGTTTTCCTGAGCTCGGCGCCCACGCGCGCCGGCGCCTGCTGCGCGCCCACTTCGAATCGCTCGGCATCGGCCTCGTCGAAGTGGGTTGTAGCTGGTGGACGCCCGACGAGGTGGTGCGCGCACGGGTCGCAGTCTCCGGTCTCGAGTATCTGGAACAGGCGAAGGCGGACGGCGTTCCGGCAATCCTGCTGTCCGCGCATTTCACAACGCTTGAAATCGGCGGCCATGTGTTGAGCCAGCTGGCGCCGATCAGCGTGATGTACCGCCGCAACGATAACGCGCTGCTCGAGGAACTGATTCAGCGTCACCGCCGCCGCCGGGTCGCCAGCGCGATCCACCGCGATTCGGTCAAGGACATGCTGCGCGCGCTGAAGCGCGGCGAGGCGGTCTGGTACGCACCGGACCAGAACTATCGGCGTTCGAACAGCGCCCTGGTGCCGTTCTTCGGCCATCCGACGCCGACGAATACAGCGACATCGAGGCTCGCTCAGATTTCCGGTGCGCGCGTGATCCCGTTTGCAGTCGCGCGCCTTCCCGGTGTGCAGGGTTACCAGCTGACGCTGCACCCACCGCTCGCGGACTTTCCGACGGGTGACGCATTCGCCGACACGATTCGCGTGAACGGAATCCTCGAAGAACAGGTGCGCGCGGTGCCGGAGCAGTACCTGTGGATTCACCGCCGCTTCAAGGTGCCGGTCGGCACCGGCGGCGACCCCTACGAAGACGCCTCGTAGCCGGCATAGCCATCGAGAAGCGCACGCCATCCCGCCGGCGTGTAGTAAAGCGCCCGCCCGGTCGCGTGGACTTTCTCGAGCGAGCGACGCAGCCGCCCCAGGTTTTTCCGCGCCCAGCGCCCATCGCGGCGGCGCCGGCGACCGCGGTCGAAATCAACGAGGTAAACGGCTCCGTCCTGGTCGATCAGGATGTTGTGCGCGTTGAGGTCTGCGTGCCAGATACCGGCGAGATGGAAGCGCCGCAGCGTGGCACCGACGCGACGCCAGGTCCTTGCGTCGGGTTCGCTATCCGCCAGCAGGGACACGAGCGAACGGGTGCCGGGCAGCCACTCAGTCAGCAGCTCCGCGCGGTACCAAAATGCGGTGCGTACCACGCGTGCCGCGAGCGGCGCGGGCACGGGCATCCCTTCGGCGTGCAATTCGGCCAGCAGGCGCCACTCGAGGAACGCGCGCGTGCGCTCTAGCCCGGTCCACAGGTATGCACTTCGGATCAGCCGACGCACCATGCCGCCGCGGCGGTAATGGCGCAACGCGGCGAGCAAGTCGTTGACGCGCACGCGCCAAACGGTGCCGCGGCCACCGCCGACGACCGGCTCCGGGTCAGCCGATGCGCGGTGGTCAAACGGAATATCGCCGGGGTGCGGGATGCGGTCGGCATCGTATAGGATGACCCGGGTGCCTTCGCGAAATAGTCTGGGATCCATAGGTGCCTGTGTCTAAGCCACGCTCGCTCTGCGTATTGCGCCTTTCGGCAATCGGCGACGTATGCCATACGGTGCCGGTCGTGCGCACACTGCAGGCCGCGTTCCCCACGGTGCCGCTCACCTGGGTGATCGGTCGTACCGAAGCCACTCTGGTCGGCGACCTCGACGGCGTCGAGTTTATCACCTTCGATAAGCGCAGCGGTTTGCGCGGTATGCGTGCACTCGGCCGCGAATTGGCCGGTCGCCGCTTCGACGTGGTGCTGCAGATGCAAGTGGCTATCCGCGCGAGCATTCTGGGCGCCTTCATTCCTGCAGGCCGCCGGCTCGGCTTCGACCGCGCGCGGGCGCACGACTTCCAGTGGCTGTTCACTAACGAGCGCATCGCCGCGGGCGGCCGCCAGCATGTGATGGACGCGTTATTCGGTTTTGCTGAGGCGCTGGGCGTCCATGAACGCTTGCTCCGCTGGGACATCCCGGTAGCGGCCGACGACGAGGCGTTCGCGCGCGGGTTGGTATCGGATGACACCTCGGCACTGGTAATCAGCCCATGCTCGAGTCAGCGCACGCGCAACTTCCGCAACTGGCGTGTGGAGCGCTACGCAGCGGTCGCCGACCACGCGTGGCGCCGCCACCGGATGCGGGTGCTGGTCACCGGCGGACCGACCCAGCTCGAACGCGAATACGGCGCCGCACTCGTTGCTGCGTGTCCGCACGCGACTGACCTGACGGGGCGCACAACGCTGAAGCAGCTGTACGCTTTGCTCCGGCGCGCGCGCGCGCTCGTGGGCCCGGACTCAGGGCCGGTGCACATGGCGACTGCCGCTGGCACGCCGGTCATCGGCCTCTACGCCACCTCGAATCCCGCGCGTACCGGCCCCTATTTCAGTTCCGAATGGACCGTGGATCGCTACGCCGATGCGCTGGCACGCGAGCGCGGCACCACGCCAGACGAGGTTGAGTGGGGCGGCCGCGTGCGGAGCCCCGACGCGATGGACTTGATTACCGTCGACGAAGTGACCGTGCGGCTCGACCGGCTGATGGAGACCTGATGCTCATTTCGTACCGGTACAACTTCCTGTTCGTCCACATCGCGAAAACGGGTGGCACCTCGGTGCGGGCTGCGCTGCGCCCGTACCGCTGGGGCGGCTGGTACTCGTTCCCTGCGTGGGTAGGCAGCATGCTCGACCAGGCGACAGGGCACGCAGTACCGGCGAAGTTCCGGCGTCATGCGAAAGCGATTGTCGCGCAGGAGATGTTGCCCGCAGACCTGTGGAGACGACTGTTCAAGTTTACGGTCGTGCGGAACCCATACGACTTGCAGGTGAGCGCGTGGCTGCATCTGCAGCGCGAACACCCGCGCCTGGTGGATGGCTTCGCTTCGTTCCCGGAATTCATCGCTTACAAGTTCGACCCGGAGCGCGCACCGGAGCCGTTGGTCGACATTACGATGCAGCCGATGAGCGAGTACGTCGTCGACCTGCAGGGGAGGGTCATTATCGACTACATCGCGCACACTGAAACCCTGGATGATGACTTCGCGACGATCTGCGCGCGCATCGGCCTAAACCCACCCCCGGCGTTGCCGCGCGCCCGCGCGGCGCAAGGCCGAAAGCCGTACCGCGCGTACTACGATGACGCATCGCGCGCTGCTGTCGCGCGCCATTACGCACGGGACCTCGAGGTATTCGGCTACGAGTGGTGAATCAGTCGATGAGGGTGTATTCAGCGCCGCAGTACATGCACTTCGCGGTTCCACCTGCTGCTTCAATCGGCAGGTATACGCGCGGGTGCGAATTCCAGAGGGTCTGGTCCGGCATAGGGCAATGCAGCGGCAGGTCCGCCTGCGTGACTTCGTAGCGGCGCTGCGCGTTCGGGGTTCGTTCCATTTTCGCTGCCATGGCGCGGATTATACCTCAAGGTACTGCTGCCACAGCCCAATGACGAACGCCCGTTCGGAGACGAATTCGTCATCGGGGGCCAGCGCCGGCAGCCCCTGCAGGCCGAGCCGGTGCACACGCTCTCGCAGTGCGCGGTAGGCGTCGGCGAGCCGCTCTCCAGTCACCGCGTCTAGTATCCCGGTCGCGACCAATCCATCCAACTGGCGGATGTTGTCGCTCCATTCGAGCAATGCCGGGTGCGTGTGTGCGTTTGCAAGCACCAGGAATTGCACCAGGAACTCGATGTCCGCGGTGCCGCCGCGCTCCTGCTTGATGTCGAAAACGCCGGGCCGCGTCCAACGCAACTCGTCGCGCATGCGTGCGCGCATCGTTGCGACGTCGGCGCGCAAGCCGGCAAGCTCGCGGGGTCGTGACAGCACTTCATCGCGCACAGCGCGGAATTCAGCGCCGATTTCGGCGCTGCCGGCCACCGGACGCGCGCGCAGCAGCGCCTGGTGTTCCCAGGTCCACGCGTCATTGCGCTGGTACGACGCGAACGCGGCGAGGCTGGAAACCAGCAAACCGCTCGACCCGCTCGGGCGTAGCCGGGTATCGACCTCATACAGCTTGCCTGCCGCGGTCGGGGTTGCGAGCAAGTGAACAACGCGTTGCCCAAGGCGCGCGAAGAATACGGTGTTGTTGATCGGACGCTCGCCTTCCGTCTGCCCGACACCGTCGTCGGCGTCGTGCAGGAATACGAGATCCAGGTCCGAGCCGTACGCGAGCTCCCAGCCGCCGAGCTTGCCGTACGCGACGACAGAAAAACCGCGTTCGCGCCGCGGGCCTGCCGCGCCGCGCAACGGGCGGCCATGCTTCGCGACCAGTTGGTCCCACGCAAGCCGCAACGCGCTGCCGAGCACGACCTCCGCCAGTTCGGTCAGGCGGTCGGACACCTTCATCAGCGGTATCAATCCAGTCAGGTCGGCGACGGCAATCCGCAGCACCGCTGCCTGCTGGAAGGTGCGAAGCGTATCCATCTGCCGCTCAAGGTCATCCGGCGCGATGCCATGGAGCATCTGCGCCAGCTCGGCCTCGAACGCGGCGCGCTCGGGTGGCTCGGTGAAGATGCGCGAGTCCAGCAGTTCGTCCAGTAACAGCGGCGCGCGCGCGACGCGGTCCGCGACCAGCGTACTTGCGCTGCACAGCCGCGCGAGGTGCTCGAGCGCGCGCGGATTCTCGGTCAGCAACGCGAGGTAGCTGATACGTCGGTCGATTGCCTCGACCACACGTAATAGTCGCAAGAGAACGGCGTCCGGGTTCGGATGCACGGCCGCCGCACGCAATACGGCGGGGAGCAACTGCTCGAGCCGCGCGCGTCCGTCATCGCCGATGCTGCGCCAGTACGCGCCGCGGCGTAGTTCCACCAGGCGGGTGAGCGCTGCCTCCGGTTCGACGAAACCTGCGGCGCCCAACGCCGCTGCGGCGCCCTCCGCGTCTTCGTGGTGCCAGACCATACCAACCGGGTCGCCTGCGTCCTCCGCCTGATCCGGCGACGCAAACACTGCGTCGAAGTGCTCGGCGACTGATGCGCGCACCGCCGCCAGCGCATCGGCAAACGTGTCCCAGTCGTTGAAGCCCATCGCGGCGGCAAGGCGCAAGCGGGCCAACGGATCTTCGGGCAAGTCGTGCACCTGCTGGTCCGCCAGCGCCTGCAGGCGGTTCTCGACGCGGCGCAGGAACTTGTACGCATCTTGTAATGCCGTGGCAGCGGCGACGCCGATGTGCCGGCTCGCGGCCAGCAGCTCAAGTACGCGCAGGATGCGCCGCTCCTGCAACTCAGGGTCGCGGCCGCCCCGTATCAGCTGGAACGCCTGGCCGACGAACTCGACTTCCCGGATGCCGCCGGGGCCAAGCTTGATGTTGTCAGCGAGTTCGCGCCGCGTAACCTCGCGCTCGATCTTCGCCTTCATGCGCCGTAGCTGTTCGAAGCTGCCGTAATCGAGGTAACGCCGGAACACGAACGGGCGCAAAAGGCCGAGCAGTCGCTGCCCTTCATCCGGGTCGCCGGTCACCGGCCGCGCCTTGATTAACGCGTAGCGCTCCCAGTCGCGCCCCTGCTCCTGGTAATACGATTCGAACGCACCGAACGAGAGCGCGAGCGGGCCCGCGCCGCCGAACGGGCGCAAGCGCATGTCGACGCGGTACACGAATCCGTCCGGCGTCGGCGCGTCGAGAAGCTGGATCAGTCTCCGCCCGCAGCGGGTGAAAAACTCCTCGTTGCTGATCGAGCGCTCACCGTCGGTCGCGCCGTTCTCCGGCCACGCGAAAATCAGGTCGATATCCGAAGAGAAATTGAGTTCGTGCGCGCCGAGCTTGCCCATCGCCACGACCACGAGGTGCTGCGCGCGGCCGCCGGCGTCCCGCGGCGTGCCGAAGCGCGCGACGAGTTCCGCCTCCGCGTGTCGGTACGCCGCCTGGATGCACGCATCCGCGAGGTCCGAGAGTTCATTGATTACCGATTCGAGGTCCGCAAGCCCGGCCAGGTCGCGCCACCCGATGCGCGCGGCCTCGGTGCGCCGTACGCGTCGCAGCACCGCCTCGGGCTCGGCGCCGAGGTCAGCGATGAGCGCATCGTATTCGGCGCGGCCGCGCGGACGTTCGAGTTCGGAGAACACACCCGGGTCCGCCGCGGCAGCCGCGGCCACAAAGTCGCTGCAGGCCATCACGAGCGCAGCACCCGGGACCTTCGGCGGATCGGGTACGCGCGCCCAGTTCCGCTCCGCAATCTCGCGCAAGGGCGCGGGCAGCGCCTCGATCGAATCGAGCTTGTGGGTGACGGCCATCGGCGCGATGCTACCAGACGTGAATGACGACGGATTCTATGCATCACTTGAGCCGGTGGAGCGCTTCGAAGGGCTCACCGACCCGGCGTGCTACCGACCGCTCCCGGACGATTGGCATGTCGCGGTCGCCGACATTTCGGGGTCAACCCGTGCCATCGCCGACGGCCGCTACAAGGCGGTGAACACGGTCGGCGTGTCGGTGATTGCCGCGATTACCAACGCGCTGCGGCCGCTGGACCTCCCGTACCTGTTCGGCGGCGACGGCGCAGTGGTATGCGTGCCCGACCACGGCGCGGCAGCCGCACGCCGCGCGCTCGCCGGTACCGCAGCGATGTCACGCAAGGCATTCGGGCTCGAGCTACGCGCAGCGCTGGTGCCAGCAGCATGGCTGCGCGAACGCGGCCAGGAAGTGCTCGTCGCGCGACACCGAGTTTCGCAACACTACGACCAATGCGCGGTGCAGTGTGCGCTGCACGGCGGTGGTGCGCCGCTGGCCGAAGCGCTGCTGAAATCTGGCGGGCTACCCGTCGAATTCCGCGTGGAGGCAGACCCGACGATTGATGCCGATTATTCAGGTCTGGAGTGCCGCTGGCGCGAGATCCCCAGCCCTGCCGACGAGACCATCGCGGTAATCGTGCAGGTAGGCGACGATGCCAATAACCCGCTGGATATCTATCGCGCGGTGATGCGCCGGATCGAAGAAATCTACGGCGACGGCGATACCTGCCGCCCGGTCGCGGAGCGCGGCATGCAGGTGACGCTGTCATCGTTCGCACTCGGTCACGAGGCAAGCGTGCGGACCTGGCGTGCCACCCGCTTGCAGCGACTACGCTATGCGGCAATCCAGCGTCTGCAGGTGATGCTGGGCTGGGTACTCTTCGCGACGGGCGCGAAGACCGAAGATACCGACTGGGCCAGGTACAAGGGCGACGCGGTCGCGAATACCGACTTCCGCAAATTCGACGGCTGCTTGCGGTTGGTGCTCGCAGGGACGCCGGCGCAGCGCGAATCTCTGGCTGAGTTCCTCGAAGGCCTGCGTGCGACCGGCGCGGCGACATACGGCATCCACGTCTCGGACGCGGCGATCATGACCTGCCTCGTGCGCCAGCGGCAACACGAGCATGTGCACTTCGTCGACGCCGCGGGCGGTGGTTATGCGGCAGCGGCAAAGCATATGAAAGCCCAGTGGTAACATCCCGGCATGACCCACATGAAACCGTTACCGAAGGATGCGACCCCCGCGCTCGCCGAGACCTTTAAGCTGTTCGAGGACATACTCGGCTTCGTGCCGAACAGCCTGCTCACGATGCAGCGGCGCCCGGCAATCGTCGAAGGATTCGGCGCGCTGACGCGCGCGGTGATGGACCTGCAGGGCGCGGTCGACCCCGGGTTCAAGCGTTTGATTGCGCATTTCGCGAGCACCGCCGCGGGCTGCCGCTACTGCGAGGCGCACTCGCTCGTCGCTGCGCGCATCCACGGCATTGATGACGAAAGACTGGCCGCGCTGTGGGAGTACGAGACGAGTCCGTTGTACACCGAAGCGGAGCGCGCCGCGCTGTCGTTCGCGCTCGCCGCGGGCAGCGTGCCGAACGCGGTCACCGAAGAACACTTCACCGCGCTACGCGAGTACTGGTCCGACGACGAAATCGTCGAGATCCTCGCCGCCGTGTGCCTGTACGGATTTTTGAACCGATGGAACGACTCGATGGCAACAGATCTGGAGGACGCGCCGAAGGCGCTTGCGGATGAAGTGCTGAAGGGTGGGTGGAGTCCGGGTAAGCATCGGACCTGACCCCTAAAAAAAAGGCCCCGCAAGCGGGGCCTTTCAATCGCGGTGCGGAGCACCGCTCCTACATTTCTGCAGGTTGTTACATCATGCCTTCCATTCCGCCCATGCCACCCGGCATGCCTGCAGGCTCGCCTTCTTCCTTCGGCGACTCTGCAATCATGGCTTCGGTGGTGAGCATCAGGCTTGCGACCGATGCGGCGTTCTGCAGCGCGGTGCGGGTGACCTTGGTCGGGTCCAGGATGCCCTTCTCGACCATGTCGCCGTACTCGCCGGTCTGGGCGTCGTAACCGTAGTTACCCTTGCCTTCCGACACCTTGTTACGCACGACCGACGCATCTTCACCTGCGTTGCCGACGATCTGACGGAGCGGCTCTTCCATCGCACGGAGCGCGATCTGGATGCCGACGTTCTGGTCGGCGTTGTCGCCCTTCAGACCTTCGATCGCGGTACGCGCACGCAGCAGTGCCACGCCGCCGCCCGGCACCACGCCTTCTTCGACCGCGGCACGGGTTGCGTGCAGCGCGTCTTCGACGCGAGCCTTCTTTTCCTTCATTTCGATCTCGGACGCAGCGCCGACCTTGATCAGCGCAACACCGCCGGCGAGCTTCGCCACGCGCTCTTGCAGCTTTTCCTTGTCGTAGTCGCTGGATGCATCTTCGATCTGCTTGCGGATCTGCTCGATGCGGCCCTTAATCAGGTCGGACTTGCCGGCGCCATCGATGACCGTGGTGTTGTCCTTGGTCACCTGCACCTTCTTCGCCTGGCCGAGGTGTTCCAGCGTCGTCTTCTCGAGCGACAGGCCGACTTCCTCGGCGATGACCGTACCGCCGGTCAGTACCGCGATGTCTTCCAGCATCGCCTTGCGGCGGTCACCGAAGCCCGGCGCCTTGACGGCAGCGACCTTGACGATGCCGCGGATGTTGTTGACGACCAATGTCGCGAGCGCTTCGCCCTCGACGTCTTCGGCGACGATCAGGAGCGGCTTTCCGCTCTTTGCGACGCCTTCAAGCACCGGCAGCATGTCGCGGATGTTCGAAATCTTCTTGTCGTACAGCAGTACGTACGGGCTATCGAGCTCCGAGCTCATGCTCTGCTGGTTGTTGATGAAGTACGGCGACAGGTAGCCGCGGTCGAACTGCATGCCCTCGACGACTTCGAGCTCGTTTTCAAGACCCGAACCCTCTTCGACGGTGATCACGCCTTCCTTGCCGACTTTCTTCATCGCATTGGCAATGATTTCGCCGATGTTGGTGTCGCTGTTCGCCGAAATCGTGCCGACCTGGGCAATCGCCTTGTCGTCGGTACACGGCTTCGAGAGCTTCTTCAGCTCAGCGGTCGCTGCCACCACGGCCTTGTCGATGCCGCGCTTCAGGTCCATCGGGTTCATGCCGGCGGCAATCGCCTTCAGGCCTTCCCGCATGATGGACTGTGCGAGCACGGTCGCGGTGGTGGTGCCGTCGCCAGCGAGATCGGAGGTCTGGGAAGCGACTTCCTTCACCATCTGCGCGCCCATGTTCTCGAACTTGTCTTTCAGCTCGATTTCCTTGGCGACGGATACGCCGTCTTTTGTGACGGTCGGGGCGCCGTAGCTCTTATCGAGCACGACGTTGCGGCCCTTCGGGCCGAGGGTGACTTTGACGGCATTCGCGAGGACGTTGACGCCCTTCATCATGCGCGAACGCGCGTCTTCACCGAATCTCACATCTTTTGCTGACATGTCTGTGTGTCCTCTTTAATCCAGTACGGCCATGACGTCTTCTTCGCGCATCACCAGGTATTCCTGGCCATCAATCTTGACCTCGGTACCCGAGTACTTGCCGAAGAGAACCTTGTCTTTCACTTTGAGATCCAGCGGACGGATGTCGCCGCTCTCGAGAATCTTGCCCTTACCGACGGCCATGACCTCACCACGGATGGGCTTCTCGGTCGCTGTGTCCGGGATGACGATGCCGCCCGGGGAAGTGCGTTCTTCCTCGAGCCGCTTGATGATCACGCGATCGTGGAGTGGACGAATCTTCATCAAACTTCTCCTTAACAATAACGGGTTGATAACCTGAGTCCGGTCCGGCGAATTGTTAGCACTCGCTCGGAATGAGTGCTAATTATGGGGGCAGAAAACCTGAAGTCAAGGCAGGGAATACCCTATATTTTCGGCTCGGCGGGCAACCGAGTGGTAAAGTGTCCGGCCGATGAAATCCAACGAATTCATGCTGGTCTGGTCGACTTGCCCGGACCGCCCGACCGCGGACCTCCTGGCCCGCCACCTGGTAGAGCAGCGGCTGGCCGCGTGCGTGACGGTGCTGCCGGCCGCCGCATCGACCTACCGCTGGCGCGCCGCGGTTGAGACGGCTGATGAATTCGTGCTGATGATCAAGACCCGGCAAGCCCTGTGGGTCGAAGTCGAAGCGGCCGTCCAGGCGCTGCACCCATACGAGGTGCCCGAACTAATTGCGGTGCCGCTGGCCGCCGGATCCGGGCCCTATCTCGACTGGCTCGAGGAATCGACCGAATGAACCGCTGGGTCGTCGCGCTGGTTGCAGGTTTGTCAGTGGTATTACTTACGGCCTCCGCACCCGCGCCACGCTCATTGTCCGAACTTTTCCCGGCGCAGGCGGATCCGTTCTCGCGCTTCCTGCCGGTGGACGAGGCGTTCCGGGCGGACGCCCGTGCGCTCGATGCCAACACCGTGTCCGTCCGCTGGGTCGTCGCCGATGAGTACTACCTGTACCGCCACCGCTTCTCGTTTGCGGTGGTCGACGTCGGCGCCGGCGACCTTGCGCTTGGCGAACCGGTCATCCCGCCAGGGGAATCGCACACCGACGAGTTCTTCGGCACGGTCCAGATCCACCGCGGCACCGTTTCGATCCGCATCCCGGTCCAACGCGCCGACACCGGCGCGCGCGACATCGGACTCGAGCTCGGCTACCAGGGCTGTGCGGACGCCGGGCTGTGCTACCCACCCGAGATGCGCCGCATCAGCGTACGGCTGCCCGAGGTCGGCTCCGTGCCGGTCGAGCCGGCCGCCGCGTTCGTTTCTGACCAAGACCGCCTCGCCGGCATGCTCGCAGACGGCCGCTTCTGGCTAGTCCTGCTGACGTTCTACGGGCTCGGGCTCTTGCTCACCTTCACACCGTGCGTACTGCCGATGGTGCCGATCCTGTCCGGCATCATCATCGGTCACGGACCGGGCATCACCGCGCGCAAGGGCTTCCTGCTGTCGCTCGTGTACGTACTCGCAATGGCGCTCACCTATACCGCGGCCGGCGTCGCGGCGGCGCTGCTCGGCCGCAACCTGCAGGCGTTCTTCCAGCACCCGGCGGTGCTGGTCGGTTTTGCTGCGGTGTTCGTACTGCTCGCGCTCGCGATGTTCGGCTTCTACCGGCTTGAGATGCCGGCGGCGATCCAGTCGCGACTCGCCGATGCATCGAACCGCCGCCGCGGCACCGGCTGGACCGGCGTCGCGGTGATGGGTGTGCTGTCCGCGCTGATTGTCGGACCGTGCGTCGCCGCACCGCTCGCCGGCGCGCTGATTTACATCGGCCAGACCGGCGACGCGGTGCTCGGCGGCAGCGCGTTATTCGCGCTGAGCATGGGCATGGGCACGCTGCTGCTCGTCATCGGCGCGTCGGCCGGCAAGCTGCTGCCGAAGGCCGGGCCGTGGATGAACGCGGTGAAGTCGGCGTTCGGCGTGCTGATGCTGGCGGTCGCAATTTGGCTGCTCGAGCGCATCCTGCCGCCTGCGGTGACGATGATGTTGTGGGCCGCGCTCGCAATCGGCAGCGCGATGTTCCTCGGCGCGTTCGACGGGCTGCCGCCGGGGGTAAGCGGCTGGCGGCGGCTCTGGAAAGGCGTCGGACTGCTGCTGTTCGCGTGGGGCCTGCTGTTGCTCGTCGGGGCGGCATCGGGCGCACGTGACCAACGACGCGGTCGACCGGGAACTGATGCAGGCATTCGGCATACTGGGGCCGCCGAGCATCCTGTTCTTCGGGACGGACGGCGAAGAACGGCGCCGCTTCCGCGTCGTTGGATTCATGCCTGCGCCGCAGTTCGCGGCGCTCACGGAGATTGCATTCGAATGAAACGCATCGTGCTGCTCGCCATCGTCGCCGTCGTCGCCGCCGCAATCGGGGCCGCGGCCGCGATATGGTGGCAGCCACACACACCGCACGAACGAACTGCGCCGGAGGTCACCGCCGAACCCGCGCGCACGCCAGAGTACGCGCCGGACTTCGCGCTCACCGACCTCGACGGCACGATGCGCGCGTTCAGCGAATGGGATGGCCGCATCGTCGTGCTCAACTTCTGGGCGACTTGGTGCGCGCCCTGCCGGCGCGAAATCCCCGCGCTTGTCGCATTGCAGGCGCAGCACCCCGTGGAGCGATTGTCCGTGCTCGGCGTCGCGATCGACGAGCCGGATGCAGTGCGCGAATACGTCGCCGAGATCGGCATGACCTACCCGACGCTCGTCGGCCAACTCGATGCGGTCCAGGTCGTCTCGCGCTACGGCAACCACATCGGCGCGTTGCCTTACACCGTAATCGTCGGTCCCGACCGGAAAATCGAGTGGATCCATGCCGGCGAGGTCACCGCACCGATGCTAGTCGATGCGCTCACGCCGCTATTGATGGGTTCCAACTAACTGACTGACGAGGGCAGTATTCTGTCGACGACTCGGTCGGCCCAGCCGGACAAACGCTTCCACAGCGGGCCGAACACCGCTGCGGCGGTGGCACTCGCTGCATAGGCACCGCTGTTCTCGGGCAGACCTAACCATTCGGTGAGGAGTTCCGAAACGAAAGTTTCGACCGCTGCGAACACCAAGGTCAGCAAGAAAATAATGGCGCCCAGCACGATGCTGCGACGCATCACTAGCGCAGGATCTAGCGCACCGAACCGGAACACTGCCACCGCAAGACAACTGATGAAGGCGAGCGCACCGCAACCGAGGATGATTGGCGCCATCCCCAGCCGCAATGGAGTATCCAGTACGACGCTGATAAAGAGCACCGGAACGAACAGGCTGGCGCAGATGTACCCGATGACTAATGCCTGAAGAAGCCAAAGCCCGCGCGTCCTGTCTTCCGGGCCCTCAAGTGCTAGATAGCGCTCCCGTGCCGTAATCATTGCCAACGCGATGTATAGGGTCGGGAGCATGACAACGACAATGACAGGATCTCCGCTCGTAAAGCCGGCGAGCAGGAGGATCACTGCAATCAACACGCCAAGTATCGGCCATGGTCGGATCATCACATCGCCGACGCGAGCCAGCACGCGTCGGTGCCGTTCAGACGCCCTATCCCGCGCGATTCGATCGCGTTCGCGTTCCACGCTACGAAGCACCCAGTTCCGATAACGCTCCTGACCGACGATTCGCGCATTCAGGCGTGACATCCAATTGACCGGGGCATCGAAGTACGCACCCGGGTCGTGAACTCCACCGTTCGCGTCCGGCATTCCTACCATCTTTCTGTGGGTCGAATCCAGGGTCCGTTGGCGCATCTGAAAGAAAACATCACGCAACGCCTCGGGGGACGGTCGTGCCGGGAACACCACATAGAAATTGGCAACGGCAACCGCTGCGGTTAGCCAGGCAGCAGGTAGGATCGCGACGCCGACCGGGTCGGCGCTGAGCCATGGTGACGTCCAGATTCCCCAAGCGGTGACTGCGGCACACAACCCGATTCCCAGAGACCAAGCCCGTCGGAATGCGTCGGCACGGAGCACCATCGCGAGTGTGATGACAATTGCCATCGCGGCGGTGAGGTTGCCGATGACAAGCGTCGGGAGAATCGCCCAATCGCCCCACCATATGGACCAAGTGAAGCCTTCGGACGGCAGGGCCGCCAAGGTGGCCGCGGTCAGCGCGAATAGGCCCAGAGCGGTACGAAATAACGGGTATCGTCGTTCCATCTTGGCCCTACTCGTGCGGGACTGGTCCAGTGTCGCCGAATCCCTTTCCGGAAGAAAGCGCGGCCATCAGCTCTCAAACATTGTTCGAATCCGCGTCGAACTGGGGGGCAACTCCGGCGATATTCGCCTTAGCTCACCTCCAGCGGTGGACAATGGCCACTGCATTGGACAAAATGGCCGTCCGCTCTGCTGCGAACGGCACCGAAACAACCGTGAATGTGCTGGTAATTAACGGCCCCAACCTCAACCTGCTCGGTTCACGGGAGCCGCAAATCTATGGGGCCGACACGCTGGCCGTGCTGGCTGACCGGCTGGCCGCCGCCGCGCAGAAAACCGGGGTCACGGTCGAGATGTTCCAGTCGGATTCGGAGCGCGAGCTGATCGCCAGGGTCCAGGCGGCCGGCGGCGACGGCACCGATTTCATCATTTTGAACCCCGCTGGCCTCACCCACGCAAGCGTGCCGTTTCGCGACGCGTTCGCAGCTGTTAGCATCCCGTTCATAGAAGTTCATTTGTCGAACCCCTATGCGCGCGAGCCGTTCCGGCACCGCTCGCTGTTCTCCGACCTCGCGGTCGGGGTGGTGGCAGGGTTCGGCATCCGCTCATACGAATTCGCGCTCGAGGCGGCCGTCAGCCACCTCGCCGCACGCTAACCGACGACAAGGCAGGCGCACGATGGACATTCGAAAGGTCAAAAAACTGATCGAGCTGCTGGAGGAATCCGGTATCGCAGAAATCGAGATCAGCGAGGGCGAAGAGTCGGTGCGCATCAGCCG
>JAIVGZ010000035.1:0-32776 GCA_020201335.1 Natronospirales bacterium
GAGTCTGGGCCGTGTCTCAGTCCCAGTGTGGCTGATCGTCCTCTCAGACCAGCTACGGATCGTCGCCTTGGTGAGCCGTTACCTCACCAACAAGCTAATCCGACATAGGCTCATCCAATAGTGAGAGGCCCGAAGGTCCCCCTCTTTCCCCCGTAGGGCGTATGCGGTATTAGCCCGGATTTCTCCGGGTTGTCCCCCGCTACTGGGCAGATTCCTATGCATTACTCACCCGTCCGCCACTCGTCAGCACCCCGAAGGGCCTGTTACCGTTCGACTTGCATGTGTTAAGCATGCCGCCAGCGTTCAATCTGAGCCAGGATCAAACTCTTCAGTTTGAACTGATTGGTTGCTTTTTGGGCAACCAGTCCATTCGATGAAGATGACCCCTTAAATCAGAATGTACTGACTTAAAGATTTACAAAATGGCCACTTGCATCCTATCGGTTTGCGAACAAACCCATAGACGCGAGCGCCCACACAAGTTGTCTAGTTCAAGTTGTTAAAGAGCTTCGGCTTTAACCCGAGGCGAGCCGACCATTATATATGGTTAAGGGGTCTCGTCAACAGGTAATGTGTTCGGTAAGCCGCGCTGCAATCGCTGCAGGGACGCGCATTCTAGCGGGTTTCGGAGAGGGGTCAAGGGGTTTCTCAAATACCTTTTACCGCGCCGAAATCGCGGTGCGGAGCACCGCTCCTACAATCGCGACTTTGGTCAGCCTTTTATCTTGATTTGGGCGATTCGACGCTTGCCGACTTGGGCGAGCACGGTGTCGCCGGCGGCGAACTCGCGGTCGGCCGAATCGATGCGCTCGCCGTCCAGCCTGACCGCGCCCTGCGAGATCAGCCGGAGCGCCTCGGAAGTGCTGGCAACGAGGCCGGCAGCCTTCAGCAGGTTCGGGAGCTTTAATGGGGCGCCGGTGACGGCGACTTCGGGAACCTCGTCGGGCAGCTGGCCCTGGCTGAAACGCCGCACGAACCCATCTTGCGCGCCGGAACCCGCCCCGGCGCCGTGGAAGCGGTCGACGATTTCGGCGGCGAGCTCGAACTTGGCGTCTCGTGGGTTCAGCCCGTCGCCGACTGCCTGACGCAGCTTCGCGATATCGGCGAGGGGTCGGAAGCTGAGCAGCTCGAACCAGCGCCACATCAACTCGTCGGAAATCGACATCACCTTGCCGAACATTTCATCTGGCGGTTCGTCGATACCGACGAAGTTGCCCAGCGACTTCGACATCTTTTGCACGCCGTCCAGGCCCTCAAGTATCGGCATCATCAGCACGACTTGTGGCTTCTGCCCGTAGGCTTCCTGCAACTGGCGGCCCATCAGCAGGTTGAATTTTTGGTCGGTGCCACCGAGTTCGACATCCGCCTCGAGCGCCACAGAGTCGTAGCCCTGCACGATCGGGTACAGCAGCTCGTGCACCGCAATCGGCTGGTTCGCAGCCTGGCGCTTGCTGAAGTCGTCGCGCTCGAGCAAACGGGCAACCGTGTGCCGGGCTGCCAGCCGCACGAGGTCGGCAGCCGACATCACGCCCATCCAGCGCGAATTGAAGTCGACGCGGGTCCGTGCCGGGTCGAGCACCTTGTATATCTGTGCCTCGTAGGTACGGGCATTCGACTGGATTTCATCGGGCGTGAGCGGCGGCCGCGTTGCATTGCGCCCGCTCGGGTCACCAATCATCCCGGTGAAATCGCCGATTAAGAATATGACCTCGTGGCCGAGGTCCTGAAACTGGCGCATTTTGTTGAGCAGCACGGTGTGCCCGAGATGCAGGTCCGGAGCGGTAGGGTCGAACCCGGCCTTCACCCGCAGCGGGCGACCGAGCGCGAGGCGCTGCTGTAGCTCGGCCTCAATCAGAATCTCTGCGGCGCCGCGGCGGATCTCTTCGAATGCGTCCATTAAAGGTATTTTGTTCCTTCCCGTTTATTGACCCGTTACGCGGCTGCGGGATATGTTGGACCAAGACTCAGGGGAACACCTCATAGTGCGCCAGCGCTCAGCCATTCAGACCGATTATAAGCCAGCCGCCCGGCTGCGCAGCGCCGCCCGTCGCCACCCGGTGATGCTGGCCATCGTGCCGGTCGCTGTGCTGGCGTTCGCGGTTTTCGCGTTGCACGCGTCTGGTGACCGGGAGCCCTTCCCGAGGATAGAGCGTGAGTTGCAATTGCCCGACCCGCGGAGCGATTTGCCGTCGCTGACCGCGCAGGCGGGTGCACCGATAGAGGTCGAGGGCGACCCAGCGACATCGGTAGTCACGGTGCGTAGCGGCGACAGCCTCGCGAGAATTTTCAACCGCGTCGGGCTGACGGCCGCCGATGTGCACGCAGTCGTGAACGCTTCGCGGGACACGCGCAGGCTGAACGCCCTCCAACCCGGTCAGCAATTGTCGTTCACGCGGGGCGCCGACGGGGAACTCGTCCGCCTTGATTACGCGATCAGCGACGACGAGACACTGGCGGTCCAGCTTGAAGGCGGGACCTTTGCGAGTGAAGTGATAGCGCATCCACTTGAGCGCCGCGTGAAATTCGCCGAAGGGGTGGTCACGACCAGCTTGTTTGATGCAGGCAAGGCCGCAGGCCTCTCCGACGGCACAATCGTGTACTTGGCCAACGAAATCCTTGGCTACGACATCGACTTCGTGCTCGACATCCGCCGCGGCGACCGCTTCATGGTGCTGTACGAAGAACTGTACCGCGACGGGGAACGCCTGCGCGTCGGCGCGATCCTCGCCGCGGAGTTCATAAATCAGGGCCGTAGCGTGCAGGCAGTGCGATTCGTCGACGATGACGGCCAACCCGACCACTACGCACCCGACGGGCAGCGAATGCGCAAGGCATTCCGCCGCGTGCCGATGGACGTGTTTCGTGTCAGCTCTCACTACAATCCGAATCGGCGCCACCCGATTCTGAACACCATCCGCGCCCACCGGGGCGTCGACTATGCGGCGCCTACGGGTACGCCGATTTACGCCGCCGGTGACGGCCGCGTGCTCCGTCGTACTTCGAACGCGGGCCTCGGTAACCATGTTGAAATCCAGCATGCGGGCGGTATCACTACCTTATATGCGCATATGTCGCGCTTCGCGCGCGGCGTCACCGCAGGGACGCGCGTTCGGCAAGGCCAGACCATCGGGTACGTCGGCATGACCGGACTCGCCACAGGGCCACACCTGCACTACGAGTTCCGAGTCGGCGGGCGCCATGTGAACCCGGTTACCGTTGCGCTCCCGAACGCCGCGCCGCTGCCCGCGCGATACCGGGAGCGCTTCGCGGCGACCTCGGTGCCGATGCTCGCGCACATGCAGGCGCTGTCGAACCATGCGCCGCGCATGGCCGCAGCCACGCAAGACGGCGACGACGCCGGTTGACTGCGCTGTTCGCGGGGCTGATCTCCGGCACCAGCGCCGATGGCATTGACGCTGCGCTGGTCGAATTCGACGACCATGGGCACCCGTCTCTCCTCACGTCAATCACGCATCCCTATCCCGCACCGCTACGCGCCCACCTCGAGCGCGCGGTGCGCGCGCAGGCGTTTCCGCTGGCAGAACTCGCAGTACTCGACGCAGCAATCGCTGACGCGTTCGGCGATGCGGCGGATGCGCTACTGACGGCCGCGGGCGTGGAAGCCGCGGCGGTTTCCGCGCTCGGCAGCCACGGCCAGACGCTCGGCCATTATCCTGGAGGGGTACACGGCAACACGCTGCAGGTCGGGGACCCGAACCGGATTGCAGCGCGCAGTGGTATCCCGGTCGTTGCAGATTTCCGGCGCGCCGACATGGCGGTGGGCGGCCAGGGCGCACCGCTCGCGCCGCTGTTCCACGCGATGGTATTCGGGTCAGAGTCCGAGCGCCGCGCGGTCCTTAACCTCGGCGGCATCGCAAACCTGACAATACTCGACCCAGGCTGCGACATCAGTGGTTTCGACGTTGGGCCCGCTAACACGCTGCTCGATGGCTGGGCCGACAGGCATGGCCATGGCCGCTACGACACCGGAGGCGCGTTCGCGGCAACCGGTACGGTCGACCGCGTGCTGCTCGAAGAACTGTTGCGGGAACCGTTCCTTGCGGCAGCGCCGCCGAAGAGCACGGGACGCGAATACTTCAACCTTGGGTGGCTCGACGTACGGCTGGGTGTTCAGCACCGAGATCCAGCCGACGTGCAGGCGACACTCGCCGAATACACCGTGACGACGATTGCCGATGCGCTGAAGGCGTACGGAACGGGCGTAGCGCGCGTATATGTATGCGGTGGCGGTGTCGGGAACACCGACCTGATTCGGCGGTTGGAGGCACGCTTGCCGATGCCGCTGGCATCGACTACGGAACTCGGCGTCGATCCCGATTTCGTCGAGGCAATGTTATTCGCGTGGCTCGCGCGGGAGCGGATCAATGCGCATAGCCCGGCCGGTCTGGCCAATGTCACCGGCGCGCAAGCGCGCGCGGTGCTGGGGGGAGTGTGGTTACCGCCGAGGAAACTGTAGGCGCGAATCCTACAGGGTGGTTTGTCAGGCTGAGAACGAGCTGCCGCAGCCGCAAGTAGTTGTCGCGTTCGGATTACGGATGATGAACTGCGCGCCCTCGAGGCCTTCTGAATAATCGATTTCGCCACCAGCAAGGTACTGGAAGCTCATCGGATCAACGAGCAGCGTAACGCCGGCCTTCTCAACCTGTACGTCACCTTCAGTGATTTCTTCGTCGAAGGTGAAACCATACTGAAACCCTGAGCAACCGCCACCCGAGACGAACACCCGCAGCTTGAGCTCCGGATTCTCTTCTTCGTCGATCAACTGCTTCACTTTCAGCGCTGCAGCTTCGGTGAAGATCAACGGGGTATCGGCTTCCATCACTGTAGACATCGTTCTCTCGTTTAGCCTGTTCCGGTTTCCGTAGCGGGAGGGCGCAGTTCGAGCAGCTTCGGCCCACCCGGCTGGTGGACCAGCTTGCCGTTCACTTCGGCGCCCGCCGCCATCTCAATCAGATTATAAAACACATTGCCGGCAACCCGTGCATTGGGCGCGAGCTCAAGCCGTTCGGACGCGAACACATCACCCAGTATCACGCCGTCCACCAGCACATTCGGCACACGCACCTCGCCTTCAACTTCGCCGTGCTCGCTGATGCTCACGATTGCGTGCGGGTCCGTCGTCGCAACGACATTTCCGCGCACCTTGCCGTCGACGTGCAGGCCGCCGGAAAACGAAAGGTCACCGACGATTTCCGTGTTCTGCCCTACCAGCGTGTCGATGCGCGCGGCACTGCGCTTGCTCTTACCACCCCACATGGAACCCCCGTCAAGCGGCCGGCCAGTCGAATACACGCTCGACACGACCGTCGCGTTCGTTGCGCGGTACCAGTTCGACCTCGATCCGGTTCGGCGCGAAACCCTGCGGTAGCAGGATATCACCGTCGAACTCCTGGAAGTAACGGAAGTCGTAAGGAAACCCGCCCTCCTCATGTTCACCTAGGTCCGCCAGCGACATACGCAGCGGCACTCCATCGCTGGCGCCGACGACCGCCACACGCGCCAGGCCCTGCGCCTGACGGTCGTGCTGCATCGCCTGGATAAGCGTCAGCCGGAACCGCCAATGGGTACCGCCGACTTGCTCGACGCGCAGACCTTGCACTTGCAGGCCGCGCCGCGCATCGGCGGGCGATACGATGCCACGGTAGAAGGCCAGTTCCTCACGCAGCCGCAGGATTTCGTCATTCTGCGCGAGCAACGAGCGGCGCAATTCGTCGTGGCTCTGCCGGTCGACCTGGCTGGAACGTTCAGCGAGTGCGACGCGCTCGCGCAACGCCCGATTCTCACCTTCGACCCGCTGCAGGCGGTTCAACGCCTCGCGGCGCTCAGTACGCGCTGCGGTGAAATCGTGCCCAACCTGCATGCGGCCGTACTCGACCAGACCCCAGCCCACCAGCAGCAACAGCAATACGCCGGCGGCGACCCGTATCCGCATTGCGGAAGGGTCGTGGGGCCTGACTACCAGCCGAATGCCTTTCATGCCGCTATGATAGACGCATGCTTTGGGTCAAGGCACTGCATGTCGCTTCGATGGTGACCTGGTTCGCCGGGCTCTTCTACCTGCCGCGATTGTTCGTCTATCACGCGGAGTGCGGTGACGAAGCCGGGCATGCGCGATTCTGCGTGATGGAGCGCAGGCTGTTCGCGATCATGACGCTCGGCGCAGCGCTCACAGTTTTGACGGGCGTCTGGCTGGTCGCACTCTACGGCGCGGATTTTTGGCGTAATGCGGGATGGCTGCACGCGAAGCTGGTGTTCGTCGCGCTACTGGTCGGATACCACTGGGCGTGCCACCTATACATCCGCGCATTCCGCGAGCGGCGCAACCCCCACTCGAGCCGCTGGTACCGATGGTTCAACGAAGTCCCTTCGGTGCTCTTGCTGGTGATCGTAGTGCTCGCGGTGGTGAAACCGGTCTAGAAATCGTAACGGATTCCGACCGTAACCGAGCGCGGCTTGCCGGGCCTGGCGCCGGCCGGACGCCACGCGACGATGTGCTCGTCGTCGAGCAGGTTATCGACCTTGCCGACCAGCGTCAGCCCGTCACGAATCGTCCAGCCCGCCGCGACGTCGAGCACCAGGTAGCTGTCGGTGCGGTCGGTCCTGACCGGCGTGCCCCGGCCCGCGGTCGTGCGCATCTCGTCGACCCACGCGGCACCGAGGTGCACCTGCCATGCCGCGGCCTCTATGCCCGCGCCGATGCGCAGCTGGTGCTCGGGCAGGTACGGCAGTTCATCGCCGCGCTGCACGGATCCCCATTCGCCGAATCCTGAATCGAACGCCGTATCGAAGCGCGCGCGCGTCATCGTATAGCTCAGGCTCAGCGGCAGGCGTACCGCACCGGCGGTCACGCCATAGCCGAGTGAGAACTCGAGGCCGCTCATCGAGACCGCACCACCGTCGAACTGGTCGCCGATTTCGCAGCCGCCGCCCGTCGATGCGGTGCAGGTGCCGACGAGGTTGCTGTAGTCGTTGTAGAAGCCAATCGCCTCGCCGTACAGCGCGCCACCGCCGTAGCGGATGCCGTATTCGTAATTGACGCTTTCCTCGGCGCGCGAGGTGCTGCCCGGGGCCGGCGGCGTGAAACCGCGGTGCGCGCTCGCGAACGCGAACAGGCCGTTGCCGAGTTCGCGGTTGACGCCGAGACCGGGGATCGTCACCGACTCGCTGCTGCGACGCACGCGCGTTGGCCCCGCCGCACGCGTCGGGTCGGTGCGCGCGTAGTCGTAGCGCGCCCCGTCGATACGCTCGTGGCGGATGCCGGGCGTAATCGTCCAGGCACCGGCGCGTATCTCATCCTGGATGAATACCGCGACCGCATCGGCCCGCGCCACGCGGTTATCCTGAGAGCCGCGTGCGCCCAGCCCGAACACGCTCTGTATGCCGCGGCTGAAATAGCTGCGGTCGTTGTTGCGGATTACCAGCGCGTCGTCGGGGCTGTCCGACCCGGTCAGCCATGTGTACTCGTCGGCGAACGCGCCGGGGTTGCGCAGCACGCCCGACAGGCCGGCGCCACCAACGCTCTGCAGCTTGTACCACGCGCGGGAGAAGTCGTTGTTGTAGACCACGGTGGTGAGGTCGCTGTCAGGCCCGATCGCCCACTCGTGGCGCAACTGGTACTGGCGATGGCTGGTCTCGATGTTGTCGCGCTGCGATGCCGCGTAGCGGCGGAACGGCGTCGCCGCGAAATCGGTCGCTGTCAGGCCGAGGTAGGTCTCATCGCCCGCCTGCTCGGTTGCGCCGAGTTTCAACTCGAAGCTGTGGTCCACGAGCGGCATCCAGCGCAGTTTCACCAAGTAGTCGGACAGCGTGTAACCGGTATCCCCGCCGCCGTCGAGGTCCTTGAAACCATCGGTGCGTTGCTGCACGGTTTCGACAAGGAAGCCGACCGTATCGCCGCTGCCTCCGAAATGGGCGTGCAGGTTCTGCATCGCATGGCTGCCAGCGTCGATCTCGACGCGGCCGCCGCGCGCATACGGAATCGGTGTGCTGAGCATGTTCAGCGCACCGCCGGTCGTGTACGGCCCGTGCTTGATCGACGCCGAGCCCTTGCGCAGCTCGATGCCCGACATGCGAGCTGCGGTCGGGAAGTAATACGCGGCGGGCGCGGCATACGGCGCCGGCGCGATCAAAACACCGTCTTCGAGCAGCGTGATGCGCGCGCTACGGTCGGTGCCGGAGCACGTGCGCTGAACCCGCGGTGCGGCGAATCGACGCCGGGTCGCCGACGACCGACATGCGGT
Source organism: Natronospirales bacterium (assembly GCA_020201335.1). Taxonomy (GTDB): domain Bacteria; phylum Pseudomonadota; class Gammaproteobacteria; order Natronospirales; family JAIVGZ01; genus JAIVGZ01. The sequence continues at coordinate 8,262 of JAIVGZ010000035.1, forward strand.
CATAGTCGAGCAACTGGGTGTCAGGTTCGACCGGAGTTTGGGCGGAGGCGGTGTAGGCGATTAGCGCGGCGAGGACGGCCACAGCCGTCAGCGGGAGTCGTTGGCGCATTCTCGTGGTGTCCTTTTTCTGTCCGGGTTTCTGGCGCGGTGGCGCCGGTGCGACAGATACTAACGAGAATGAGAATGATTATCAATACCGAAAATCAATGGCGCCAATTCTTCGAGCGCCCGCCGATAGACGCGCTGCTTGAAGAAGATGACCTCTTCAGCAGGCGTCCAGTAATCAGTCCAGCGCCAGGCCTCGAACTCCGGAGAGTCGCTCGCATCAAGGCGAATCTCTTCTTCCGGCGCGGTCAGCCGCAACAGGAACCAGATCTGCTTCTGGCCGATGCACAAGGGCTGCCTCGCCGGCTGCCGATAGCGGGCTGGTAAGCGGTAGCGCAGCCATTTGCGGGTCCGCCCTACGACCGTCACCTGCTCACGGCCAAGGCCGATTTCCTCAGTCAGCTCTCGGTACATCGCATCCAGCAGCGATTCACCCTGCGCCAGCCCACCCTGCGGGAACTGCCAACCGCCGCGGCCCACGCGCTGACCCCAGAAAACCTGGTCGGCGTCGTTACAGAGGATGATGCCGACATTGCGCCGGAATCCGTCCGCGTCTATCACTCGGGGATCCTCATCGGTTCGCATTTTTGCACGAATGCATTACGCTCGTCGGCCTCATGCCCCGCGTCGCCGCCCTGCCGTTTTTCGGATCCCTGCTGGTGCTGGTCGCGTTGTCGTTCGTGGTCGCGCTCGCCTGGGGCAGCGTGCCGTTGTCGCCACGCCTCGTCATTGCGACGCTTTTCGGCGGCGGCGACGAGTTTTCTCGCACTGTCGTGCTGGAACTCCGGCTGCCGCGCGCGCTCGCAGCATTTGCGACCGGCGGCCTGTTGGCGCTGGCCGGCGCGCTGATGCAGGTGCTGCTGCGCAACCCACTCGCCGACCCGTACATCCTCGGGGTGTCCGGCGGCGCGGCAGTATTCGCGCTCGGCGCAATCATGCTCGGGCTCGGCGGTCTGTGGATCGGCGCCGGCGCGTTTGCCGGTGCGCTGACTTCGACATTCGCCGTGTTCGCGCTCGCGCATGGCCGCGGGGGTTGGACGCCGACGCGCCTGCTGCTGACGGGCGTTGTCGTGGCTGCGGGTTGGGGTGCGGTAATCAGCCTGATGCTGGCGCTCGGCTCGGACGGAAGCCTGCGCAGCATGCTGTTCTGGCTGATGGGCGACCTGTCGCACGCCACCCTTCCGACGGGCGGGCTGGCGGTGCTCGCGCTTGGTATCGCTCTTGCAATGCCATTTGCGCGCTCGCTCAACATCCTCGCGCGCGGGGAACTCCAGGCCGGCGCGCTCGGCGTCGCCGTGCGGCCGCTGAACATTGGGCTTTATGTCGTCGCGTCGCTGCTGACGGCGTCGGCGGTGACGATGGCCGGGGCTATCGGTTTCGTCGGGTTGGTGGTCCCGCACATGTTGCGGCTGGTCACGGGTACCGACCACCGCCGCCTGTTGCCCGGCGCGGTTTTGCTCGGCGGCGCGCTCCTGATTACAGCCGACACGCTTGCACGCAGCGTGTTGGCACCGCAGCAATTGCCGGTCGGCGTGGTCACCGCGTTGATTGGTGTGCCGCTGTTCCTCTACCTGTTGCACAGGGCGCGGCAATGACCCACGGCGCGCCATTGCCGCTGCTGGAAACGCGCGAGCTCTCTGTCGGCATCGGGGGCAAAAGCGTCTGCCGCGGGCTCGACTTACGGCTACAGGCCGGCCAATGCCTCGGCATCCTCGGTCAGAACGGCGTTGGAAAAACGACGCTGCTGCATACGCTCGCGGGGCTGCGGCCCGCCGAGAGCGGCTCAATCCTGCTGCGGGGTGCGCCACTGGAGCAATTATCGCGACGGCGCGTCGCGCAGCAGGTAGGCCTGCTGATGCAGGAACATGAAGACCCATTCCCGGCGCTGGTACTGGAAACCGCGCTCGTCGGCAGGCACCCGCACATCGAGTTCTGGCAATGGGAAAGCGCAAGCGATATCCGCGTCGCGCGCGCTGCACTTGATGCTGTCGACCTCTCAGAGCTCGAGACGCGATCGGTGAACACGCTGTCGGGTGGCGAGCGCCAACGCCTCGGCCTCGCGACCGTGATTACGCAGGACCCCGATGTCTTCCTGCTCGATGAGCCGACGAACCACCTGGATTTACAACACGAGATTGACCTGCTCAGGATGCTGGTGCGTTTCGCGCGCGAGGGCGGCAAGGGCGTCGCGATGACGCTGCACGACATTAACCTCGCCGCCCGCTTCTGCGACCGCCTGCTGCTGATGTTTGGGGATGGCGAGACGCTGCTCGGCGCGACCGCCGACATCCTGACTGCGGATAATCTGCACCGACTGTTCGGCGTGCCGGTTGCAGCGGTGCAGTGGGATGGCGGCACCGTATACGTGCCGCAATGAATTCAGAACCGCAGTACGCCGGACATCACCTCGACCGCGTGGCCGGAAATTCGGACGCGGTCTCCTTCGACGACGCACCATAGCTCGCCGCCGCGCGCCGACACCTGGCGCGCGTACAACGAATTCTTGCCGAGCCGCCGCGCCCAGTACGGCGCGAGCGCGCAGTGCGCCGAACCCGTCGCCGGGTCTTCGGGCACGCCGACGCGCGGCGCAAAGAAGCGCGATACGAAATCACCGCCGCCCTGGCCCGCCGGCGCGGTGGCAATCAGGCCGACGGCGTCCAGCTGCGCGATACGCTTCAGGTCCGGCGTCAGCGCGCGGACCGCGTCCTCATCAGCGAACACCGCCATATAGTAATTTGCGTGCCACAGTTCCGTCGGCACCGCGCCGAGCGTCTGCGAAATTCCCAGCGTCACCTCCAGCTGTTCCGCGGGCCATGCGGGGAAATCCATCTCAAGGCGGCCATCATCGAGCCGCACGACAGACAGCGTGCCACTGCGTGATGCGAACGCGACCACCGGCCCTTCCACCGCGTCGCGCGAGAAGAGCACCGAAGCGGCGGCCAGCGTCGCATGCCCGCACAGGTCCACTTCAGCGGTCGGCGTGAACCAGCGGATCATCAGACCGTCGTCATCTGGGCCGATGAACGCAGTCTCGGAGAGGTTGTTCTCGGCAGCGATCGACTGCAGCAAATGGTCCGCCGGCCATTCCTCGACCGGGCACACCGCGGCCGGGTTGCCGGCGAATGGTCGCGATGAGAATGCATCAACCTGGTAGATGATCAGCTCCACAGTGCCTCCAACACTCGTTCATGCAGCACGCCATTAGTCGCGACCACGGAGGTCGTCGCCAGCCGCACCGGTTCGCCGTGCATGTCGGTCACTCGGCCACCGGCTTCCTCGACAATCGTCGCGAGCGCCGCAATGTCGAGTATGTTCACATCCGATTCGATTACCACATCGAGCTGACCTGCCGCCAACTGGTGGAAATGGTAGAAATCCCCGTAACCGCGCACGCGGTCGACCTGCGCGACCAACGCGCCAAGCCCGACCCAGCCGCTACCCGAGGCCAAAGTACGCAGGTTGCCGGTCGACAGTGCGGCGGCGGCCAATGTATCGGTCCGGGAGACCTGCAGCCGTGCACCGTTCAGCCACGCACCCTCGCCGACCACAGCATGAGCGCGCTCTGCAAAGCGCGGCGCGTTCGACACGCCGAGTACCCGTTTGCCGTGTTGCAGCAGAGCGAGCTGCGTCGAGAAGAACGGCTGCCGGCGAACGAAGCTCTTGGTCCCGTCCAGCGGGTCGATCAACCACACGCACTCGGCATCGGTGCGGTCACTGCCACCTTCTTCGCCGTAGAATCCGTGGTCGGGGAACGCTTCGGCAAGTACGCTGCGAATTGCGGCTTCCGCCTCCTCGTCCGCGAGCGTGACCGGAGTCGCATCGGCTTTCATCCGCGCGACCGCGCCGTGTTCCCAGTAGTGGTTGAGCACCTGTTGTGCGGCCTCGACCGCATGCTGCGCAACGTTGAGCCATCGAGCGTCCACCGCGAAAGCATACACGCTTGACACCGTTTCTGACCGCCCATAGAGTCGACGCTGCTTCAGGCGTTCCGCTCAGGTGGAACAACGGGAAGCCGGTGGGTCCTTCGGGACGATTCCGGCGCTGCCCCCGCAACGGTAAGCGGATGAAGGTGCATCTCGAAGCCACTGTGCGTAACGCATGGGAAGGCGATGCACCGGACGGATAAACCGTCATCCGCGAGCCCGGAGACCGGCCTGTGGCGTGAACCCGGCACCGCGGTGGGCGGTCGGCGTGGATCGCGGCCCCGCCCCTTCCCGCCTTCGCTTCCCCCGGACCGGACATACACCGGACCGCACGCGGGCGCGCGTGCACGGAGCGAAAACATGAGCCGTATTCACCAATGCGTCGCGATCTGCGCGGCGTTGCTGACCCCAACCGCCGCACCCGCCGAAGCCATCGACTCCGAGCAGACCGTTGTCGTCACCGCGACGCGGACGCCGCTCGCCATCGACGACGCGCTCGCGCCGGTCATCGTCATCACCGCAGAAGACCTGCGGCGTACCGCGACATTCGACATCGCCGAGGCGTTGCGCGTGTACGCCGGCATCGAGATCGGGCGCAATGGCGGCCCCGGCCAGGCGACATCGCTGTTCATACGCGGCACCAACAGCAACCACGCGCAGGTGCTGGTCGACGGCGTCCGTGTGAATCCCGGCACGCTCGGCGGGGCTGCGCTGCAGAACATCAGACCGCAGGACATCGAGCGCATCGAAGTCGTGAAAGGGCCGCGCTCTTCGCTGTACGGCACGGAGGCGATAGGCGGCGTCGTCAACATCATTACGCGGCGCGCACGGCGGCCGTTCCATGCAGACGCCGAGGCCGGTGCCGGGCGCTACGGCACGCGGACTGCCGGCGCGGGTATCGCCGGCCGCCAAGGCGCCTGGTATGCCGGCCTGCGCGGCGACTATCTAACGACCGACGGGTTCCCGCCCCAATCCGGCGCGACCGTCGACCGCGGTCACGAGAATACGACGCTCGGCGCCCATGCGGGCTGGGAGAACGCGGGTCACCGCCTGGCGTTGCGGCACCGCGAGGCGCGCGGCAACACCGAGTACCTGGATTTCCTCGGCACACCCGTTGACCAGGATTTCACCAACGCTGTCAGCGCGCTCGAATACGCGGCGCCGCTCGGCGACGCGGTCCGGTCCACGCTGCGGCTTGCTCGCGCGGTCGACGAGATCCACCAGCAGCAGTCGCCGGATTACGCGGAAACCCGCCGCACCAGCATCGATTGGCAAGTGGACTGGACGCCGACGGCAGCGCACGCGTTCAACCTTGGTTTATACCAAGCGCGTGAGAATACCCGCGCGGAAGTTTTCGGCGGCGCGTTCGACGAACGGCCCGAGACCCGTGCCGCCTTCGTGCAGTATCAGCGCCACGGTGCGCGCACGCAGCAACTGGTCGCCGCGCGCCACAGCGACCACGACGCATTCGGCGGGCACATGACCTGGAATGCGGAGCACGCATGGCTCATCGGCGATGACTGGCGTTTGGTCGCCGGCGCCGGCACCGCGTTCCGCGCGCCGGACAGCACGCAGCGCTTCGGTTTCGGCGGCGACCCGGCGTTGCGCCCGGAACAATCACGGAATATCGAGCTCGGGTTGCGCGGACGGCTCGGTGAGCACCGGCGCATCGAGTGGCAGGTGTACGAGAACCGCATTGACGACCTGATTGCGTTCGACCTCGCCACTTTCACGCTCGCGAACATCGACCGCGCGCGCATCCGCGGCACGGAGCTTGCGTTCACGCACGCGCGCGACCGCTGGTATTGGCGCCAGTCATTCGTATTGCAGCGGCCGGAGGACCTCGGCACCGGCGACCCGCTGCCACGGCGTGCGCGCCGCAGCATGCAGACCGCGCTGCGCTACGACGCCGGCGCCGTCCACTTCGGCGGGGAATTGATCGCGACCGGACCTCGTAAAGACTCTGGGTTCAGCGACGACTACATCGGCGGCTATGTGCTTGTGAACCTGTCGGCACAGTGGGCGCTCACGCCGCGCTGGACGCTCGACGCACGGCTCGAGAACGCGCTCGACAAGCGGTACGAGACGGCGCTCGGTTTCCCTATGGCGGGGCGCTCGCTGTTCGTGCGCGCGCGGTGGCAGCACTGAGCCAGCGTCCGTATTCCATTGGCGTTGCTAACGCTCCGCCGAGTGGGACGGGTTCCGGGAACGCCGCAAGTACGTCCCTGTAGGCTCCGTAGGCAACATCCCTGTTGCCTACGGTCCCGGAAACCGTCCCACGTCGGCTGCGCGTGGTGCCGATAACGAAGAGGGGTATGGCAGACTAACGCGATGGGAAACAGGCTCAGCAAGATTTATACAAGGACCGGGGACGACGGCACGACCGGGCTCGGTGACGGCACGCGCGTCGGAAAGGACAGCGTACCAACGTCGGAGGCGAGTTGTGCGTGCCGGGCATGACACTCGTCGATGCAACCCGGGTCGAGGCGCTCGAGCGTGAGCTCGACGCGTTCAACGCCGACCTGCCCGCGCTCAAGGAATTCATACTGCCCGGCGGCAGCCCCGCCGCTGCCGCATGCCATCTGGCCAGGACGATTTGCCGGCGCGCGGAAAGGCGCATCGTCACGCTGGCACGAACCGAACAGGTCGGTACCGACCTCATCAGTTACATCAACCGCCTGTCGGACCTCTTGTTCGTCGTCGCGCGGGTACTTGCGCGCGAAGCGGGCGGCAGCGAAGTGATGTGGCAGAGCGACCGCACCAGTCGCTGAGCGCCTAGCGGGCGCGGTCGATGTAGCCGCACATCCGTTCAACCTCGTCGAGCATCCTCGGGGTCGGTCGCCCCATCAGTGACGCGTCGAGCCGGTACAGGTGACCATCACGCACCGCTGGGATGCGTTCCCAGCGCCGCCACGCGACGAGCGCAGCGGGCTCCTCACCGGGCGGTGCGTAAACGCCGCTTAGAATCACTTCCGGCCCGGCCGCAAGCACGGCCTCCAGTGCGACGGCCGGTGCCGGCACTTCGATGGACCCGAATATGTTGGTGCCGCCGCAGAGCGCGATAGCGTCATTCACCGAATGCGGGCCGCCGACCGTGTAAAGCGGCCTCTCTGAAATTTGATAGAACACGCGCACCGGCGTGCTGCGTCGGTATCGTGCGCGCAATGTCTCCAGGCGACGCTCGAACGCATCGGCAGCAGCGCCCGCAGCCTCCGCGGTGCCGGCGAGACGGCCGACCACGCGCAGGTTTGCGCCGATGTCATCCATCCGATCCGTGCGGATGATGACGACGCGCAGACCGATACGCTCAGCGTCGGCGGCAACCGCAGCCTGGTTCCCTTCTCCCCACGCGAGTACCAGGTCGGGCTCGAGCGCGACCAGCCTTTCGAGGTCGATGCGGAACGCGTCGCCGACGCGCGGCAACTCTGCAACAAATGACGGGTGGTCGCTGTAGGCGACGGTGCCGACCAGGCGTTCGCCCGCGCCAGCCGCGTCGACAAGTTCAGCGAGGTGCGGAGCAAGCGTGACGATGCGCGCTGCCGGTGCTGCGACCAGCGGCGCGGAGAAGAGGGCAAGTACGACGAGCAGCGACTGATGGGTCAGATTGCGAAACCCGCGATAGTGAGCAAGCCAAACAGCACCACCCACAACACCAGGGTCCGGAGGATCAATGCGAGCGCCGACCGGACGACACCCAGGCCAGCGGCGTTACTGCCGTCGTCGGCTTCACGAGCATCGCTCATGCGCAGCGCGCCTCTGCCGGTGGCCGCAATCAGGTCGAGGTTGCCCTGCCAGAACAGGTCCGACTTGCGCTCTCCGTACGCGCGCCAATCGGTGATCGCTTCTTCGAAACTGCCGGCGAGTGCATACCCAAGCGCGAGCAGGCGTGCCGGGACCCAATTCAGTATTCCGTGCAGCCGCAGTACCGCATCCGTATACCCGGCATCTTGAGAACCACCCTGTACATCGCGCCGCGCTAGGCTCGACAGCCGGTACATCACTGCGCCGAGCGGGCCGAGCAGTACGAACCAGACCAACAACCCGAAGGTGCGGTCGTTGAATTCCAGCAACACCGCTTCGGCCAAAGCCCGGTTGCGCGCGGCGCCGCCGGCCGGCATCACATCCCCGCCTATTGCGTGTGCGAGCTGGTCGGCACGCGCGTCATCGCCGCTCTCGACCGCGTTGATGTAACGAGTCGTCTCGGCGTCGAGTTCGCGTGGCCCCAGGCAGTACACCAGCACGGCGACGCTGAACACGAGCGCGAGCAGGCTCAGCAATGCGCCGCCGAGCAGCGCGTAGACGAGGCCGGTCACTGCGGACGGGACGCCGACCAGCACCAGCACGGTCAAGGTGCCAGACCAGGAGCCGGTGGTGGGCATCGAATCGTGGACCCAGCGGACATAGCGCGCGAACCAATCCCACTCGCGCCCACGCTCGCGGTCGCCGAGCAGGCGTTCGATCAGCAGCGCGATGACCATGGCGATGAAGTTCATATGCGAACAAGTAAAAGGTTTCCAGCCCCAACTTGCAAGTCACCCGCCGCGCGTGGCCTCCAGCCGCGACCAATCGAACGCTGGACCAGGGTCGTTCTTGCGGCCCGGCGCGATATCCGAGTGCCCGGCGACCGCGTCGGCGGCCAATGTCGGGTAATGCGCCCGCAAGTCTCTGAGCACCGCTGCGAGCGCCGTATATTGGGCGCTGGAGTAGGCGAGTTCATCACACCCCTCGAGCTCGATACCGACCGAGAAGTCGTTGCAGTGCTCTCGGCCACGCCATGCGGAACTGCCTGCATGCCACGCCCGCTGGTCGAACGGCACGAACTGCACCAACGAACCGTCGCGCCGGACCAGCAGGTGTGCTGATACGCGCAGGCCGTCCAGTGATGAAAAATAGGGGTGCGCGGAGCAATCCAGGGTATTCAGAAACAGGTGCTCGACCCACGCTGCGCCGAACTCTCCCGGCGGCAGGCTGATGCCGTGCACGACGACGAGTTCAACGCCAGCGCCTGCCGGGCGTTCGTCGCAATTCGGTGAACGCATGCGCTGCGCACCATCCAGCCATCCGTCCTCGATCCGGTTCATCACATCCGCTCGATTGCTTTGACGGGCCGCCTCCCCGAGAATCGGCGCCATGCCAACCCAGCGTCCACCCCGGCTCGAAGCGATGTTCGACGCGTTGTTTGCCGCGCACTCAGTCAGCAGCATGATACCTGCATTCGATTCGTCGAACCTCGCGGTCATTACGCTGCTCGCCGAGTGGACGGCAGACCTCGGTTTCGCGGTTGATGTGCAGGCTGTCGACGGCGCCCCCGGCAAATACAACATGGTCGCGACGCTCGGGCGCGGCGCCGGTGGCTTGGTGCTTGCCGGCCACACCGATACGGTGCCTTGGGACGAGCATGGGTGGCGCCATGACCCGCTACGCGCGACGGTCGATGGCGACCGCGTCTACGGGTTGGGCGCCGCCGATATGAAGTCATTCTTTGCGCTTGTGCTTGACGCTTTGCGCGAAACCCGCGCACAGGACCTCGCAGCGCCCATCGTCATCATTGCGACCGCCGACGAAGAAAGCACGATGTCCGGTGCGCGTGCATTGACCGCCGCTTCTCTGCACGGCGCGCGCCACGCGCTGATCGGTGAACCTACCGGCATGCGGCCGGTGCGCGCGCACAAGGGCATCATGATGGAAGCGCTGCGCGTTACGGGGCGGCCCGGCCATTCGAGCGACCCGGCCCTGGGTGACAACGCGATCGAGGGTATGCACCGCGTGCTGTCCGCGCTGATGGCGTGGCGCGCGGAACTCCAGCGCGCGCATGTGGATCCGGCGTTTCGCGTGCCTTTTCCGACGATGAATTTCGGGCACATCCACGGCGGTGACAACCCAAACCGAATATGCCCGACCTGCGACCTCCAACTCGACTTGCGGCCGCTGCCCGGCATGGACATCACCGCCCTTCGCACCGAGCTCCTGCAACGCGCGACGGACGCGGTCGCCGGCACTGCGTTCCGCGTTGAAGGCACGGCGCTGTTCGGCGGCGTGCCGGCTCTGGCGACTGCGCCGCACGCCGCGATGGTCCGGGCAGCCGAGACGCTGACCGGCCACGCAGCGGAGGCTGTCGCGTTCGCGACCGAGGCACCGTACCTCGCGGATCTCGGGGTCGAAACGGTCATTCTCGGTCCAGGGGACATCGCGCAAGCCCACCAGCCCGACGAGTACCTGCTGCTCGACCGTGTGGCGCCGATGCAGGGCGTCGTGCGCGACTTGGTCCAGCGTTTCTGCGTCGCGCCGGAGGCGGCGTGACGGATAACGCGTCGTGGACCGCCCGCGACCTCGCGGTGCTTTGGCACCCGTGCACGCAGATGAAGGACCACGAGACGCTGCCGCTGACCCCTCTGCGGCGCGGCCGCGGCGTCTGGCTCGAGGACTACGACGGCAGACGCTACCTCGACGCGATCAGCTCTTGGTGGGTCAACCTGTTCGGTCATGCGAACCCGGTAATCAACGACGCGCTGAAGGCACAGGTCGATGAGCTCGAGCACGCTATCTTCGCGGGGTTTTCGCACGCGCCGGGCATTGAACTCGCAGAGCGGCTCGTCTCCCTCACCCCGCCGGGCCTTGAGCGGTGCTTTTTCGCGGACAACGGGTCGGCGGCAGTCGAAGTCGCGCTGAAGATGAGTTTCCACTATTGGCGGAATACGGGCCGCGGCGAACGCCGACGCTTCATTGCGCTGACGAACAGCTACCACGGCGAAACACTCGGCGCGCTGGCCGTCGGCGACGTCCCTCTGTATAGGGAGACATACGGGCCGCTGCTGATGGAAACGATCAAGGTCCCGGCCCCGGATTGCTACGAGCGGGCGCCGGATGAGGACTGGGAGGCCTGTTCGCTGCGCATGTTCGAACCAATGGAACGGGCACTGGCCGAGCACGCACATGAAGTGTGCGCGGTCATCGTGGAGCCACTGGTGCAGTGCGCCGGCGGCATGCGCATGTACCACGCGGCATACTTGCGCCGCCTGCGTGAAGCGTGCGACCGGTACGGCGTCCACATGATTGCCGACGAGATCGCGGTTGGCTTCGGGCGCACTGGCACGATGTTCGCGTGTGAGCAAGCGGAGATCAGCCCTGACTTCATGTGCCTGTCGAAAGGACTGACGGGCGGCTACCTGCCACTGTCCGCGGTGGTCACCACAGACCGTGTATACCAGGCGTTTTACGACGACTACACACGCCTGACCGCGTTCCTGCATTCGCATTCTTATACCGGCAACCCGCTCGCCTGCCGCGTCGCCCTCGCGACGCTGGGCTTGTTCGACGATGGTGATGTCATCGTGCGTAACCGCGTGACCGCCGCGAGCATGGCCGAGCTCGCTGCGCCGCTCGCCGCGCACCCGCACGTCGCCGAGGTGCGCCAGACAGGGATGATCCTCGCGATTGAGCTGGCGCGCGACCCGGCGCAGCGCGGCGCCTACCCGTGGCAGGAACGTCGTGGGCTGCGCGTCTACCGGCACGCGCTTGCAGCGGGCGTGCTGCTGCGACCGGTCGGCGACGTCGTTTACTGGATGCCGCCGTATGTGATCGACGATGAAGCGCTCGCGCTACTCGCCGAAGTCACGCGCACCGGCATCGACGCTGCGACGACGGACTGATGCGCGGCATCCGCGTGTTTCACGCCGAGCCGCTGACCGACGATGCGTCGTTCACGCTCGCTCCCGGCGCAGCGCGACACCTGGTACGTGTGTTGCGCTTGCGCGCCGGCGCGCGCTTCACCGTGTTCGACGGGAGTGGCCGCGAATGGCCTGCAGAACTCGTGGACGAAAAGGGCGACGCTCGGACCGGTGTCGGCGCCGCGGTCGACCGCGAATCACCGCTCCCAGTCACGCTGGTGCAAGGCGTCTCCAAGGGCGAGCGCATGGATATCGCAGTACAGAAAGCCGTTGAACTCGGCGCGGTCGCCATCTGGCCGGTGATTGCTGAACGGAGCGTCGTACAACTGGACGCACAACGGGCCGCGCGCCGGGTCGCGCACTGGCAAGGTATCGCCGTGGCCGCCTGTGAGCAGTGCGGTCGCAACCTCGTGCCGCGCGTGCACGAGCCAATGCCGTTCGCGGACTGGCTGGCTGCGAATGAGCTGCCTACGCTGGTTCTTGAACCCGGTGCGAACGCGACTCTGGCGGATGCCGCGGTGCAGCCGGGCGCAGGAGTGGCGTTGCTGGTCGGCCCCGAAGGTGGGTTCAGCGAAAGCGAACTCGCGGCGGCGCGCGCTGCCGGATGCACCGCGGTCCGCCTTGGACCTCGCGTGCTACGCACCGAGACTGCGGGCATCGCGATGCTCGCCGCGCTGCAAGCGCTATACGGCGACTACCGCTGAATCGCGGCGACGGCGTCCTCGAACTCAACCCCGGCGAACGGTTTCGCCACGCACACTGCGACACCCAGGTCCGCCGCACGCTGTCGGCGCTGGTCGGTGAATTCGGCGCTGACCAGGATGATTGGTGTGCCCTTCAGCGCGTTTTCCGAGCGTAACCATTCGACAATCGTCAATCCGTCGTAGCCGGGCATGTCGACGTCCAGGACGATCAACTGCGGTCGCTCCCGTGCCAACCGCTGTCGCGCCTGCGAGCCGTCTTCCACGGCCATCACGCGCCAGCCCAGGCGTTCGAGCTTGCGCACGACTTCGTCTCGCGCAGTCGGAGAGTCGTCGGCGATGAACGCGTACGGCCTGATTTTCAAAACCGAGCCGGCCGCTTCGATCGCGGCATCCACGTTGATGACCGTCGACAGCCGCCCGCCGTCAAGCAGGCCGACGCCCGCCACGCACACGCCGCCGCGCAGGTCCCCCGGGCGTAGTCGGTGCATCGCCACTTCGGTCTCGCCCAGATTCTCGTCGACGATGACGGCGATGCCGGACTGCCCACTGCGCACCAGGACCGCCGTCCTTGCATCCTGCGCGGTGCGGGCGCTGTTCATCCCTATGGCGCCCGCGATTTCCACCAGCGGCCACGACTCTCCATCGTGCTCAACTGCCGTTGCGCCCTCCTCGAAAGTGCGCACAGACACGGTGTTTTGCCATGGAATCGCTACCAGCGCATTGCCAGCCCGCACGAGCTCCACCGCGAGCACCGGCGAGGGATTCGGCAGATGCAGCGTGAAGCGCGTGCCCTTGCCGACCGTCGTGTCGAGTTCAACGCGGCCACCGAGCTCCCGGACCCCGGCACATACCGTGTCGACGCCCATCCCGTAGCCAGAAGCGTGCGTAACCGCGGGCGCGGTCGAAAAGCCGGGTGTCGCGAGCACCGTGAGCAGTTTGCGGTTGTCGAGAGTGCCTTCCGGAATCGCGAGCCCCCGATCCCGCGCAGCCCGGCGCACCTTGTCGACATCCACCCCGGCGCCGTCGTCCTCTATCTCTATGACCACACCCTCGCGGTCCATGACCGTGCGGATCACGATGACGCCGGCTGCGGGCTTGCCGGCCGCGCGCCTCGCGAATGGCGACTCGATGCCGTGTGCGACAGCATTGCGGAGCAGGTGCTCTAATGGCGCAATCAAAGCGTCCAGCAGGCGCCGGTCCACTTCGGTTTCCGAACCCTCAAAGCGCAACTCGACTTCGCGGCCCGTGTCCTCCGCAGCCTGCCGGGCGGTCCGACGCCAGCGCGACGCGTGCGTGTGCACCGGCGCGACGCGCGCGCGCACCAAGAGGTCGCGAATTGCGGCAGCGTCGTCCGCCAACTCCTTCAACACCCCACCGATCGTCGCGATATTCCACATCGTCTGTTCGTGCATTTGGCGGTCCAGTGCGGCGCTGCGCAGCCCAAGCGACAGCGCGCGCACCAGTGCCCTGTCGAACTGGTCGGAGCGGACGCGCTCGCTCTCTGCGGCGACGCGCGGCTTGCGCCGGCGGTCCGCACCGCTCGACACCGGCGGAAGCGATCGGTCGTCTCCCGACAGCTGCTTCAGCTCCTCGATCACCTGCGCAGCACGCTCGCCGGAAGTAGCCGCGGTATCCGGCTCCAGCATCCCGTACATCGCGTCGAATGCGCGCCCCAGCGTCCACAGCAGCCGTGGCGTGACGATCATCTTTTCCTGCGCGATTGCACGCAACACCGCCTCCAGCGTGTGTGCGATGTCGGACAGCGCGCGGAACCCAGCGACGCGTGATGCGCCCTTCAGCGTGTGCAGCACCCGCTGCATGCCGAGCACGGCATCGGCGTCGGCCGCATCCTGCAGCAGCGCGTCGCAGCCTGCACCCATCCGGTCGAGCAATGCGTGCGCCTCTTCGCGGTACGCGTCCGCAGCAATGGGGTCGACTTGCCCGTCCGGCAGCGGCGCGACTGCTGCCTGCATCGCATCAAGGGCGGCGGCGACTTCACGCTGCAGCGGCTCGTCCACCGCGGCTGCGGACTCGAGTCGCTCGCCCAACGCGGCTGCATCCGCGCCGACCTGCAGCGCGCCGAGCACCTCAGCGGCTGACGAAAAGTCGCGCAGCCCATCGCACACAGCCGGGGGCACCTGCCCCGACCCCTTGCCGGCGGCTACTGCATCGAGCCAACGGTGCACGGTGTCGAAGTGGCGCGCGGCAAGCGCAACGAGTACCGGACGCGCAGTCGCACCGGGAACCGCAGCTGGGTCATTGGTCTCTGCCGCTTTCCGCAATGGGCGCAGGTCGATGCCGGGGTCGGTCCCGCTGAGGATCTGCTCAACGAGCGATGGCAGCGTCGCAACGGCCGCGCCCGTGAGTTCAATGAGAGCCGGCGTCGGCGCAGCGCCGGATTCCTCGAGGCGACCAATCAGGTCCTCGAAGCACTTCGAGAACTCAGCGATGCGCAGCGCGCCGACCATCCTCCCGCTCCCCTTCAGCGTATGGAATAGACGCTGCAACTCCCCGCGCGGACCGGGGGTGTCGGGGTCCGCGCGCCATTCGGCGACGCGGGCGCGTGCCTCGACCGTGCACTCCTTGGCCTCCTCGACGTAGATGTCGAGCAGGTCCGGGTCGGGTTCGCCCGCAACGACTGGCGGCTCCTCATCCTCAGCTTGCCCGCTGGTACGCTCGCCGGCAGGTATCGCCTCGCCGAGTACGCTGCGCGCCCGTTGCAGGAGGTCTGTCGGCGCATCCGGCCGGTCCCGGCGCGCGCCAAGGTACATCTCCAGGCAGACGAGCGCCTCTGCCAGCGCGTCCAGCGGCGCACCGCCGGCGGCGGCGCCACGCATCGTATCGGCTGCTTCACGCACCAGCGCCGCGGCCTCGTCGAGCCCGCTGACTTCGAGCGCGCCGGCGAACTGCGCCATTTTCGTGGGCATGTCGGCGAGCGCTTCCCCGTCATCCACTTCGGACGCTTCGAACAGAGCCTGCCGCAGGCCAGAGAGAACATCCTGGGCCGCATCGACGAGCGCGCGGATCGCCTCGTCGCGCAATTTGTCGCCCGGGCCTTCGACTCCGGACGAAAGCACTTCCTCGGCACGCAACATTTGGTCGGCGATTGCGTTCGCGGTATTGCCAAGCGGTTGGCCTTCGACAAGGGCTGCAAGAGAGGTCCTTACATCGGCGAGCAACTCGGCAGCGATACCGAGGTCGGCGACTTGCAACGGCGCAACGACCATATCCAAGCGTGCCACCGCCGGTTTAAGTAAGTTCGTATCGGCGGCACCGGAGCGCAGGAACACGTCGAACGCGTCGCGTACCCGCGCAAGCTCTTCGCGCGCGGCCTCGGCCACCGCGGTACGTGCGTCGCCGGCGCCCGCGCTGTCGGTTGGTGCGCTGATGATTTCAGCAGTCAGCGCGTACAGACCGTACACACGGTCGATGCGAGCAAGCTCCGCGTCTCCCTGCGGCGCGGCCCTCAGCGCGTACAGGAGCCGGTACGCCCAGCCCGTGTCGACCGGTGACCCACCGGACAACTCCTCAACGCGGACATCGAGTTCGGTAAGCGCCGCCACCGCGGGTGCAGCGGCGATTTGCGCGGCCAGAGCCCGTTCCGCCAATACGCGCGCGAGCCACCACGGCGCGAACGCCTCGGCGCCGTCCGCAGTCCGTTCGAGCGAACCTGCGAGCTTGCGCACCGCCTCCAGGCCAGGTTTCGGGTCGCCGCCACGCTTGAGTGCCGCGACAATCTTGCGTGCAGGGTCGAGTGCGCGTTGCGCGACGGTCGCCTGTGGGGGCATCGCTGCGGTGGGCGCGGTGAACGGTACGGGATAAGGTGCGCGCGCGCGCATCAACTCGATGAACAGCGTGCGCGCATCCAGCACTGGTGTGCCGCGCGCCGCGCGCAACCTGTTGATGTCGGCGACAACGTTCCCGGCTGGTGCCGGTGCGCCTGACTGGGCCGCGCTGAGGTGTCCGCCTAGCGCTACCAGGCCCTCGGCGACCGCCTGGCGCCTGGCACCGGACCCATCATCGCCCGCGGACTCGGCGAGCAGGCGGCAATCAACGGCGAGTAGCGCGATGCCTTCGAGCTGGCCGACCTTTGCAACGAGCTCGAGCTGCGCGAGCGTCGAAAGAAGCGTGTCGGCGGCGTCCTCATCGCCATCGAACCAGCGCTCGCAGGCGCTAAGCGCCGCTTTTCCCTGTTCACGCAGCTGCCCGAGCAAGGCAGCGTGCGCCTTGCGCCCGTGGTCGGCGGCGGCGAGGTCGCTCACGGGGACTGCCGCCAATCAGTCGCCGCCGGCCTGCGGCGCGACGTGACGCCTGACAACTTCGACGAGCTCATCCCTGGAGAACGGTTTACCGAGATAGTGTTCGGAGCCGGCCAATTTGCCGCGCGCGCGATCGAACACGCCGTCACGGCTGGATAACAGGATTACCGGGATCTTGCGGTACTTCGGGTTGCTCTTGATCAATGTGCATGTCTGATAGCCGTCGAGGCGCGGCATCATGATGTCGACGAACACGATGTCAGGCGGCGTCTCGGCGATTTTAGCCAGCGCGTCGAAGCCATCCTCAGCCGTCACGACTGAAAAGCCCTCCTTGCCGAGGAGCGTCTCCGCAGTGCTCCGGATCGTACGGCTGTCGTCCACGACCATTACGGTCAGCTTCCGACCTTCCTGTCCCGCTGATTCGCTCACGTCGGACCCCCCTGAATTCATGCCCGAAACACTATAGCCCAAGCGCGGCGTTATAGTATGCGGCATGGGCATTGAACACCTGCAGGCAGTCCCACACCTAAACACCGCGCTCAGCGGCCCGCTTTTGCAACTGGAAGGGCTGATGCTCGCGAACCAGACGCGGATCGAAGCGTGGTTCCGCCAACTCTGGCGCGACACGCCAGCCCCGTTCTACGCGTCGGTCGACCTGCGCAATGCGGGCTACAAGCTCGCCCCGGTCGATACCAACCTGTTTCCGGCGGGGTTCAACAACCTTGGCCCCGGCACCGAGGCGCTGTGCATACAAGCGCTGCAAGCGGTACTTGAGCGCAGCTGCCCAACCGCGAATGGCGTTTTGCTCATCCCCGAGGCGCACACGCGCAACCTCTTCTACTTGGACAGCGTTGCGCGACTCGTCGAGTTGCTGCGCATGGCGGGATATGAAGTCAGGCTCGGCACGCTCGCGCCGGACGCGACCGGCCCGCACACGCTCGTATCGAAGTCGGGCCACGAACTCACATTCGAACCGGTGCAGCGCGAAAATGACCGATTGTCCGTCGGCGATTTCCGCCCCTGCGTTGTCGTGCTGAACAACGACCTGTCCAGCGGCCGGCCGGCCATCCTGGACGGGGTCAAGCAGCCGATCCTGCCTCCGCCGGGCGTCGGCTGGTCGAACAGGCTGAAGTCCGAGCACTTCACTCTGTACAGCGACGTCGCGCGCGAATTCGCCGAGCTGCTCGGAATAGACCCGTGGCTGGTCGACCCGCTGCACCGAAATTGCGGTCAGATTAATTTCATGAAGCGCGAAGGTGAAGAGTGTTTGGCCGGGAACATTGATGCGCTGCTCACGCAGATCCGCGCGAAGTACTCAGCGTACGGGATTGAACAGGAGCCGTTCGTGGTTGTGAAGGCCGACGCCGGCACCTACGGAATGGCGGTCATGATGGTTCGCAGTAGCGACGAGGTACGCCAACTCAACCGCAAGCAGCGCACGAAGATGGCGGCAGGCAAGGAAGGCTTGGAAGTCAGTGGCGCAATCATTCAGGAAGGCGTGTACACGCTGGAGACCTGGGGCGAGAAGCAATCGACCGCAGAACCGGTCGTCTACATGATCGACCATTTCGTGGTTGGCGGCTTCTACCGCGTACACACAGGGAAAGGCACGTCGGACAACCTGAATGCGCCGGGGATGCAGTTCGAGCCGCTGGCATTCGCCGAGCCGTGCAACACCCCGGACCTCGCGCGAGCACCCGGCGCGTGTGCAAATCGTTTCTATGGGTATGGCGTCGTCGCGCGGCTAGCGCTGGCCGCCGCAGCGCGCGAGATCGCGCGGTTCGGATCCCGCTAAAGTGGGTCGGCGTACTGTCGCAATCGTGATGGACCCAATCGCGTCGATCAAGCCGTGGAAGGACACGACTTTCGCGATGGCGCTCGAGGCCCAACGGCGTGGCTGGCGCGTGCTTTATCTCGAACTCGCAGACCTCTACCTGGTCGACGGCGTGTGCAGGGCGCGGGCGCGCGAGCTCGAAGTCCACGACCGCGAATCGGAGTGGCATGCGTTCGGCGACGCGCACGACGGTCCGTTGCACGAACTCGCGGACATCGTGCTGATGCGTAAAGACCCCCCTTTCGATATCGAATACATCTACGCAACCTACCTGCTCGAGCGGGCGGCAACTGCCGGCGCGCTGGTGGTCAACGCGCCGCGTGCGTTGCGCGACGTCAACGAAAAGGCTTACATCGCATGGTTTCCACAATGCTGCGCGCCGACGTTGATCACGCGCGACATGGCGCGCCTCAAGGCATTCGCAGCGGAACACGGTGACTGCGTGCTGAAACCACTTTCAGGAATGGGTGGCGCGTCGGTGTTCCGGGTCCGTCCGGGCGACGCCAACCTGTCGGTGATCGCCGAGACCCTCACCGCGCACGGCACACAGTTCGTGATGGCACAGCGCTTCATCCCCGAAATCTCTGCCGGCGACAAGCGGATTCTGCTGATTGATGGCGAGCCGGTGCAGTACGCGCTGGCGCGCATTCCCGCCGCGGGCGAGACACGCGGTAACCTTGCTGCCGGCGGCCGCGGCGAAGGCGTGCCGCTAAGCGAGCGTGACCATTGGATTTGCGCACAGCTTGGCCCATCGCTGAGGGAGATGGGGCTGTTGTTCGTCGGTCTCGACGTCATCGGGGATTACTTGACCGAGATTAATGTCACGAGCCCCACTTGCGTGCGTGAGCTTGACGCCGCGTACGACATCAACATCTCCGGAACCTTCTTCGACGCGCTCGAAGCGCGGCTTCAGTGACGCGCGGGCGCGTCGCGGGCGCGGCCGTCGCGGCGGCCTTCGTCATGGCGTGCAGCGGCGCGCCTGAGGGCCCCGCTACCGATCAATACCCCGCTCTCGGTACGCTGATAGAGGTGTCGATCCGCGGCGTCGCGCCGGATGCACAGGCAGACGCGTTCCGTGCAGTTCGCGACGCCTTCGCACATGCCGAGCTGAATTGGCACGCGTGGGCGAACGGCGATCTGGCAGTTCATAACGCCGCGCTCGCTGACGGTCGCCCGACCGCGCCGCCATCCGACCTCGCGGCGTTACTGGCGCGGGCCGAAGAGATACGCACAGCGACCGGCGGTCTGTTTGACCCGCGCCTCGGTGCACTGGTCGAGGCGTGGGGATTCCACGACCCCGGTTCCGCGCCTTCCGCGCCGCCAGCAGACGCGATTGATGCCTGGCTCACCGGCACGATACCCGTGCGCCTTGACCTCGGTGGGATAGCCAAGGGAGCGGCAGTCGCAGAAGCGCTTCGCCGCCTCAATGCGCTAGGCGTCGAGCACGCGCTCGTTAACGCCGGTGGCGACGTCGCGGTAATCGGGCGCGCCGATAGCCGCCGTTGGAGCATCGGCATACGCAACCCGCGCGGCGTTGGTGTCATCGCCGGCGTGGAACTCGCATCCGGTGAAGCGCTCATCACTTCCGGCGACTACGAGCGCGGCTACGACCTCGACGGCGTCCGCTTCCACCACCTGCTCGATCCCCGCACGGGATACCCGGCGCGCGGCACCGCGTCGGTGACGGTGCTGCATACCGACCCCGTGCTCGCCGACGCGGCGGCGACAGCGTTGTTCGTCGCCGGGGATGCGTGGCCGGAACTCGCGACGACGCTCGGCATCGAAACCGTCCTGCGCATCGCCGACGATGGTACCGCGTATGTAACCGACGCGATGGCGGCACGGCTGCTGCCGACAGCCATCGGACCACCGCTCAAGCTGACTCGTGTTACGCCTGCTGCGCCCCGCTGATTTCGCGGTCGTCTCGCTCGCAGTACTTTTTGTCGCGGCCGTCGCGGTGGTTTCCTGGGCGCCACGCAGCGCCGCGCAGGTCGCCGAACTCCGGGGCCCCAGCGGCATCCAGCGCATCGCGTTGGACAACGATGGCGTATATCCAATCAGCGGCCGACTCGGAGAAAGCGTGGTCGAAGTAAAGGACGGCAACGCGCGGTTCGTCGACTCGCCGTGCCGCAACCGGGTATGCATCGCGGCCGGCTGGCTGGCGCGCAGCGAAGATTTCGCGGCATGCGCACCGAACGGTGTGAGCATGCGCTTGCGCGGCCAAGGGCAACGCTATGACGCAATCGCTCACTGACCGCCAACTCGCGCTGTACGCGGCGCTCGCCATCAGCGTCCACCTCATCGAGGCCGGCATCCCGTCGCCCTTGCCCGGCGTGAAACCGGGGCTCGCAAATGTGGTCGCGCTGGTCGTGCTGCTGCGCCACGGTGTTGCTGCGGCCGCGTGGGTCACTGGATTGCGGGTGGTCGGCGGCAGCCTACTGCTCGGCACCTTCCTCGGTCCGTCTTTCATCCTCGCGGCGGCCGGCGGTGTCGCAGCGGTTGCGATGCTCGCGCTGCTGCACACGAGCACGGGCACCTTATTGGGCCCGGTCGGCTACGCAGTTCCGGCTGCGATTGCCCACACCGCCGCACAACTCGCAGTTGCGCGGTTGCTGTTCATACCCGACCCGGGCCTATGGCAGCTCGCGCCAGTGCTGTTCGCGTTCGCGGTCGCAGCCGGCATCACCACCGGTATAATCGCAGCGGGGATCATCGCCCGCCTGCCACCGAGGCACGATGCAAGCTGACGCGCTCACCAAGACGATTACTTCGCGCGACCGGCTGACGACCACCGTCTGCTTCGCGCTGCTGTTGCACGGGCTGCTGATTCTGGGCGTCGGCTTCACCGCCGACGACCCATCTTCGGTGTCGGGCGCGCGTGCCCTGGAGGTCATGCTCGTCAATGCCCCGACCGACGAGCCACCTGAGCATGCCGATTACCTCGCGGATGCCGCGCAGCGTGGCGCAGGCAACACGGACGAACGCTTGCGTGCGCGCAGCCCGCAAGCGCGTGCCGGCGACCCTGCGGCGCGTGCCACACATGACCGCGGACCCGCGTTGCTTCCGGGCGAATTCGCCGACCGCAACCCGGATGACGGCAGGCCCCGGGCCGCATCGGTGCCCGAGCCCGTCATCGCCGCGCGCCGGGACACCCATGTACGCATTGCGCTCACGCTGCGCGCAGGCGGCGGTAGCGCCGCACCCGCCGCTCACGGCGACACGATGTTGCGGCCGAGCATCCCCGCGGATACCGACGCGCACACCGCGCTCGCGTACAGCCGCAATCCGCGTGAGCGCTTCATCAGCGTCAACACGCAGGAATCGCTTTATGCGCCTTACCTGCACGCGTGGCGGGAGCGCGTCGAACGCGTCGGCAACCTCAATTACCCGGACGAAGCGCGGCGGCGCGGGCTCAGCGGCGCGCTGGAACTCGAAGTGGCGCTGGGCGCGACCGGTAATGTTCGCCAATTGCGCGTCCGCGAGAGTTCGGGCCACCGGCTGCTCGACGAGGCCGCGATGCGTATCGTGTACATGGCGGCCCCCTTCCCGGCCTTCCCGGACGACCTGCGCCGTGAAGTCGATGTGCTCCGGTTCGCCTTCGTCTGGGAATTCGGCGATGGTGTGGCAACCGCGTCGGTGCGTGCACGCCGATGAATGCGCGCGAAACAACTTCGCTGGCGGGCCACCTGCTAATCGCGATGCCTACGCTCGCGGATCCGAATTTCTCGCGCACCGTGACTTTCCTCTGCGAGCATGACGAGCAAGGCGCGCTGGGCGTCACCATCAACCGTCCACTGGAGATCACGCTCGGCGAGGTACTCGCCCAGCTGCAGCTGCCAACGGATGACGCGGTCGTAGCGGGCGCCCCAGTGTTCCACGGTGGCCCGTGTCACACGGAGCGCGGTTTCGTCATACACGATGCAACGCACGAGTACGCCGCGACGCTGCGGGTCACCGATGAGCTCGCCGTGACCACCTCGCAGGACGTGCTCAAATCGATTGCGTCCGGCATCGCGCCACCCCGCATCCTGGTTGCGCTCGGGTGCGCGGGATGGGCGCCCGGCCAGCTCGAGCAAGAACTTGCGGAAAACACTTGGCTGAGCGTCCCCGGCGCCGCGCGCATCGTGTTCGAGACACCGTTCGACCAGCGTTGGGACGCGGCCGCCGGGTTGCTGGGCGTCGACATCCGGCTATTGACCGGCGATGCCGGGCACGCATGAACGATACCTACCTGGGTTTCGATTTCGGCATGAAACGCATCGGTGTTGCCCTCGGCAGCCGTAGTACTGCCGACGCCCGCCCGCTCGCGACGGTCCGGAACGGCGCGGGCGGCCCAGAATGGCAGGCGGTCGACCGCCTCGTCGAAGACTGGACACCGGCCGCGCTCGTCGCCGGCGTTCCGTATAATGCCGACGGCTCCGCGCACGCGGTGACCGTCGCGGCGCAAGCATTTGCCGCCACGCTCGCCGAACGGTACCGGCTGCCGGTGCATACGGTCGACGAGCGGTATTCGTCGCTCGCGGCAGCAGACGCACTGACCGCCCGCCGCCAGCGCGGTGACCACCGCCGGGTGCGGAGCGGCGATTTGGATGCCGCAGCCGCAGCGGTAATTCTTACGGACTGGCTGGCTGGAGAAGCGAACAGATGACAGACGCCCCGCGCCACCTGCTGAGCCTTACCGCACTCAAAGACGCCGAGTTCCACCACCTGTTCGAGCGCGCAGCGGCGCTTGCTGATGGCGCGGATCCAGGCTTGCCGTTGAAAGGCCTGACGCTGGCGAACCTCTTCTTCGAGCCGAGCACGCGCACGCGTGCGTCGTTCGAACTCGCAGCGCGGCGCATAGGCGCGACCGTGCTGAACCTCGACCTCTCCCGTTCATCAGCCGTGAAGGGCGAGTCGCTCGCTGACACCGTGCGCACACTGCACGCAATGCGCACCGAACTGTTCGTGATACGCCATGCAGACGACGAAGTGCTTGCGGGCCTCGCGCGATCGCTCGACGGCACGCGCCTCGCAATAGCGAATGCCGGCGAGGGCCGCACCGAACACCCGACGCAAGGTTTGATCGACGCGCTTACCATCCATCGCCGCTTCGGCTGTTGCGCCGGGGTCGACGTGGCAATCATCGGTGACATCGCACATTCGCGCGTCGCGCGCTCCGCGGTGCATGCGCTAACGCGGCTCGGTGCGCGGGTCCGGATCGCTGGGCCAGCGCCGCTGCTTCCGGCCACCGACGCGTTGCCGGGCACCGTACGCTGCAGCTCGTTCGATGAGGCCCTCGACGGTGCGCAGGTTGTGATGATGTTGCGCGTTCAGCGCGAGCGTATTGCGGAAGGCGCGCCTGATGAGCGCGCGTACTTCGCCGACTGGGGGCTCACCGACGCGCGTCTCGCCGGCGCGCATCCGGACGCCATCGTGATGCACCCGGGTCCGTTCAACCGCGAGGTCGAAATCGCTTCGACTGTCGCCGACGGCCCACGCCAGGTGATTTGGGAGCAGGTTGCGAACGGCATCCCGGTTCGCATGGCGGTCCTGGAATGGCTGGCGGACGGGCTGTGACCGCACACCGCGGCACAATTCTGGTCGAGGACGCCGAGGTCCTGTCACACACCCCGTTCAGTGGCGAGCAATGGGTCCTGCGCGTCCGCGCACCCGGCGTTGCCAAGCGTGCGCAGCCCGGCACTTTCGCGCACCTGACCTGTGACCCCGCGCTGCCGATGCGGCGGCCGCTGTCGATCATGCGCGCCTCCGTCGATGAAGGTTGGGTCGAGTTTCTGTACAAGGTGCTCGGCGAGGGCACGCGCCTACTCTCGTTGCGCAAGACCGGAGAGCCCATCAGCGTCATGGGTCCCATAGGCAACCCGTTCCGCCTGCACGCAGAGCACCCCCGGACGCTGCTGATGGGCGGCGGCGTCGGCATCCCGCCGATGGTGTTCCTCGCAGATACGATCCGGCGCGACCGCGCCGCCGGCTGGAAACCGCTGGTATTGATGGGCTCCGAGGTACCGTTTCCGTTCCCGGCG
>JAIVGZ010000035.1:32792-84951 GCA_020201335.1 Natronospirales bacterium
GGGTGATTGCGTGCATGCCACTGCTCGAGGACTGGGGCATACCGTCCCGCCTCGCGAGCTTGCAGGGCTACGCCGGCTGCTTCGACGGCTACATTACCGACCTCGCGCGCGCATGGTTGGCCACGCTCGACCCCGCCGCCCGGGACGAAGTCGAGGTGTTTGCGTGCGGGCCCGCGCCGATGCTGCGCGCAACAGCCGCGCTCGCGCGCGAATTCGACCTGCCGTGCCAAGTGGCGCTTGAGGAATACATGGCGTGTGCGGTCGGGGGATGCGCTGGCTGCACGGTTGAGGTGCGTACCGAGAAGGGTCCTGCTATGAAGCGTGTTTGTGTAGACGGCCCCGTGTTCGACATCCACACGGTGACCATGTTCGACGAGGCGTCTACGTAGCGGGATTGTGGGAGCGGTGCTCCGCACCGCGATTCATCATCCGAAGTTGATCTTCGCTTCCAGGTTCGCGCGTGAATCGGCGTTCTTCAGCGCCTCTTCCATGTCGATCCTGCCGTCCTTGTACAGCTGGTGCAGTGCCATGTCGAAAGTCTGCACGCCCTTCTCCGGGCTCGACTCCATCGACTCGCGGATCTCGTCGATGCGGCCCTGCAGGATCAACTCGGCGACGTGCGGCGTGTTGATCATCACCTCGACCGCCGCGCAACGCTTCCCATCCTTCGTCGGCACAAGGCGCTGGGAGATGATTGCGCGCAGGTTCAGCGAGAGGTCCATGAACAACTGCTTGTGCATCTCCTCGGGGAACATATTGATGATGCGGTCCATCGTCTGGTGCGCGTTGTTGGCGTGCAGCGTCGAGATCGCGAGGTGACCGGTGCCGGCGAGTTCGAGCGCCGCCTCCATCGTCTCACGGTCCCGGATCTCGCCAATCAGGATGACGTCGGGCGCCTCGCGCAGCGAGCTCTTGAGCGCGCGGTCGTAAGTCTTGGTATCGGCGCCCACTTCGCGCTGGTTGACGATGGCCTGCTTGTTCGGGTGCACGAATTCGATCGGGTCTTCGATCGTCAGGATGTGGCCGGCAAGGTTCTCGTTCCGATGGTTGATCATCGCAGCGAGGGTAGTCGACTTGCCTGACCCCGTCGCGCCGACCATCAGCAACAGGCCGCGCCGCGCGAGGATCAGTTCCTGCAGAATCTCCGGCACGACGAGGTCGTGGATGTTCGGGACCTCGGCGGTGATGTACCGCAGCACCATGCCGACATCGCCACGCTGCCGGAATGCGTTGACACGGAAGCGGCCGAGGCCTTCCTCGGCAATTGCGAAGTCGATCTCGAGCTCTTTGTCGAACTCAGCACGCTGCTCCTCGGTCATGATTCCGTACGCGGCAGCGCGCGTCAGCTCCGACGTCAGTATCGTCTTGCCGACCGGCACGATCTTGCCCTCGATCTTGATGCGCACCGGGGAATTGGTGGTGAAGAACAGGTCAGACGCGCTCTTCTCTACCATCAGCTTCAGGAACGGCTGAATGTTCAAATCTTGCTTCCCTCATCTTCCTCGACCATCTCGAGCTTGGACCCGCCTTCGCCGGTCGGGCCGTCCTCACGCTTGCTCTCGAGCTTGATCTTAAGGCGCAGCTCGTTCTGAGAGTCGGCCTGGCGTAACGCATCCTCGTAGCCGATGTCGCCGTTCTCGTAAAGGTCGAACAGCGCCTGGTCGAAAGTCTGCATGCCGAGCTCACGGGACTTGCCCATGATGGCTTTGATCTCGTGCATTTCGCCCTTGTGAATCAAGTCAGATATCAGCGGGGAATTCAGCATAATCTCGATGGCCGCAGCCCGGCCCTTGCCGCCCTTGCGCATCAGCAGGCGCTGCGAGATGAACGCCTTCGCGTTCATCGACAGGTCGAGCAGCAACTGCGTGCGCCGCTCCTCCGGGAACATGTTGATGATGCGGTCGAGTGCCTGGTTTGCGCTGTTCGCATGCAGCGTGGACAGGCAAAGATGGCCCGTCTCCGCGAACGCAATTGCATGCTCCATCGTCTCGCGGTCACGAATTTCGCCGATCAGAATCACATCGGGTGCCTGGCGCAGCGTGTTCTTCAGCGCGGCATGCCAGCTCTCGGTGTCGACGCCGACTTCGCGCTGCGTGATCACGCAGCCGAGGTGTGGGTGTACGTACTCGACCGGGTCCTCGATTGTGATGATATGACCCTTGGTGTTCTTGTTGCGGTAACCGATCATCGCCGCCAGCGTCGTCGACTTGCCCGAGCCGGTGCCGCCGACCAGGATGACGAGGCCGCGCTTCGTCATCACGACGTCCTTCAGGACCGGCGGCAGGCCCATCTTGTCGAAATCCGGGATGTCTGTCGTAATCGTGCGGAGCACAGCGCCGACACGGCCCTGCTGCACGAATGCGTTGACGCGGAAACGACCGATGCCCGGCGGCATGATCGCGAAATTACATTCCTTTGTCGCCTCAAACTCCTTTGACTGCCGGTCGTTCATGATTGCGCGCACGAGCACCGAACTCTGCTCGGCGGTCAACTGCTTGTCGGTGACCGGCGTCATCTCGCCGTGGATCTTCATCGCTGGCGGGAAGCCGGAGGTGATGAACAGGTCCGACCCGCCCCGGGACACCATCGTCCGTAGCAGTTCCTGCATCAGCTTGATGCCTTGGTCCCGTTCCATTACCCCATACCCCCGTCGTTACTGGAAGTTATCTCTGTTTGCAGCCTTCAAACGCGCATCCTGCTTTGTGACCACGCCTTTCTTCACCAGGTCCTGCAGGTTCTGGTCCAGCGTCTGCATGCCGAACGCCTGGCCGGTCTGGATCGCCGAATACATCTGCGCGATCTTCGCCTCGCGGATCAGGTTACGAATCGCAGGCGTGCCGATCATGATCTCGTGCGCAGCGACGCGCCCTCCACCGACCTTCTTCAGCAGCGTCTGAGAAATGACCGCCTTCAGCGACTCTGACAGCATCGCACGGATCATGTCCTTCTCCGCCGCCGGAAACACGTCGACGATGCGGTCGATGGTCTTTGCGGCGGAGCTCGTGTGCAGCGTGCCGAAGACGAGGTGGCCGGTCTCCGCGGCGGAAAGTGCGAGCCGGATTGTCTCAAGGTCGCGCATCTCACCGACCAGGATGACATCCGGGTCCTCGCGCAGCGCGGACCGCAGCGCCTCGGTAAAGCCGAGCGTATCGCGGTGTACTTCGCGCTGGTTGATCAGGCAGCGCTTGCTTTCGTGCACGAACTCGATAGGGTCCTCAATGGTCAGAATGTGCCCGTACTCGGTCTCGTTCTTGTAGTTGACCATCGCCGCGAGCGTGGTCGACTTGCCGGAACCCGTCGGGCCGGTGACCAGCACGACGCCGCGCGGGTTATCCGATATCTCCTGGAAGATCTTCGGGGCGTTCAGCTTCTCGAGCGACAGGATTTCGGACGGAATCGTGCGGAACACGGCACCGGCGCCACGGTTCTGGTTGAACGCGTTGACGCGGAAGCGCGCCAGGTTCGGAATCTCGAACGAGAAGTCGCACTCGAGGAACTCCTCGAAATCCTTCCGCTGCTTGTCGTTCATGATGTCGTACACGAGCCCGTGGACCGCCTTGTGGTCCAGCGCCGGCACGTTGATGCGGCGCACGTCGCCGTCGACCCGGATCATCGGCGGTACGCCAGCTGACAGGTGCAAGTCGGACGCGCCGTTCTTCACCGAGAACTGCAGCAGTTGCGAGATATCCATGAAGTCCCCCAGTTTTCGTTAAAGTATAGCGAAGCATGGTGTGAAGCAATATGAATGTAGGCGCGAACTTGGAAGCCGTACGTGGGCGAATCCGTGCGGCGGCGCGGGCTGTGGGGCGTGAGCCTGACGATATCGCATTGCTGGCGGTGAGCAAGGCGCAGCCGCTAGCGGCGCTTCAGGCGGCCTGGGCGGCCGGTCAGCGCGCGTTCGGCGAAAACTACATCCAGGAGGCCGACGCCCACATCGACGCGCTGCCTGACGCGGAATGGCACTACATCGGCCGGATCCAGGCGAATAAGGCGCGTGCGATAGCTGAACGCTTCGCGTGGGTACATACCGTGGACCGCACCCGCATCGCGGAACGCATGTCCACCCTGCGGCCTTCCAGCCTGCCGCCGCTTAATGTGTGTATACAGGTCAACCTCGACAACGAGGCCTCGAAGTCAGGCACAGACGCAGCCGGAGCGGCCGAACTCGCTGCTGCCATCTCCGCGCTGCCCCGGTTACGACTGAGGGGATTGATGGCGCTACCGCGCGCTACTGCGGACGCTGACTTGCAGAGGGCCGCATTCGCAACGGTGCGCCAGCTGTTCGAGGCGTTGCAGGAAAGGCACCGGGAACTCGATACGCTCTCACTCGGTATGTCCGGCGACATGGAGGCGGCAATCGCAGAAGGCGCAACGATCGTGCGCATCGGCACCGGCATTTTCGGTGCACGGGCTTGAGGTATCCTGCGGCGATGGATTCCGGACAGCCACTTGAATCGGTGACCCTTGCCTTCATCGGCGGCGGCAACATGGCGCGTTGTCTGATTGGCGGTGCACTCGCAGCCGGCGTGCCTGCGGCCCGAATTCGCGTCGGCGAACCGGACCCGGTACAGCGAGAGCGGCTTGAGGAGGCCTACGGCGTCGCCTGCGCCGAGGACAACCGGGCGGCGGTCGCCGGCGCCGATGTCGTGGTCCTGGCCGTAAAACCACAGGCGGCTGCGCAGGCGGTGAAGCCACTCGCTGGCGCGCTCACCGACAGTGCAACTGTTGTTTCGATCATGGCCGGCATTCCGTTGCGGACTCTGCGCGGCTGGCTCGGCGAGGGTCCGCCCCTCATCCGCGCAATGCCGAATACGCCGGCGTTGATACAGATGGGCATCACCACGCTTTACGCGGACCCATCGGTTGCCGACACGGCGCGCGCGCACGTGGCCGCATTGCTTGCGACATCCGGCGAAGTCAGGTGGGTCGATGACGAGGCCGCGCTGGACGCCGTCACCGCACTGTCCGGCAGTGGGCCTGCGTATGCTTTTCTCGTGATCGAGGCGCTCGCAGCGGCTGGAGTCGAGGCCGGACTCGAAGCCGAGCTCGCTCGCGAACTCGCCATTCACACACTGCGTGGGGCAGCAGAGATGGCACTCACCACCGGTACCGATCCTGCGGTACTCCGCCGCCAGGTGACCTCGCCGGGCGGAACGACGGCGGCGGCGCTCGCCGTCCTGGAGCAAGCGGACCTGCGTGGCGCGTTCGCGGGCGCGGTCGCCGCAGGCACCGCGCGCAGCCGCGCGCTGGCTGAAGAATCCGGCAGGGAATAACCGTGCCCCAAACCGGCAATCCGTTGGCATTCCTCATCGAAACGGTGGTCCACCTCTATCTGGTGGCACTGCTGCTGCGATTCCTGCTCCAGGCCGTGCGCGCGAACTTCTACAACCCGGTATCGCACATGCTGGTGCGCGTGACCGACCCGGTACTCCGGCCGCTGCGGCGTGTGGTTCCCGGCGTCGGCGGCATCGATGTCGCGGCACTTGTCGCGATGTTCGCAATACAGATGCTCGGCCTGTGGCTGGTGCTGCTGATCGTCGGCCGCAGCGTGTCGCTGGGTTGGCTGATGGCGCTGTCCCTGTACAACCTCATAGACTTGGCCTTGCTGACCCTTATCGTCACGATCGTCGTTCAGGCAATCATCAGTTGGGTGAGCCCCGGCGCCGGACATCCGGCCGCATCGTTGCTGCGTCAGGTCAACGAGCCGGTGCTCGGCCCGTTCCGCCGCATGCTCCCGATGGCCGGCGGGCTCGACCTGTCGCCACTGTTCGCACTGATCGCACTACAGTTTCTGCGCTTGCTGTTGCGGTCAATTTGGCAGTGGTTACTTTGACATCGAAAAAAATAGTGCGAAATCGCTTGTCAGCGTGCCCCGTGTAGTATAAAAATCACGCAACCGCCGTAACATCCGCGTGCGGCCAACGAAGCAACCTGAAACCAGGAGGATATTCCGCATGGCCGGAAAGAAGAAAACCGCGAAGAAATCCGCAGCAGCAAAAGCACCAACGAAGTCCGAGATCTTTTCCCACATCTCGACGCAGACCGAGCTGACGAAGAAAGAAGTCGCCAGCGTGTTCGACTCTCTCGCCGGCATGATCAAGAAGAACGTCGGCAAGCGTGGCCCGGGTGTGTTCACCATCCCCGGTCTGATGAAGATCACCATCCGCACCCGCCCTGCAACGGCGGCCCGCAAGGGTATCAACCCGTTCACGGGCGAGCCGACGACTTTCAAGGCAAAGCCGGCACGCCGCGTCGTGAAGGTCACTGCGCTGAAGGGCCTGAAAGAAATGGCCTGACGCCTGCTCGCGCAGGCTACAGCCAAAAGGCCCGGCTCACGCCGGGCCTTTTTTTTCTTAATTATGTCCGCGACGCCTGCCGGCGGCGCGTTCTATCGAATCTCTGCCATCGCGGTGCGGAGCACCGCTCCTACATTCGGCACCTGACCCTCGAGCATTCGCGGCCAGAGGGCCGCTCCTACATTCGGAGTCATGCCGAGGTGCATGGAGAGTGTGGGAGCGGCCCTCTGGCCGCGATGGCACAACCTGTCCAAGGAATCGCGCCAGCAGCGAACGGCGCAAGCGCGAAGCGACTTATGGGTTTCAGCCGGCTCTGTAAAAGCCGGTGAACCCATAGGAGCGAGCGCTGCGGCGGGCGCGGTGCCACTTGAGACCTCTGCCATCGCGGTGCGGAGCATCCTAAGGTTTGTCCTGCGTGGCGCGCTCCCTCGCCTGGATGAACGCGATTGGTGGCACGTACAGGAGGTCGGCCACTTTGCGTACGAGCGCCTCTTCGTGCGCATCAATGCGCCCATCCGCGTACGCGACCCGCCACAGCATCTCGACAATGGTCGCCTTCTGCTCATCGTTAAAGTGCGCGTGGATGAGGCGCGTGAAGTCGTGCAGCGACACAGAGTGGTCGGCTCGATCGTGCGCAAGCTTGACGAGACGATCGAGCTCCATGTCGCCGAGCGCGAAGTGGCGTGACAGCACCGCCCGCATCGCCGCGTCATCGGCGAGCGCGTCGTCGCCGTCCGCACGCTTCATCTCGACGAGCAGCGCCGCCGTCGCGAGTTGCAGCGCATGGGCACGCTCATCTTCGTCGTGGCCAGGTTCTGCACCCGCGAGACGCTGGTCGAAGAATTTCTTCAGTGCTTCAAGCATCTGCGATGAATTCCGAAACGATTTCGCGCACCTGCGTCAGCTGTCCGTGGAAGAAGTGTCCGACACCCGGTAACAGAACCAGTTCCGGGGAAGGGAAGGTATCGTTGACCCAGGCGATTACAGCATCCGGGGGCGCCACATCGTCGGCATCACCCTGGAGCACAAGCACGGGGCAATCAGGTAGCGTCGCTTGCGTGAAATCGAAGCGGCTGACCGCGGGCGCCGCCAAGACAAGGCCAACCGGGTCCTCAGTCGCGGCGGCACGGAGCGCGATGTAGCTGCCGAAGCTGAACCCGGCAAGCCACAACGGTAACGCGCCGTAGCGCTTGTGCATCAGCCGGATCGCGGCGAGTGCGTCGTCGACCTCGCCGTTACCGTCGTCGTACTCCCCTGCACTCTCACCGACGCCGCGGAAGTTGAACCGCAGCGCCGCGATGCCGGTCGCCGCGAATGTGCGCGCGAGCGTGTGCACGACCTTGTTGTCCATCGTGCCTTCGTGCAATGGGTGCGGATGGCAAACCACGGCGACTGCGCGCGGCTTTTCACCTCCGTCTGGCCCGTGCACGACCCCGACCAACGCGCCTGCCGGGCCGTCGAACTCAACAGGCTGTTCATCGCGTACAGCCATCGCTAGCCGCCCTTGCGTTCGATTAACTCGATGCGGTAGCCATCCGGGTCCTCGACGAACGCGAGTACGGTACTGCCGTGCTTCATCGGGCCCGCTTCGCGCACGACTTTGCCGCCGCGTGTACGGATCCGGTCGCAGGCCGCAGCCGCGTCATCTACGGAAATCGCAATGTGGCCAAAGCCGTCGCCCAGCGCGTACTCGGCTGTGTCCCAGTTCCAGGTGAGCTCAATCACCGCGTGCTCAGATTCGTCGCCGTAACCGACAAACGCGAGCGTGAAACGCCCCTCCGGATACTCGTGGCGGCGGATCAGCCGCATGCCAAGCACCTCGGTGTAAAATGCGAGCGACCTGTCGAGGTTGCCCACCCGGATCATCGTATGAAGTATGCGCATGGTCGCCGTAGTATCGCGCACGTGGCGGCTGCATGAAAATCAAGTCAACCCTGCTCGTCGTGCTTTTCTTGCTCGGCAACGCGCCCGTGCATGGGGATACAGTCGCGCCGCGTTCAAACTGGTCGGTATTCACAGGCAAGTACACCTCCGACGGGCTGCCGGACGAAATCCTGATGAACCAACCGATAGAATTCCAGGACGCCTGGATTTCGGTGCTCAACTATGGTCGGCACCTGTCCAAACCAACACCGTCTCGGCGCTGGGAAGCAGAGGCGCAGTTCGGCATCCACCGTGGCCTTCAGGATCACCACGAGTTCAATGTCGCTATGATCCACCGCTGGTCCGACTGGCCGTGGGACGGACTGATAGACACGAGCTTTGCGCTCGGCGTCGGCGTGTCATGGGCGGCAGAGGTGCCTGCGTTGGAGGCCCAGGGCGAGCCCGGCGAACAGGCGACACGCACGCTGCTGTACCTCGCGCTTGAGTTCGAGGCAATGCCGCGGCACACGCGCCGCTGGAGCGTTTACGGACGCATCCACCACCGCTCCGGCGTGTTTGGCACCATCAAGGGGGTACACGGCGGATCCGACCATGTCGGCATCGGCTTGCGCTGGTACCCCGCCGCGACACGGCAATGAGAAAACCGGGGTTCAGCCGTCGGTAGCGGCCCGACGCGGGGCGTCGGCCGGCACCGAAAACTCGATTACTTCGGTCGCGCGACGGGTGGCCGGTCGGCCATCCGCGTCGACGCCGGGCTCCCAGCGCCGTGCGTGCACGGCTGCGACAGCCTGTTCCTCGTAGTAGCCGGCCGGTGCGGCACCGAACACCCGTACATCCGTGGCGCGCCCATCCGGTTGCACCGTGAAGGTCAGCTGCACAAAGCCATTAATGTCGCGCGCACCGATTTCAAACGGCGGCGGCAGGCGTAGTTCCGGACCCGCGTTCGGGTCAGGCAGGTCGCCGCGGGTGTCCCGGATCCACTCGGCAATATCGACACGCTGATGCGTCGGCAGCGGCGTCACTTCGATGCCCTTGCGGAGCGACGCCGGCGTGACCCGCCCGTCGAAGAACTGCAGCCCGCCGATGAGCATTGCGAGCGTGACCAGCAGGCCAAGTATCCCGGAGATGATGAATCGCACTTTTCCAACGATACCACTGCAGTACACTCCGCCGATGGAATTCTTCAATGCGTACCCGTGGGTGCTTCCGCTGGCCATCTTCCTCGGCCGCATCACAGACGTCACCTTGGGTACCTTCCGCACCATCGTCGTGTTCCGCGGCTACCGCGGACTGGCCGCATGCATCGGCTTCGTCGAAGTCGTTATCTGGACGCTCGCGTCCGCACAGGTGCTCGCGAACCTGGACCGCTGGTACCTGGTGATCGCTTACGCGGGCGGCTTCGGCGCCGGCAACTACGTCGGCATCTGGCTTGAGAGCAAGCTCGCGATGGGTAGCGAGATGGTGCGCGCGATTTCGTTCAAGGGCACCAGCCAGCTGGCGCAGACACTACGCGCAAATGGATTCCGCCCCATTGAACTCGCGGGCAATGCCGGCGCGGGCCAGCCCTGCGAGGTGGTGCTCGTCGTTACGAAGCGCCGCCGGATGCGGCGCCTCATTTCGCTGATTGAGCAGGCCGACCCGGATGCCGTTTATTCGCTGTCCGACATCAAGCACATACACGAAGGCCCAAGCGACCTGCTGCTCAAAAAGCCGACAATCAACTCCGGTTGGCGCGTGCTCGGCAAGCGCAAGTAATCAGCTCGGCTCGAAACTCAGCGAAACCGAATTGATGCAGTAACGTAGACCGGTTGGTTCCGGCCCGTCGTCGAACACGTGCCCCAGATGTGCATCGCAGCGCGCGCACACCACCTCGGTGCGCACCATCCCGTGGCTGGTGTCACGCCGCTCAACCACGCGGTCACCGGCAAGCGCTGAAAAGAAGCTCGGCCAGCCGCAATGCGCGTCGAATTTCGTGTCGGAGCGGAACAGCTCATTCCCGCAGCAGATGCATCGGTACACGCCGGTCTCGCGGTGCTCGACGAATTCGCCGCTGAACGGGGCTTCGGTACCAGCGTGCCGCGTTACCCGGTACGCGTCGGGGCTCAGCGCCTGCCGCCATTCCTCGTCGGACCGCTCGACCCGTTCGTCGCTACCGTGTCCCACTCCGCACCTCGAGCAGTTCGACGTCGAACACCAGCGTCGCGTTCGGAGGTATCACATTGCCGGCACCGTTAGCGCCGTAACCGAGCCCGGGCGGAATGAACAGCAACCGTTGCCCGCCGACCTGCATACCCGCGACGCCCTGGTCCCAGCCCTTGATCACGCGGCCAGCGCCTAACGGAAACGAGAACGGTTGCCCGCGGTCGCGCGAGCTGTCGAACTTTGTTCCGCGGCGGTCGACAGCTTCCGGGTCATACAGCCAGCCCGTGTAATGGACGACCGCCAGCATGCCGGCCTCCGCCGTTTCGCCGTCACCAACGCGCTGATCGACGACGGTGAGGTCCGAGACCACACCGTCGGGCAACGCCGCCGGTTCCTGTCCGGTACAGCCAGTCACGCACAGCACTGCGACAATCATCGGAAGCATTCGCATCACCGTCTCCTATGGGCCCATCAAGACTAGGATTATGCGATAATTTCGGGCATGCAAGTCCTTGAACAATTACGCGGTATCCGCGCCACCAGCGGCGCCGCCGACACCCCCGGCCTGCCTGACGCCGTCATCACCCGCTTTGTAGACCGCGACCCCGCGCTCGCCGAAGCCGTCCGCGACGCGGCCGAGGCACACGCCGCGCTCCGGGCGGAGTTCCCGGACATCATCGCACTACCGGAAGCGCAGCAGATCGCGGCGCTGCAGCAGGGGCTCGTCAACTTCTACGCCGCCGACGCGGTGAACCCGTTTGTCGCAATCGCCGCCCGCGGGCCATGGATCGTGACGAGCTGCGGTGCCGTCGTCCACGATTCCGGCGGATATGGCATGTTGGGGCTCGGGCACCATCCCGCGCCGGTCAACATGGCGATGGCGCGCCCGCACGTGATGGCGAATGTGATGACCGCGAGCTACGCGCAACTGCGGTTCACCCGCGCGTTGAAGCGCGAGATTGGCCACGCGAGGGGCCAATGTCCGTTCGCACGCTTCCTGTGCATGAACAGCGGTTCGGAAGCCGTTACTGTCGCCGCACGCATCGCCGACGTGAACACGAAGCTGATGACGGACCCAGGTGGTCGCCACGCAGGTAAGCCGGTGCGCCACATGACGCTGAAAGGGAGCTTCCACGGTCGTACCGACCGGCCCGCGCGGTACTCGGACTCCACCCGCGCGAGTTACGCGCAGCACCTCGCAAGTTTCCGTGACCATAATCTCGTCACGGTCCCGCCGAATGACGTCGCCGCGCTCGAAGCTGCGTTCGCGGCTGCCGACCGCGACGGTGTATTCATCGAGGCTTTCTTCATGGAGCCGGTGATGGGCGAAGGCAACCCGGGCATGGGTGTATCCCCGGATTTCTATCGTGCGGCGCGGCGCCTGACGGCAGACCACGGCGCGCTGCTACTGGTTGACTCGATCCAGGCGGGTCTTCGCGCAACGGGCAACCTGTCGTTGGTCGATTACCCCGGATTCGAAGTATGCGAGGCCCCCGACCTCGAGGCCTATTCAAAAGCGTTAAACGCCGGCCAGTACCCGCTGTCGGTGCTGGCGCTGAACACCACGACCGCCGCGCTGTACCGCACCGGCATCTACGGAAATACGATGACCGCCAACCCGCGTGCGCTCGATGTCGCCGTCGCAGTACTCGATGCCATCACACCCGAGCTGCGCGAAAACATCCGCGCTCGGGGCCTCGAATTCGTAGAACGCTTTGAAGCACTGGCCGCGCGCATGGGCGGCGCGATTACGCGGGTACAAGGTACCGGGTTGCTGGTCTCGTGCGAACTCTCGAGCGACTTCAAATGCTTCGGCCTCGGCAGCACCGAGGAATGGCTGCGGCGCCACGGCATCGGCGTGATACACGGCGGACGCAATTCGTTGCGATTCACGCCGCCGTTCACAATCACTTCCGATGAAGTCGCCATGGTCGTCGATGCGGTCGGTGCCGCGCTCGCCGACGGGCCGCGCCTGCAAGGCGCGGCGGAGGCCCGGACTGCCCGGGCCTCCTGACCCGACCCTCACCAGATCTTTACGCGCACATCTTCCGGGCGGTACATGCCGTCGCCTTCCTGCACCCCGAACGCCTCGTAGAACTCAGGCATATTCGACAGCGGCCCGCGTACGCGGAACTCGCCTGGGGAATGCGGGCCGGTGACCAGCTGCCGGCGCAACGCTTCCTCGCGGTACATGATGCGCCACACCTGACCCCAACCGAGAAACACCCGCTGCGGCCCCGTGAAACCTTCGATGACCGGCGGTTCGCTGCCATTCAGCGAGCGCAGGTACGCGTGGTAAGACACGGTGAGCCCGCCGAGGTCGGCGATATTCTCGCCGAGCGACAGGCCGCCTTGGATGAATGCGCCTTCGATTGGCTCGTAGCCGCTGTATTGGTCAATCATCAGCTGCGCACGCGTGCCGAACTGCGCTTCGTCCTGCTCGCTCCACCAGTCGCGCAGGTTACCGTCACCGTCTGAACGGCGGCCCTGGTCGTCAAAGCCGTGCGTGATCTCGTGGCCGATCACGCCGCCGATCGCACCGTAATTGACTGCGTCGTCGGCTTCGACGTTGAAGAACGGCGGCTGCAGGATTGCTGCCGGGAACACGATTTCGTTCATAGTGGACAGGTAGTACGCGTTGACGGTCTGCGGCGTCATCAGCCACTCGTCGCGGTCAACGGGCTGGCCGAGCCTATTCACCATACGCTCGTGCTCACATGCCGCGGAGCGGCGGATGTTGCCGACCAGGTCATCCGCGGCAATCTCGACGCACCCGTAGTCGCGCCAAACATCCGGGTAGCCAATCTTGGTGTTGAACTTGGCCAGCTTGGCCTGCGCTTCGACCTTGGTCTCGTCGCTCATCCATTCCAACGCGTCGATTGCGACGCGAAATTCGGCGCGCAGATTTGCGACGAGCGCGTCCATGCGGGCTTTCGCCTCGGGCGGGAAGTGCCTGTCGACATATAGCTTTCCGACCATGAAACCGAGCACGTTCTCGACAACCCCTACCCCGCGCTTCTCGCGCGCACGCATCTCAGGCTGCCCGCTGAGCGTGCGCCCGAAGAAATCGAAGTGCGCCGCGACGAACGGCTCCGGGAGATACGCTGCGTTGGTGCGCAACAGGTGGTACCGGTGATACGCCTGCCAGTCGGCGAGCGGCGCCTCGCGATAGAACGTTGCTGCGGACGCGACATAGTTGGGCTGCCGCACGACCACCTCGTCGATGCTGCCGACGCCGCCGGCCGCGAAGTATGCCGGCCAATCGAAGCCGGGCGCCGAGCCGGACAATTCGGCGACTGTCATCTTGTTGTAGGTCGCGTTGCGGTCGCGGTTTTGTATACGCGTCCAGTGGTCCCGCGCGATGCGTGTTTCGAGCACCATAATGCGTGCTGCGGCATTGGCCCCGCCTTCAATCCCGGCGAGCTCGAACATCTGCGCGATGTGCGCCAGGTACTGCGTGCGCAATGTGCTGAAGCGCTCATCGTCATTCAGGTAGTAGTCGCGGTCCGGCATGCCGAGACCGGACTGCGTCAGAGAGGTGATGTATACATCGGACTGCTGAGGATCCTGCCAAACGTAGAAGCCGAATGGCGCGGTCGCCGTCAGCGGGTCGCCCCAGTACGCGACGAGGTCGTCGTGTGAACGCAGCGCGGCAATGCGGGCCAGGTCGGCCTCGATCGGCGCGATGCCACGGGCCTCGATTGTTTCCGTATCCATGAACGAGCGGAACAAGTCGCCGACCTTCCGTGCATCGGAACCCTCAGCCGCGTCGGTCGCAGCCGCTTCGCGCACGATAGCCAGCACGTTCTCCTCGGCGGCCTCATTCAACGCATCGAAGCTACCCCAACGGGAGCGGTCGGCCGGGATCTCGTTGCTGGCGAGCCAGCCGCCGTTCACGAACCGGAAGAAGTCGTCCTGCGGCCGCACCGAGCGGTCCATGTTGGCCAGGTCGACCCCCAGTCCCAGCGGCCGCTCAGCCCGGGCCGGCGTACCTGAATCCGGCGCACACGCGACCACCATGCCTGCGCACAGCAGGCCCGCCATCACCCTTCTCATACTTGCCCCCTTTTGTCGCTGTCTAGTGGTAGCCGTGCAGTTCCCGCACCGGCTCGGCCGCTTCCTGCTCGACCTTCAGAGATTTATTCGTCACATCCGTGCCCAGCACGATGTTGGCGGTCCAGCTCTCACCGGCGCGCATCATCAGCGGCGCGGGTAACGCATCGATGTATGCATCCATGCTCACTTCCGGCAGTAGGCGCGACACCGCGTAGCGTGCCCGTTCACGCACTCGGATTTCACCGATGCGGTCACGCTGCCCCCAAGCGACGATGTAGTCATTTCCGGTCACGCCTGGGCCGGTGGGGTTATTGGTGACCGCAGTGTCCATCTGCACGCCGAAGCGGGCGCGCATCATCACGATCTCGAACAACATCGCGAGGTCTTCGCGCGTGCTTGAATAATTGTAAAAGACCGACGCGCTGTCGGGCGCGAAGAAGTCGGCGACGTGGCCTGGCGTGTAGGCGCGCTGCGCCGGGGTGGCCGTATCCCCGTGGAAGCGGACGCGCGCAAGCTGCCGCATTTCCGCGGAGGCAAGCGGCATCAGCGAGGTCAGGTCGTCACTGACGATCGGCGTATGCACGCCCTGCCAGACCAACTGACCTGGTGCGCGGTTCGCCTGGCGCTCTGGCGGGAAATAATCATTCGCGTGCGCGAGCTCGTGGTACAGCAGCCGCGCGATGTTGATCAGAATATCTTCGATCGCGCGCGGTTGTTCCGCGCCGAACGGTACGCTCGAGAATGCCGACGCGTTGTCTTTCACGTAACGCCAGGGCATCGCAAACTGCAGATCGCTGCCGAAATCGCTGCGGAAATCCGGCGTATCCGGGATTGTCGCGCGCTCCGCGGGCGTCAACCAGATGAACTCGGGGTCAAGGTAGATCGCGCCAGTACGGGTCCAATAGAACGCAGGGCGCACATCGCTGCTGATCACAACGGCAGTGACGCCGCGCAGCAGCAGCAACATATCCGGGTGCATGTGCCCGAGCACTTCGCGGAAATTCGCGGCCATCCACGGGTGCGAAACCAGCACGCGGTCCATCACGTTCTCAATCGTCGGATTGCTGGTCGTGCCGCCGAGCAGCGGTAGTTCGCCGAAAGTACAGGACTCCACCCGAGTATTCGAGAAGGTGCAGTCGGTGAGCCTGTTGGCGAATGGCGAACCTGGGTTCGCCGGCTGCGTTGCGCCCATCGGGAAGCGCACGACCTGCAGCCCATCGAACATCGGTTTTTCCTGCGGGGACGGCGCAGGCGTCGACGAGCCGCCGGATCCGCCACAGGCCAGCAACAGGGCGCACAACGGCGCCAAAACGGTAAGGCGTGTGATTCTTATCATCTGTCTGTACGGTACCTCGGACGGGACTCAACTTGTGACTGCCGGACGGCGCCGGAGTTCCAAGTCTACTACGGCGCGTGTAGAGCCGGGAGCAATGGTCTAGAATCGACGGCGATGCGTTATGGGGTTGTTTTCATGGTGTGCGCCGCCGCGGCCGCGGCCGGTTGCGCGACGGCGCCGCCCCAGCGTACCGAGAACATATGCGAGATCTTCGAGCACGAGCCCCGCTGGTATGACCATGCCCGGCGGTCAGAGGCGCGCTGGGGCACGCCGATATCGGTGCAGATCGCGATCGTGAACCAGGAATCCAGCTTCCGCCACAATGTTCGACCGCCGCGTCCCCGGCTGTTCGGCTTCATCCCCCTGCCCCGCCGTTCGAGTGCGTACGGTTATGCACAGGCACAGTCACCGGCTTGGTCGGACTACCTGCAGGCCACGGGCCGACGGGGCGCCCGCCGCGGCAACATCGCCGACGCGCTCGATTTCATAGGCTGGTACAACGATGTCAGCAACCAACGCCTTGGAATAGCGAAAGCGAATGCGGAGCACCTGTACCTCGCGTACCACGAAGGACACGGCGGCTACTCGCGTTCGACCTACCGGAACAAGCCGCAGGTGGTCCGGGTCGCGCAGCGGGTCGGTCACCAGTCGCGGGCCTATGCAGAGCAACTGCCGGGTTGTGAGCGCAAGCTTCGCTGCCGGCGCTTCTACCAATTCTGGCCGTTCTGCCGCTGAGCCGGCGACATGTGCGGACGCTATACGAATCGCGCCGCGGACCCGCCCCGCTACAACATTGCGCCGGGTACCGACTGCGTCGTGATCCGTCGCAACGCGTCCGGCGCGCCCGACTCCGGCCTGCT
Source organism: Natronospirales bacterium (assembly GCA_020201335.1). Lineage (GTDB taxonomy): Bacteria > Pseudomonadota > Gammaproteobacteria > Natronospirales > JAIVGZ01 > JAIVGZ01. The sequence goes on from JAIVGZ010000035.1 coordinate 49,367, forward strand.
GCGTTGGGGCTTCGCTCCGCACTGGCTCCGGGACCCCGGCAAGGCCCAGATCAACGCCCGCGCCGAAACCGTTCACGAGAAGCCAATGTTCAAGACGGCGTTTCGTAACGGACGCTGCCTCGTACCGGCGGATGGTTGGTACGAATGGGCGCGCGACGGGGACAAGCGCCAGCCGTGGTTCTTCAGCATGGCCGACGAAACGCCGTTCGCGTTCGCTGGGCTCTGGACCGGCAACACCTTCGCGATTATGACCACCGCCGCGAGCACTTTCGCAGAGCGTATCCACGCCCGCATGCCGGTGTTGCTGCGTGAGCGCGACTGGGACGAGTGGCTCGATGAACACCCGCAGGGGCCGGGTCGCCTGCAGTTTCTCTGCAGGACGTGGCAATCAGCCCCGCTGGCGGCATGGCCGGTCAGCCCACTGGTGAACCGGCCGCAACACGACGCGCCGGACTGCACCGAACCGACCGGTGACGCGCTGACCGCCTAGCGTTTCACCGGGCGCAGCCTGCGCAACACGGCGAGCACTGCTTGCTGACCGTCGCCGTCAAGCCGCGCATACCGGTCGAGTACCTCGCGCTCGTCGTTGGTCAAGGCTTCGTGGTATGCGGGCGTCGGGTACGCGGCGCGACTGCCGTCGGTGCCGCGGCCGGTGGCCAGCCACTCCACCGATACGCCAAGTAGCGTTGCGAGGCGCTGCAGGCGAGAGCCTCGTGGTGCCGTACCGTTCGGTTGCTCCCACTGGCTGCACGCGCTGCGCGTGACCTTCATCAGCTCGGCCAATTGGGACTGGGAAAGCCCGGCTTCCCGCCTGGCCGTGCGTATGCGCGCCGAGATGCTCATCGCGCAACAGTTTAGGAACGCGACAGTTTCCCTTACAGGACAGATTCACTGGACGAAAACGGTATAGCAGGGCTGTCTGGGTCAGTCCTGGGAGGCGCTCATCACCTGGAATGTATAGCCGCCATCGGACGCAGCGCGGTACTCGAGCAACAGGTGGCCGGCGATATGGCCGTCCTCGACCGCGACATACAGGTGACGGTCAGACAGCACCCGGACCGAATCCTCGAGGTAGTAGAAGGTACCGCCCAGCACCGGCTCAATGGGGATCAGGTCCGGACGCCGCAGCAACGCGACCAATAACGGCTCAGGTACGGCGGCAGCGGGCGCGGCCGGTCGTGCGCTAGCCAGAGCCTGAAATTGCTCGACCAGCTGCTGGTGTCGCGTATGCGCATCGGTGAGCAAGTCGCGCTGCCGGTCGTACTGGACGGTCATCCAGCCCGCATAGACGGCTATCAGCACGGCGACGGCGATCCAAAGGACTGCCGAATTCTGGCGGCGGGTGTCGTTCACCGCACCAAGCATACTTCAGAAGCGGTAGGTCGCGCGCAGATAAGCATCGTCGGTGCGGCGCGGCAGGAGCGGTGCAAACGGCACCGCAAGCTCCTCCCGGCGCCGGATGCGGGCGTGCAAGACCCACGAGGAGTGCAGCCGCCAAGCCCAGCGCAGCTCAAGCAGCGATTCATTCGGCCGGAAATCGCTGGAAATCAGCCAGCCGTCATCCACCCGGCCGGCGACCAGCCCGAGGCTGTGGTTTGGCGCGAAATCGAGCAGGTTCAAGGAGAGCTGCCAGGCGAGGCCACCGGCGTCGCCGTTCGTGCCGGTCCCCATGACGACGCGGCGCGGCGTGTTTGGCGCATAACCGGCTTCAGCGCCGACGAGAATGCGCATGCCGGCCGCGCCGACGGGCCAGGCGGCCGCGCCGCGGAACGTGACTGCAAGGTAATCCGCGCGCGCCGGATTTGCGACGCCAAGCGGCCGCAGCGCATTCGGCGCCCAGGTGACCGCCACCACACGCTGGACCACCGGCCCCAGCGGCTCCGCCGCTTCGAGCGCTGCGAACAGCGTCGCACGCGCGTCGCCTTCCCCGAACCACAGCGGCTGGCGCTGCACATTGGTCGGCCCTTCGTGGTGGTTGTGCTGCGCTACGAAATGGGCTGTCCACGCCGGTCCGCTGTGCCGGAGCCAGAGTCCATCGGTCCAGGTGACGTCGAGATTGGGGCTGTCGTTCCGGTCGAGCGATTTCGGCGCGACGCCCTCAAGTTCGAAGCGCGTCTGGAAGCGCCCCGCGCGCAGCGTCCAGGCGTCGCGGAACCCGTACTCCGCGTAGAGTTCATCAAGCGTCGCATCGCCCTGGCGCAACCCTGTCGGTGAAGGTGCATACGGCTGGAACCAGAAACCCGTATCGTCCTGGCGGCTGTCCAGCACGGCCGCGAAGCGCGCAGCAAACTGCCAGTCGCCGGTACCGTACGTGGCCCGCACACGAGCCCGTGCGCGCAGGCTGTCGGTGTCGCTTAGCGCGCCGGCGCGGTTGCGCGTCTCGCTAGAGAGCCATCCCGCACGGATGTCGCCGCTGACGGTCACGGGTTCCGCCGCCGCCGGGGCGGCGGAGAGGAGAAGCGCGAGCAGCAGGGTCGTGCGTTTCATCGGAATACGATAGCCGAACGACTGGCGTTTGCGCCTTGACGGAGCGCAACCGGCACGCGGGTCTAGCTCATCCGCACTTCGAATCGCCGCAGTTCAGGCAGGTCATGCAACCGTCCATCATCACGACCGCAGTCGTGCTGCACTTTGCGCAGAGCTGAGCGCCGGCTGGAAACTCGTTTTCGACGAACGCGTCCTTCTGCTTCTGCGCGGCTTCGAACTCGGCACGCTTCTGCGCGATCAGCTGCTTCTGGTGGTCATCGAGCGTGTCCTTCTTCAACATACCGATTGTGATGAGGTGCTGTTCGATCACATAGCCGATCTCAGCGATGATTGACGGCATGAATCTGCCGCCCGGCTTGAAGTAACCGCCGCGCGGGTCGAACACCGCCTTCAGCTCCTCGACCAGGAAGGTAACGTCGCCGCCCTTGCGGAACACAGCGGAGATAATCCGGGTCAGCGCGACGATCCACTGGAAGTGGTCGAGGTTCTTCGAGTTGATGAAGATCTCGAACGGCCGACGCATTTCATGGTCGGTGCCCTGGTTCAGCAGGATGTCGTTGATCGTGATGTACATCGCGTGGTCGGACACCGGCGTCTTGACCTTGTAGGTCGAGCCGACCAGCATGTCCGGGCGCTCGAGACGCTCATGCATCTGCACGACATTGGTGCCCGGCACAGGCTGCGGCGCGGGCTTCTTGAGCTCCGCTTTGTCCTCGGGCTTCACCACGTTGTAGCCGACGATCTTCTTTTCGATTTTCACTGTCATTTCTTTCATCCTGCTCAATGCTTGCCGAAATACCCTTCCTTCAGGGCATCGAATAGATTTGCGGCGCTGTGGACCTCGCCGTCGTACTCGACCTCTTCATCGCCTTTCAGCTCGACGGTGCTGCCGTCTTCAAGCTTGAAGCGGTAGGTCGTGTTCTGCAGGTCCTTTTCCTTGACCAGCACGCCCTGGAACGCTTCGGGGTTGAAGCGGAAGGTCGTGCAGCCCTTCAGGCCCTGCTCATACGCGTAGAGATAAATGTCCTTGAAGTCGCCGAACGGGTAGTCGGTCGGTACATTCGCGGTCTTCGAAATCGAAGAGTCAATCCACTTCTGCGCGGCCGCCTGGATGTCGACGTGCGCCTTCGGCGTGATGTCCTCTGCGGTGACGAAATACTCGGGCAGCCGCTCCTCCGCCTTGCTCGATCCTGGCAGCGCCGCCTGGTTGACGAGGTGGCGGTACGCGAGCAGCTCGAACGAGAATACCGGCACCTTTTCCTTGCTCTTGCGACCCTCGCGGATCACATTCCGGAAGTAGTGGTGCGCGAAGCTCGGCTCGATGCCGTTGCTCGCGTTGTTCGCGAGCGACAACGAAATCGTGCCGGTCGGTGCGATCGAAGAGTGGTGCGTGAAGCGTCCGCCGACCTCGGCGAGTTCCTCCACGAGCTCCGGCGCGACCGCAGCGACCTTCTGCATGTAGCGTGAGTAGCGCGCGTGCAGGATGCGGCCGGGAACCTTGTCGCCGACCTTCCAACCGTCCTTCACCATGTCGGGGCGCAGGCGAAGCATCGCCGGCGTGACTTCGAACTCCTCTAGCATGATCGGCGCCGGCCCCTTCTCCTTCGCGAGGTCGAGCGCAGTCTGCCAACCGGCCAGCGACATCTCGCGCGAGACCGCTTCGGTGAACTCGAGCGACTCGGGCGAGCCATATGCCATGCGCATCATCGTGAGCGTCGAGCCAAGACCGAGGAAGCCCATGCCATGACGGCGCTTACGCAGGATCTCGTCGCGCTGCTGGTCGAGCGGCAAGCCGTTGATCTCGACGACATTGTCGAGCATCCGCGTGAACACTGAGACGACTTTGCGGTACTCGTCCCAGTCGAAGCGCGCCTTCTCCGTAAACGGGTCGACGACGAACTTGGTCAGGTTGACCGAGCCGAGCAAGCACGAACCGTACGGTGGCAAAGGCTGCTCTCCGCACGGATTGGTCGCACGAATGTTCTCGGTCCACCAGTTGTTGTTCATCTCGTTGACCTTGTCGATCAGGATGAACCCGGGCTCGGCGAAGTCGTAGGTCGAGGTCATAATCATGTCCCACAACCGGCGCGCCTTCAGCGTCTTGTAGACGCGGCACGCGACCAGGCCTTCCTCGTTCGCGACATAGCCGCGCGTCGTCGGCCATTCGCGCCAGACGACTGCATCGCCATCTGTAAGGTCAGCGCCAGCCGCCTCGCCTTCTGCTATAGGGAAGGTCAGGCGCCAGTCGGCATCGGCCTTTACCGCTTCCATGAACTCGTGCGTGATCAGCAGCGACAGGTTGAAGTTGCGCAGCCGTCCGTCCTCGCGCTTCGCGCGGATGAAGTCCATCACATCCGGATGGCTGACGTCGAAGGTCCCCATCTGCGCGCCGCGACGGCCACCGGCCGATGACACGGTGAAGCACATCTTGTCGTAAACATCCATGAACGAAAGCGGACCGGAGGTGTATGCGCCTGCGCCGGCGACGAACGCGCCGCGCGGCCGCAGCGTCGAGAATTCGTAACCGATACCGCAGCCTGCCTTCAGCGTCAGCCCGGCCTCGTGGACCTTGCCGAGGATGTCGTCCATCGAGTCGCGGATCGTGCCGGACACCGTGCAGTTGATTGTGGAGGTCGCGGGCTTGTGCTCGAGCGCGCCGGCGTTCGAAGTGATGCGGCCAGCGGGGATTGCCCCGCGGCGCAGTGCCCACAGGAACCGTTCGAGCCAGTGCTCGCGGACCTCCGGGGCCTCGACCTCTGAGAGCGCCGCAGCGACGCGGCGCCAAGTGTGGTCGACCGTCTCGTCGACGATCACGCCGTCCTTCGTCTTCAATCGGTATTTCTTGTCCCAGATATCCTGCGAGGCTTCCTGGACCGGAATGTCTGTGGTGGTTTGCGGCATCACCTTCACTGCTTGCTTCATCGAGGGGTAAGCTCCTGTTCTTATTGGTTCTGCCGAAACCGGCTCCCCTTGTGTTTGGAATATTACGGAACACAACATCTTGTGTTTCCGAAGGCCTAACTGTAGGGGGCAAGCCGAGCGCTGTCAAGAGACCTTAAGGCATAAATAAAGGTTTGCTAAACAAACGCTTGCGGATTATTGCTCACATTTTAGATAGTCGAAGAATCTTGTTGATTTTCCAACAGCTTAGGCGTACGCAAATAGGTCAAAATAGAACTTTTCGGCGCGTCCAGTGTCCGTTCGCAGACGGGCCCGCCACCTGTTTGCCACCCCATGGAGAATAAATGAAGCTACTGCACCTGCTCGCCGCCGCCCTGTTCACCGCCGCAACCGTGTTGCCGGTTGCCCCAGCCGCGGCCCAGTTACCAGTCGCCGTCGATGGTGAGGCACTGCCGTCGCTGGCGCCGATGCTGCAGCGGACCGTACCGGCCGTCGTGAACATCTCAACGCGCGGCACCGTGCAGACGCAGCGTAACCCGATGTTCAACGACCCGTTCTTCCGGCGCTTCTTCTCGATGCCGGACCAACCGCAGGAGCGCGAAGTAGCGAGCCTGGGCTCGGGCGTCATCGTGGACGCAGAACGCGGCCTCGTCCTGACGAACAACCATGTCGTAGCGAATGCAACCGAAATCCGCGTGACACTGCAGGACGGCCGCGAGCTGGTCGCCGAAGTTGTCGGCACCGACGAGGGGACCGACGTGGCGCTGCTCAAGGTCGAAGGCGCTAATCTGACTGCGCTCCCGATGTCGAACTCCGACGCGCTCGAAGTCGGCGACTTTGTCGTCGCAATCGGTAACCCGTTCGGGCTCGGCCAGACGGTCACATCGGGCATTGTCAGCGGCCTCGGGCGCGCGCTGCTGATGCGCGGGCCGCAGAGCTTTGAGGACTTCATCCAAACCGACGCCGCAATCAATCGCGGCAACTCCGGCGGTGCACTGGTCAACCTGCGCGGCGAACTTGTGGGCATCAACACTGCAATCCTGTCAGGCACCGGCGGGAACATCGGCATCGGCTTCGCGATCCCGGCGAATATGGCGCGCTATGTGATGGAGCAGCTACTCGAGCACGGCGAAGTCCGCCGAGGCGTACTCGGCATCAACATCCAGAATCTTGATGCGGAGCTCGCTGAGGCGCTCGGCACCTCGGAGCGTCAGGGCGTCGTCGTGACCAATGTCGCCGAGGGTTCCTCAGCCGAGGAAGCGGGCATCCGCGCCGGCGACGTGATCATCTCGGTCAATGGACGCGCGGTCACGCACTGGAACGAACTGCGCAACCAGCTCGGAATGATTCGCGTCGGCGAGCGCGTGCGGCTTGAGGTGATTCGCGACGGTGAACGCCGTACCGTCAACGCACGAATTGGCGAGCTCGCGACAGCTGAAGTCGCCGCCGACACGCTGCACCCTGGCCTGCGCGGCGCGACCTTCTCCAACATCCCGGAGACTTCGCCGCTGTTTGGCCGCGTGCAGGGCGCGCAGGTGACTTCGGTCGAGCCTGGTTCCGCAGCTGCACGGGCGCGGTTGCAGCCCGAGGACGTGATCACCACGGTCAACCGTCAGGATGTCGGCAATGTGGACGACCTGCGGCGGCTGGCGGCGCCGGGGCAACCGCAGCTGCTGCTCACCGTGCGACGCGGCAACGGCGTTCAGTTCATCGTCATTCGCTAAAAAAAAGCCCCGCTAATGCGGGGCTTTGATTCAGAACAAGGAGCGATTAGAACGAGAAGCGAACGCCCAGGCGGCTCAGCCTGTCGCCATCGGAGAAATCGAATCCACCGGACAGCCCGAAGTTATTGGTGAAGTGCCACACCGCACCCACGCCGATAGACGTGTCGGAGCCACTGACGTCGGTATGCGTGACGAACGCGTTCAGCTCGAACTGCGGCGCGACCATGGAGCGGATTCCGCCCTGCACCATCCAGCCGTTGTCACTGTCGCTGCCGAATCCGGTGACACGCGCTCCCGCGCGCACAAAGCCGAGCCGGGCGACGAAATCGGTGGTCGGGTTCAGCGGCATGTTCCAACCGCCTGCGAGCGTCGTGACGTCGGCGCTAAGGATGCCTTCGCTGACACGGATATAGTCGGCGACGATGTGGAACTGCTCCGCGAGCGCGAACGAGCCGGTCAGCCCGTAGCCGTCGATGCTGCCGCCGCCGTCGAGGTCGAGGTCAACGTAGCCGATGTCGACATAGTTGTACGACGGCCCCGTCGGGTTCGCGGAAGCGACACCCGCGGTCGAGATCATGACTGCCAACGCGGCGATGGCTACACCGCGGGTTTGATTGTTGCGCATCAGAGTTGCTCCTTGAGCTTTGGTGATGTTGTGGTTAACGCCGCCCCATGGTCGGCGCGCAAAGAATATCGCGTTTTACGCCTGAACGTGTGCTGAACCAAAGTGCGCTAGCCGACCAACAGGCGCACTCCGATCGCGACCAGCGCGACCGCGAATACGCGGCGCAACGCCAGCGCCGGCACCCGGTGTGCGGCGCGCACACCGAGCGGCGCCGTAAGCATCGCAATCGCACCGAGCGTCAAAGCTACCGGCCAGACAACGAAGCCCGTGCTGCCCGGTGGGAGCCCGACTGATCCGATTCCAGCGACAGCAAATCCGGCCGCGCCGGCGATTGCGATCGGCATGCCTGCGGCAGCCGCGGTTCCTACCGCGTTGATCATCGGTCGGTTGCACCAAACGAGGAACGGCGCGGTAAGTACACCCCCACCAATTCCGACCAGCGCCGCGACCAGACCGACGCCGGTGCCAGCAGCGGCCAGCCCAACTCGACCGGGTAACGCACGCTGCGGTGAGGTGCGGATGAAGCCGGCCATCTGGAACGCGACAGCAAACAGAAACACGCCAAACACGCGGCGCAATGCGTCACCGCTCAGCGCCGCTGCGACCGCCGCGCCGAACAAAGCGCCGATAACAAGCCCCGGCAACAATGCGCGCCAGACCGGCCATTCGACGCTGCCGCGCCGGGCATGCGCCCAGACCGATGACGCAGAAGCGAGGATGATTGCGGCAAGTGAGCTACCGACCGCCGCGTGCATCGCCAGGTCCGCCGGGACGCCCTGCGCGGCGAGGATTGCGAGCAGCGCGGGCACGAATATCAGGCCGCCACCGACGCCCAGCAGTCCGGCGAGAAAGCCCGCTACCAGCCCTGCGCCCGCGACCGCGGCCAGGAGGGTCGCGATTTCAGCGTCCATGCGTATACTCGGAATACATGCGAATCGCGCCCGCTATCGTACTGATGTGCATCGCCCTGCCGGCGGCCGGCGAACCGACCGTTGCGCGTGCGCAGTTCACCACCGGAGTCGTCGAACGTGAGCCGGTCGACGCGCTCGAGCGTGCCTCGACCGGCGACGGCCGGGTCCGCTTCTTCACTGAATTGCACGGCCTAGCGGGCGAGACCGTGGTCCACCGCTGGGAACACGGTGGCCGGGTGATGGCCGAGGTACCGATTGAGGTCGGCGCCGAAAGGTGGCGTGCGTGGTCGAGCAAGCGGATCCTTCCTGCGTGGACCGGCGTGTGGCAGGTCAGCGTGGTGACCGGCGACTCCGTCCTCGGCACTTGGACGCTGGTCATAGACTGACGGTCAGGCGATCCAGATGGATTTGGTGTTGACGAATTCGTACAGGCCATCCCGCGCGAGTTCCCGGCCGTAACCCGAAGCCTTTACGCCGCCGAACGGCAGGCGCGCATCACTCTTCACCATTCCATTGACGAACGCGAGACCGCTCTCGAAGGCGCGCGCGAAGCGTTCGCCGCGTGCTGCATCCTGCGTCCAGACCGAAGCGCCGAGTCCGAAGCGGCTCCCGTTCGCAAGCGCGAGCGCGTGCGCGTCGTCGCGTGCACGCAGCACCGCGGCAACAGGGCCGAACAACTCTTCGTCGGCCGCCGGCATCCCGGGCACCACGCCATACAACACCGTCGCCCGGTAGTAAGCACCGGGGCCAGGGACCGCTTCACCACCGGTCGCGCAACGCGCGCCAGCGGCGATTGAATCGACGACCTGGCGGTGTAGTTCGTCGCGCAAGTCGGCGCGCGCGAGCGGTGCAAGGTTGCGCCCCGGCTCCAAAGCGGCGGCGCGCGCCGCGAAGCCCTCGACGAACGCATCGTGAATCGCGTCTGCAACGATGAAGCGCTTTGCCGCGATGCAGCTCTGGCCGGCGTTCTGGAAGCGCGCGGTGACCGCGACCTCGAGCGTGCGCGGAAGGTCGGCATCGTCCAGCACGACGAACGCATCCGATCCGCCGAGCTCGAGCACACTCTTTTTCAGTGCACCGGCGGCGGCGGTCGCCACCGCACGCCCTGCTGACTCGCTGCCTGTCAGCGTGACCGCGCGTACGCGCGGGTCTTCAATCAGGCGTGCCACGTCGCCGCTTTCAATGAGCAATGTCTGGAATACGCCGGGAGGTGCGCCCGCGTCGGCGAACAATCGCTCGAGCGCCAGCGCGCACTGCGGCACATTCGACGCGTGCTTCAACAGGCCGACGTTACCTGCGGCAAGCGCCGGTGCCGCGAAGCGCACCACTTGCCAGAACGGGAAATTCCACGGCATCACGGCCAACACAACGCCGAGTGGCTGGCGGGCGACGAGGCTGCGGGTGGCGTCGGTGCTTATGACTTCATCGGCGAGCCATGCGGCAGCATGCTGAGCGTAGAAAGAGAATGCGGTGCCGCACTTGTCGACTTCCGCCAGCGCTTCGCGCTCGAGCTTGCCCATCTCCAGTGTGGCCAGCGCCGCCAGCGTTTCACGTCGTTCGGAGAGCAGCTCAGCGCACCGCGTAAGTACGGCAACGCGCACTGCAACCGGTGTCGTCGCCCAATCGGGGGCAGCAGCAGTCGCTGCGGCAAGCCGCTCTTCAGTGGCCGCCGCGTCGTGCGCCGCGAATTCCGCTTCGCGCTTGCCGGATGCGGGGTTGATTGACGCAAATGCCATGGGGCCCTCCGGAAAACACCGCTATAGTATCAGCATGGTTCAATGGATCTTTCGCGCAGCACTCATCATCGCCGGCATCGCCGTGGGTTCCGCTCACGCCGACCTCGCGGAACAGCGCGCGGCGTTCGGTGAGGCGTTGCGCGCCGCGAAGCGCGGCGATGTAGAAGCTGTCGACCGGCACCGCGAGGTCCTCGCCGGCTATCCGCTCGCGCCGTACCTCGATTACTACCTGCTGGGCAACGCCTTCGACCGGGCGGCATCTGGCGCAGTCCAGGACTTCATCGCGCGCTGGTCCGACCTACCGGTCAACGAACGACTGCGGCGCGACTGGTTACGCGCGCTGGCACATCGTGGTCGTTGGGAAGACTATCTGCAGGACTGGCACGACCCTGCTGATACAACGCTGCGCTGCCACTGGGTGACCGCACAGCTCCAAACGGGCGGTGCCGACGCGCCGGCTGTCGCCACGCGCGCGACCGAACTCTGGCTGGCCGGTCGCAGCCAACCGGACGCATGCGACCCGGTTTTCGCGTGGCTCGAAGCGTCCGGAAGGCTTACGCCGGCGTTGGTCCAACAACGCATGGAGCTTGCGCTCGAAGCGCGCCAATACAGCCTCGCGGGTTGGCTCGCACGCCGGCTCGACGACGCGGATCGCGAGTTCGTGCAGCGCTGGCGGGTGATGCAGCATTCTCCGGCGCGCGCGTTCGCAGTGGGCGGATTACCGGCGGACAGCGCGCGCGAACGCCGACTGTTGGTCGCCGGTCTGGAGCGTCTCGCGCGCATTGAACCGGCCGCCGCCCGCACACAACTACAGCGCCTCGACGGGCATTTCCGCTTCGAACCCGCCGACCGGACCCGCGTATTGCGCATGGCAGGACTGATTGCCGCGCAACGACATGCCCCGGAGGCGTCGGCGTGGCTCGCGGCCGTCGACGACGCGGATTTCATGGTCGATGAATGGCGTGTGCGTGCAGCGCTGCGCCATCGGGACTGGGATGGCGTGCGCACTGCAATCGCGCAACTGCCAGATAACGTGCGCGGCCAGGACGGCTGGCGCTATTGGGACGCACGCGCAGTTGAACAGGCCGGCGACTCGGTCGCATCGCGAGAAGCGTACGAGGCGATCGCCACCGGTCACGGATACCACGCCTGGCTCGCTGCCGACCGGCTCGACCGCCCGTATGCAATCCAGGGCGAGTTGACTGAAGCCGACGAGCCAACCATCGACGCAATCGCAGAACGCCTCCCGGTGCGGCGAGCACGCGAATTCCTGGCGCTCGGCATGCTGCCCGAAGCGCGTGCGGAATGGGCCGGCGCTATCGGCGGGATGAGCGTCGACGAGCTGGTACAGGCGGCGCTGCTCGCAGAGCGCTGGCAATGGCATGCGCAGGCGATTGCGACCCTCGGCCGCGCGGGCCGGTACGAGGACCTTGCGCTACGTTACCCGATACTGTTCCAGCGTCAGATAGCAGCGAACGCTCTGGACAACGGCGTCGACGCTTCGCTGGTGTACAGCTTGGTGCGCAGCGAAAGCTTGTTCATGCCGGATGCGCGTTCGGGTGCTGGCGCGCTCGGTCTGATGCAACTGATGCCCGGCACGGGCCGCGAGGTCGCGCGCCGAATCGGAATGCAGCTGCCGAGCAACTCGGCTTTGCTCGACCCGGATACGAACGTGAAGCTAGGCAGCGCATACCTCGGCTCGGTGCTCAGCCGTTTCGGGCAACACGAGGTGCTGGCGACAGCCGCGTACAACGCGGGCCCCCATCGGGTAGAGCGATGGTTGCCGCATTCTAATGCGCTGCCCGCGGACATCTGGGTGGAGACTATCCCCTTCCACGAAACCCGCGGCTATGTACGGCAGGTGATGGCGGGCGCTGCGATTTTCGATTGGCGCCTCGGGCAGGAAGTGCGCCCGCTTTCGTCGCGCATGCGCGACATCCCAGCGGTGGCCGAGTGAACCGACAACTTCAAGTGTGTGTACTCGGCGGTACCGGCTTCATCGGCACGCACCTGGTGTCGCGACTGGCGTCCGCCGGGCACACGGTGCGCGTACTCTCTCGCCGCCCTTACCGGAACCGCACCCTGGCCGTACTCCCCACCGTGCGTATGGAGCAAGCCGATATTCACGATGGCGAAGCGCTGACGCGTGCGTTCCGCGGCTGCGACGCGGTGGTCAACCTCGTCGGCATCCTCAATGAAACGCGTGGCCAGACATTCCGACTCGTGCACGTGGAACTCCCGCGCAAGGTCGCGCAGTCGTGCCGCGCCGCAGGGGTTGACCGCCTGCTGCACATGAGCGCGCTGAATGCCGACGCGGGCAATGCACCGAGCCGCTACTTGCGGTCGAAGGGCGAAGGCGAAGCCGCCTTGCGCGTGCACGCGGCGAATCAAGTGCATTGCACGGTGTTCCAGCCGTCGACGGTCTTCGGCCCCGGCGACAGCTTCCTGAACCGTTTCTCGACGCTGTTGCGCCTGTCGCCCGGCGTCTTCCCCCTCGCCTGCCCGGACGCGCGTTTTCAGCCTGTGTTCGTCGGCGACGTCGCTGAGGCATTCGCGGTGGCACTCGACGACCGCACGACCTTCGGCCGTCGCTATACGCTCTGCGGTCCGACCATCTACACGCTGCGCGAAATCATCGAGATGGTCGCTGAGCAAACCGGTCGTCGCCGCGCGATTATCGGGCTGCCCCCGACGCTCGCTCGCCTGCAGGCCACGTTGCTGGAGTTCTTCCCCGGCAAACCTTTCACGCGCGACGTCTGGCGTTCATTGCAGGTGGACAGCGTGTGCAGCACAGGCCCAGGCCTGTCGGACCTCGGCATCACCGCGTCGGCGCTCGAGCCCAGCCTAGTGGGTCAGTTCGAGCCGGCGAGCGCAGGCGCCGCCTCGTAGAACGCGGCGAGGTCGCCGCCCAGGGACTCGAGCAACGCGCGCAGTTCGGGTATCCGATCGTTGTAGGTTGCGACCGCCGCGAGGTCAGCGTTGTTCAGCTCTCGGTCGAACCATCTGTTGTAGCCTTCGTAACCGTCCCACGCGCCGTCGCGCATGTTTTGATAGCGCGTGCGCAACCCAACGAATGCATGCGCCTTCGCTGCCCGCATCTCGTCCGCCGACAGCTCGCGCGCGTAAAGGTCCTTGAGCGCGGCGCGCGTCTCGGTAATCAGCCGCGCGAAGTCTGCCTGACGCGCGCGGCGCGCATGGTATTGCGCGATGCGCTCCGGCTCAGCGCGGTGCGCGAGCCACTGGCGCACGCCTTCTTCCTCGACCACCGTCGCGAACGCCTCGTTGAATTGCGTATCTCCACGCACGTACACAACCTGATGGGCGAGTTCGTGGAAGAGCAACGCGGCGAGTTCCACCTCGTCGTCGCGCACCATCGTGCTCAGCAAGGGGTCTGCAAACCAGCCGAGCGTTGAGTAAGCTGCGACGCCGCCAATACGCACGTCGTAACCCCGCCGGCGCTGGCGCTCCGCGAACCCATCGGCAGCGGCCTTCCGGAAGTAACCGCGGTATGACACGCAACCCGCGATCGGAAAACACCAGCGGACAGGCTGCACCGCAAACTCGGGCGCCGCGACAACACTCCACACGACGTATGGGCGGCCGAGGTCCACATAATCGGTATAGCTGCGGTTGTTGGGCAGCAGGAGTTCGTCACTCGCGAACGCGCGGATTTCGCGTGCAAGGCGCAGCCGCTCGCGCAACGGCTCGGGTGTTCCCGGCGCGTCGATCAGCTCCGACACCGGCTCGCGCTTCGAAAGTATCTCGACCTGCCCGCGCGCCGCCTGCAGGTAGTAGCACCCCTGCAAGTACACGCACAGCATCAAGACGAAGGTCACACGCATCGGTGTAGGATAACCGCATGAAGACTTTCAAGGTCGGCGGCGCTATCCGGGACCGCCTGCTTGGTCTCGAACCGAACACCGACGACTATGTGGTCGTAGGCGCGACCGTCGATGAGATGCTCGCGCAAGGCTTCCGGCCGGTCGGCCGCGACTTCCCGGTGTTCCTGCACCCCGAGACCGGCGACGAGTACGCGCTGGCACGGACCGAGCGCAAGAGCGGGCCGGGTTACCGCGGCTTCGTCGTGCATGCCGCACCGGATGTCACGCTCGCGGACGACTTGGCTCGGCGCGACCTCACGGTCAACGCAATCGCCGAGGACGCCGACGGGACGCTGGTCGACCCGCACGGCGGGCGGGCGGACCTGGAGGCCAAGCTCTTGCGCCACGTGTCGCCCGCGTTCGTCGAGGACCCGGTGCGGATACTGCGCGCCGCGCGCTTCGCCGCGCGCTTTCACGGCCTCGGCTTCCGCGTCGCGCCGGAGACGACTGCGCTCATGCGCGACATGGTCGCCGCTGGCGAGGCGGATGCGCTGGTACCCGAGCGTGTGTGGCAAGAGACATTGCGCGCGCTCCGCACCGACCACCCCCAGGTGTTCTTCGAGGTGCTACGCGCCTGTGGCGCTCTCGCGCGCGTGTTCCCTGAGGTCGACCGCCTGTTCGGCGTACCCCAGCCGCCGAAACACCACCCTGAAGTCGATACCGGCATCCACACGATGATGGTGCTCGCGCAGGCCGCACGGCTCACGAGCGACGAACAGGTGCGTTTCGCGGCGCTGGTCCATGACCTCGGTAAAGGCACGACGCCTGCCGACCAGTTGCCGAAACACCACGGCCACGAGCAGCGCGGCGTAGCGTTGGTTCGCAAACTGGCGCAGAGGCTGAAAGTGCCCCGCGATTTCGCGGCACTCGGCGAGCAGGTATCACGCTACCACCTCCATTGCCACCGCGCACACGAGCTGCGCGCCGATACCATCGTCGAATTGCTCGAGGCGCTCGACGCGTTCCGGCGCCCAAATCGGTTCGATCAGTTTCTGCTCGCATGCGAAGCGGACGCGCGCGGACGCACCGGACTCGAAGAGCGCGACTACCCGCAACCGGAGCTGCTGCGGGGTGCGCTACGCGCAGCCGCGGCTGTCGATGTCGCACCGCTGATGGAACAGGGGCTTGCGGGTGCGGAACTCGGCGCAGCGCTGCGCGCTGCCCGCGTCAGCGCGGTGGCTGCAATCGGGTCATAGCCGCTCGGACAAGTCCCTGACCGCAAAACCACGCAGCGCCGACACGGGGCCGCGTGTGAATGCGATTACCTTGAAGCGCTCTCCCATCTCGCCTGGCATCGTCAGCCGTGCGGCCTGCTGCGAGCGCAACACCGCCGCACGGTCATCGGGCAGCGGCTCATCCATAAAACCGGTGAGCCCGCAGCCGATCAGGAAATGCGCCTGCGTCGTGTAACCGGCGAGCTCAAGCCCTGCGGCCGTGCCCAGTTCCGCGACCGCTGTGAAATCGACCTGGGCGGTGATGTCCTGCAGACCCGGCCAGACGAACGGGTCGTCGTGTGCGCGCTGCCGGTAGTGGCAGCGCAGCGTGCCTGTGCTGCGGGCAGCCGAGTAGTATTCGCGCCGCGACATTCCGTAGTCTATGAAGAGCAGCGTGCCGCCGGTGAGCATGTCCGCGAGCGATGCGAGCCATGGCCGCAGGCGCAGGCAAACCTCGGACTCGAAACCGTCCGGCAGGCGCCCCACTTCCTCTTCGATTGCAGCGACTGCGCGCGTGAGTTCAGCGCCGGCCGGCCGAAAGTCCGAAGCGAAGCGCCCCGGCTCATACCCGACCACGCACTGCTCGACACCATTTGCGGTCCGCCGGAACCGCTCGACGGGCAGCGCGTCCAGCACCTCGTTCGCGAACACGATGCCGCTGAAAGTTTCGGGCAGCGTGTCGAGCCACTCGACGCACGGCAGCGCCGCCGGCGCGAGCGCTTCCAACGTCGCACGTTGCCGCGCACGCAGGTCAGCGCTGAGTTCGAGAATCGCGTAGCGAGCCGGCAACGCGCCGGTGCGCGCAAGCTCGATCAGCGCGTCGGCTGCAAGGCGGCCGCTACCGGCTCCGACCTCCAGCACTTCGCCGCCGGCCGCTCCGGCGTCCGCGAGTTGGGCGGCGACGCAGCGGCCGAACAGCGGAGAGACCTCTGGCGCGGTCGTAAAATCGCCACCGCTGCCGAGTTTATGGCTGCCCGCGCTGTAGTAGCCGAGGCCCGGCGCGTACAGCACTGCATCCATGTACTCAGAGAACGGCAGCACGCCGCCCCGGTCGGCGACCAGCTGCGCGACGTACTCGGCGACGCGGGCGCCGTGCGCCGCGGCGTCCGCGTCCGGTGGAGGCAATGCAGTCATGTGGCGCCAGTATAATGCCGCGATGAGCGACGACCGACGAATCGCATTGGTCACTGGGGGCGCGCGGCGCGTCGGCGCCGCAATCGTGCGCGAGCTGCATCATGCGGGCGTCGACGTCGTGATCCATTGCAACCGCTCCGCCGCGCCGGCCGAGGCGCTCGCGGCGGAACTGAACGCGGTACGCGCAGCGTCCGCGTTCGTCGAGCAAGCCGACCTACTTACACCCAGCGCGGCGGCTTCGCTGGTTGCGCGTGCTGCGGGCCATCGAAATCGGCTCGACGTAGTCGTCAACAACGCATCGAGTTTCTACCCGACACCGGTCGGGACCGTGACCGACGCACAGTGGGATGACCTCCTGGGAACCAACCTGCGCGCCCCGTTCTTCGTCGCGCAGGCGGCGGCACCGCTGCTCGCCGCGCGCGGCGGCGCGATCGTGAACATCATCGACATCCACGCGCGGCGCCCGCTGAAAGGCCACCTGGTTTACTCGGTCGCGAAGGCGGGGCTCGCCTCGTTGACCTACGCGCTGGCACGCGAATTGGGGCCCGAGGTGCGCGTGAACGGCGTGTCACCGGGTGCGGTCGAATGGCCGGAGTCAGGCCTGGACGCCCCCTCAAAGCAGGCGATCATCGCGGCGAGCGCACTGAAGCGTCGAGGCCAACCGTCCGATGTCGCCGGCATCGTGCGATTCCTCGCGCTCGATGCACCGTTCGTCACCGGCCAGGTCATCGCGGTCGACGGCGGGCGTTCAATCGGCTGGGACTGAGCGCTACAGTTCGAGCGGCCACCGGGTGAGTCGGTTTCCGTCGCTTTCGAATGCATCCCACATTTCACTGAAGGTCGTACCCAACACCGGGTGGCGCCGCTCCGGTGCGAGCTCTGCGAGCGGACACAGTACAAACGCGTAATCGCTGACATCCGGCCGAGGCACGCGTACCCGCCCGTCGTCAATCACCGCGTCGCCATACAGCAGCAAATCGAGGTCGAGCGTTCGCGATACGATGCGGCCGCCGTCGCGACGGCGGCCAAAACGGTCCTCGATTGCATCGAGCCGATCGGCCACCGCACCAGCGGAAAGGTCGGTTTTGAACGCAGCCACCAGATTGAGAAAATCATCACCTTGGAAGCCGACTGCGGGGTTGTCCCACACGGTCGACACGCGGACTTCGACGAACGTCTCGCGAAGTGCTGCGACGCCGGCCCGCAGGTTGTCATCGCGGTCGACATTGCTGCCGACGCCGACGAAAACCTCAACCACCGCGGGAACCACGTTCGATTACGACCCCCACGTCGCGCGCACCGCGGATCGCGCCGGGCTTGTTGATGCGCACGCGCACCCATGCGACGCCGAACTCGTCACGCACGATCGCCGCGACCCGCTCAGCGAGCGTTTCGACGAGTTGGAAGCGGCTCTCCGCGACGAACGCAGTGACGCGCTTCGCCACCGCCTTGTAGTTCAGCGTATCGTCGATGCTGTCCGTAGCGGCCGCAGGCGCGATGTCGAACGCCATATCGAGGTCAATGCTGACCGTCTGCGTGACGCGCCGTTCCCAATCGAAAATGCCGATGACCGCGTCGACGCGCAGGTCGTGCAGGTAGACGATATCCATTCAGGCCTCCAATGCCGTCAGCGTATCGATCGGCCAGCGGGCACGCGCACCGATTCGCAGGGGTTCGTGTTGCCCAGCCGCCAGGCGCGCGTGTCCTGCGTACGCCACCATCGCGCCATTGTCGGTGCAATATTCCGGCTTGGGATAGAAAACTTCAGCGCCGGCTTCACTCGCGACTTCTGTTAGCCGCGCACGCAGGCGCCGGTTCGCGCCGACCCCGCCGGAGACGACGAGCGCGCGCACGCCTTCCTGTGCCAGCGCCCGCTCACACTTAATCGCAAGCGTCTCAACCACTGCGTCCTCGAAGCCGCGCGCGAGGTCGGCGCGGCCCTGTTCGTCGGTTGCGCGCGGAAGCGCATTCAGCGCAGCGGTCTTCAATCCGCTGAAGCTGAAGTCCAAGCCAGGCCGGTCCGTCATCGGGCGCGGAAAGCGGAATGCGCCCGCTGTGCCCCCCTCCGCCAAGCGCGCCAGATGCGGGCCGCCCGGATACGGTAAGCCCAGCAACTTCGCGGTCTTGTCGAATGCCTCACCTGCCGCATCGTCGAGCGATTCGCCGAGAATCTGGTACGCGCCGATGCCCGTTACATTGACCAGCATCGTATGGCCGCCGGATACAAGGAGGGCCACGAACGGCAACGGCGGCCGGCGCGGCTCGAGCATCGGCGCCAAAAGGTGCGCCTCCATGTGGTGCACACCGACCGCGGGAACGCCCCACGCATACGCGAGCGAGCGTCCGAGCGCGGCGCCGACCAGCAGCGCCCCGACCAGCCCAGGCCCCGCGGTGTAGGCAACGCCTTCCGGCCGCTCTATGCCAGCCTGCCCTAGGCAGTCGCGGATCATCGGCAGCAGCCGCTGAACGTGGTCGCGCGACGCCAGTTCCGGGACGACCCCGCCGTACAGACGGTGCAGGTCAACCTGGCTGTAGAGCATGTCGGCCAGCAGCCCGTGCTCGCCGTCGTACACGGCGACGCCGGTCTCGTCACAACTCGTCTCGATGCCCAGAACAATCACGACGCGATTGTACCCGCACCATGCGATTCGGGCTTTGCAATTGGCCGCTGTCCCGGCTAGAATTCGCCCCTTTCTCCGGAGGTGGTGGTTTTAATGCCCAGCGTACGCGTCAAGGAAAACGAGCCGTTCGAAGTCGCCCTGCGGCGATTCAAGCGGTCCTGCGAGAAGGCCGGCGTGCTGACGGAAGTCCGTCGCCGCGAGTTCTACGAGAAGCCGACCCAGGAGCGCAAGCGCAAGCAGGCCGCCGCGGTCAAGCGTCACGCGAAGAAGATGGCGCGCGACTCCGCTCGCCGTACCCGCCTCTACTAAGCCGTCCGCATCATGTTGCTGCGCCTGCAGATACAGGACGACATGAAGTCGGCCCTGAAGGCGGGCGACAAGCGCCGCCTCGGCGTTATCCGCCTGATGATGGCCGCGGTCAAGCAGCGCGAAATCGACGAGCGCATCGAACTCACCGATGCGCAGGTCCTTGAGGCGCTCGACAAGATGGTCAAGCAGCGTCGCGAATCGATTTCCCAGTATGAACAAGGCGGGCGCACCGACCTCGCCGATCAGGAACGCTTCGAGATTGGCATCATCCAGCAATACCTTCCCGAGCCACTGTCCGACGCTACGAGCTGCTGCACCTTCGTTCCGGTATGTATCGGGACCAGGGGAGAACCGACGATGCGCTGGCCGACTTGGCGCGCATAGACACGCTGGCCCAATCAATCGGCGATGAGGTGATGGAGGCGGACGCCCTGCAGATGCGTGGCACCATCCGGGCGGAATCCGGCGACATTGCAGGTGCGCTTGAGTCCTTCCACCGGGCACGCGACCTGCTGGCAGGCACCGACGCGCTCGCCAAACTGGCCCGCACGACCAACGCGATTGGCATCGCTTACAACTTCACCGGTGATGTCGCCCGTGGCAAGACCTACATTGAACAGGCGCTTGAAATTGCGCGCCGGTCGGACGACCGCACAGTCGAGCTGCTGATACTCGGGAACCTGGCATTGGCGGTCAGCGCACTCGAGGGCCCGGCAGCCGGCCTCCCATTCCACTATGAAACGCTGGCGCTAGGCCGCGAACACAATCAAACACGGGTCGTGGCCTACCAGCTCGCGAGCATATGCGCGAACCTCGTGACGACCGGGCAACTGGACGAAGCCGAGCGTACCTGCGACGAGGCGCTCGAACACGCTCGGACGCTCGGCCACGTGCGGCTGCTGGCAGGGGTGGAACTCAGCATGGGCGACCTGCTACGCGCGCGGGGACGTCCGGCGGAGGCCCTCGCGCAATACGAACAGGCGCTGCGCACGGACAGCCGCGAAGGCTCTATGGTCGCGCTGCAAACGGCGCAAAAAATGGCGGCAATCCACGAGGAACTCGGCAACTACGAAGAAGCGCTGAACCAGTACCGGCGGACGGTAGAAGTGCGCGACGGCATGCTCGCCGATGAACGGCGCCGGACGATAGAGGAGCTCGAGGTTCAGTTCGCGGCGCGCCAGCGCGACCGTGAGATCGACATGCTCCGGCTCGACGCCGACCTGCAGGCAATCGACCTTGAGCGCCGCAGTTGGATGCTGTTCGGCGTCAGCATTGCACTGGCGTTCACCATCATCCTCGGCTTAGTTGCCTGGCGTGGCTACCGCAATAAGGCCCTGCTTCAGCAGCAGCTGGCAAAGCTCGCGCGCGAGGACCCACTGACCGGACGCCTCAACCGTCGAGCGTTCCTCGAGATTGCAGAACGCGCGCTCGCGCGCGCGCGGCGCGACAAGCTGCCGCTTTCGGTAGTCGTAGGCGACATAGATGACTTCAAGGCTCTGAACGACAAATACGGTCACCCTGTCGGCGACGCCGTGCTCGTCGAGGTCGCTGCCCGTCTCGATGCGAGTGCCCGCATGGTCGATGCGGTCTGCCGCTGGGGCGGTGAGGAGTTCGTGCTGCTGCTGCCGGACACCGACGCGAACGGTGCGCTCGACGCGATGAACCGCCGCAGGGATGCGCTCGCGGCCAAGCCCATCGAAACCAGTGCCGGAACGCTGTCGGTGACCATGACCTTCGGAATCGCGACCGTCGAAGACGACATCGAGAGCGCCATTGAGGCGGCGGACCGGGCGATGTATGAAGGTAAGCACACCGGCCGGAACCGAGTTGTGGTGAGCGGTTAGAATCGCGTCATGGCTGGCTTGATCCCTCGCGATTTCATCGAAGACCTGGTCGCCCGCAGTGACATCGTCGAGGTAATAGGCAGCCGCGTCCAACTCAAAAAGTCGGGGCGCGAGTTCGCCGCCTGCTGCCCATTCCACGGCGAGAAGACCGCGTCTTTCTTCGTAAGCCCGCAAAAACAGTTCTACCATTGCTTTGGCTGCGGCGTGCACGGGAATGCGCTCGGCTTTCTGATTGAATACGAACACATGGAGTTCGTCGACGCGGTCGAGGAGCTCGCGCGGCAGCTCGGTGTCGACGTACCACGCGAAGGCGGCTCGGCGCCGCAGCGCGAGCGCACCAGCCCCGACCTCTACGAGATTCTCGACGACGCTGCCCGCTTCTACCGGCAGCAGCTGAAAGCCACTCCCGACGCGGTCGAATACCTGAAACAGCGCGGACTGACCGGCGAAATCGCGGCCGAGTTCGGCATCGGCTGGGCGCCGGGCGGCTGGGACGCGCTTTTGAAGGCGCTCGGCACCTCCGACGCACGCCGCGAACTGCTCGAGCTGGCGGGCATGCTGTCGCGGCGCGAGGACCGCACCTATGACCGCTTCCGGGAGCGAATCATGTTCCCGATCCGCGACGGTCGCGGCCGTACGATCGCGTTCGGCGGGCGCATCCTGAAAGGCGACGACCAGGCCAAGTACATGAACTCGCCGGAGACGCCGGTCTTCCACAAAGGTCGAGAACTGTACGGGCTGTATGAAGTCCGGCAGGCGCTACGCGACATCCCGCGCCTGCTCGTCGTCGAGGGTTACATGGATGTCGTCGCGCTCGCGCAGCACGGTATCCGTTACGCGGTGGCTACTCTGGGAACTTCGACCACGCCGGAGCACCTGCACAAGCTGTTCCGGGTGACGCCCGAGGTCGTGTTCTGCTTCGATGGCGACCGCGCAGGCCGTGCCGCCGCCTGGCGCGCGCTCGAGCAGGCCCTGCCCGAGGCGAAAGACGGCCGCCAGATGCGCTTCCTGTTCCTGCCCGACGGCGAGGATCCGGACTCGATGGTCCGAAGCGAAGGCGCGGAACGGTTCGCCGCGCGGATAGAAACGGCCCAAACATTGTCCATGTTCTTGTTGGAGCGGTTGTCTGCCGAGGTCGACCTCACCTCGCTCGACGGGCGCGCCCGGCTCGCAGAGCTGGCGCGGCCGCTGGTCGCCAAGGTTCCCGACGGGGCGTTCCGGCACCTGCTGGCGAAGGAATTGAGCGCCCGCACCGGTGTGGAACCGGAAAGCTTGACTAAGCTTATGGGTGAAGCACCGGCGGCGGTCGCACCGAGCCGGCGCGTCCGGGCCCGGGTGCCGATCCAGATGACGCCGGTGCGCAAAGCGATTCAGTACTTGCTGAAGTGGCCGGAACTCGCGGTCCTGGTGCGCGACCCGGACACGCTCGCGGCGCTCGAGCAACCGGGTGCTGCCTTGCTCGGCGAGCTGGCTGCCTGGTTGAACGGGCACCCCAACGCCACCGCCGCCGTCGTGCTCGAGCATTGGCGCGGTACCGAACATGAGCCGGCGCTGTTGCGGCTGGCCGAAATCGAGCCGCTCGTCAGCGCGGCGGAAGCGAAGACGGAATTCGTCGACTTGCTCGTGCGGGTCGCCGGACAGGGCTTCCGGGCGCGCACCGAGCGACGGCTTGAGGAGTTGATTCAAAAGGCGCCGGGGCTGTCGGACCCTGAAAAGGCCGAGCTCCGGCTGTTGTTGGAGGCTAAAAACCCAAGGGAAACGGGCGTGTAGCAGCTTTCTGTGCTATCCTGTCCCGTTTTCCGGCCCCGCTATCTGCGGGGCTTTTAACGGACCGAGAACGCATGACCCAGACCAGCGAAATCGAAGAGCAGTTGTCCCCGATCAAGCGGCTGATTGCCCGCGGCAAGGAGCAGGGCTACCTGACCTATGCCGAAGTCAACGATCACCTGCCGGACGAAATCGTCGACCCGGACCAGATCGAAGACATCATCAACATGATCAAGGACATGGGGATCGAGGTGCATGAAGTCGCGCCCGATACCGACACGCTACTATTGTCCGACTCAGCGGTCGCCGCCGATGACGATGCCGAAGAGGCCGCGGCGGTTCTTGCGTCTTCGGTAGAGAACGAGCTCGGCCGCACCACCGACCCGGTCCGCATGTACATGCGCGAAATGGGCACCGTCGAACTGCTCACCCGCGAGGGCGAGATCGTGATTGCCAAGCGCATCGAGGAAGGCCTCGGCCAGGTGCTTTCGGCGTTGGCGAGCTATCCCGATTCAATCTCGTCCGTGATGAAGGAATACGAAGCTGTGCAGGCCGGCAGCACGCGGCTGACCGATGTCATCACCGGCTTCCACGACCCCGAGGCCGAAGCGATTGCGCTGGCCGAGGCGATTGCCGAGAAGGAACGCCAGGCGAAAGAGAAGGCCGCCCGCGAGAAAGAGGAAGAGGAAGCGGCGCTGAACGTCGACGAGAATGACGACGACGACGCGGATGATGATGACGACGACGACACGACGACGGGTACCCGCGGGCGCAAGGGTGACGACGACGATGACGACGATGCGAGCCCTGTCGACACCGGACCGGATCCGGAGGAAGCGGCCGCACACTTCAACGAACAACGAGACCAATCTCGGCTGGATAGACAAGCAAATCAAGGCGAAGCGTAAATACTCGTCCGGCCTCACGCGGCTTAAGGACGACATCCTGCGCCTACAGAACAAGCTCATCGCAATCGAGACTGAGACGGACCTCACGATCGCGCAGATCAAGGACATCAACCGCCAAATGACCATCGGCGAGGCGCGTGCGCGCCGCGCCAAGAAGGAGATGGTCGAGGCGAACCTGCGCCTTGTGATCTCGATTGCTAAGAAGTACACCAACCGCGGGCTACAGTTCCTCGACCTGATCCAGGAAGGCAACATCGGCCTGATGAAGGCAGTCGACAAGTTCGAGTACCGCCGCGGTTACAAGTTCTCGACTTACGCGACCTGGTGGATTCGGCAGGCGATTACGCGCTCTATTGCCGACCAGGCCCGCACCATCCGCATCCCGGTGCACATGATCGAGACGATCAACAAGCTGAATCGCATCTCGCGCCAGATGGTGCAGGAGATGGGCCGGGAGCCGACGCCCGAGGAATTGGCCGAGCGCATGGACATGCCGGAAGATAAGGTGCGCAAGGTGCTGAAGATCGCGAAGGAGCCGATTTCGATGGAAACACCAATCGGCGACGACGAGGATTCACACCTCGGCGACTTCATCGAAGATACGAACGTGCTGTCTCCGGTCGAGTCAGCAACCGCTGAGGGCCTGCGTGAAGCAACGCACTCGGTGCTCGCCGGGCTCACCCCGCGCGAAGCGAAGGTACTGCGGATGCGCTTCGGCATCGACATGAACACCGACCACACGCTCGAGGAAGTCGGCAAGCAGTTCGATGTCACGCGCGAGCGCATCCGGCAGATAGAGGCGAAAGCATTGCGCAAGCTGCGCCACCCGACGCGCTCCGAGCAGCTCAGGACCTTCCTCGACCAGGATTGAAGCTAGAATAGGCGCCTATTCGATCGGGCCTGTAGCTCAATGGTCAGAGCAGGGGACTCATAATCCCTTGGTTCCAGGTTCGAGTCCTGGCAGGCCCACCATCATCCTTTCCCACGCGCCGCGAGCCAGTCGGCGCGCATCGCCGCGAGTTCCACCACCGCCGGGTCGTCATCCGACGGAGCGCCTGCGTCGACCGCTGTCAGGATGTCGAACTGTGCGTTGTCGTTGCTCGCCCGTGCCGCCCGTGCAAGCTGCAACCGCACCGCCGGCGCGAGTCGTTTCTCGCGCGCGGCCGCCGCGACGAGACGCCGCGCGACACGCACCGCTGCGCCGTTGAGTTTGCGCTCGAGCAGCAATTCCCAGAGCTCGTGCCGGTAGGCCACCTCGCCGACGCCTTCCGGCGCATCCATTGCGCACCATTGGTCGACGCCGACCGCATCATTACGCGCGCGCGCAGCCTCAATCCTATCGGCGGCGCGGCGCACCGCGGCGCTGCACTTGGTGGCAGCACATTCGTCTTCATCGGCAGCAGCAAGTACAACCGGCAGTTCCGCGCGCTCGCGCGCATGGTGCAGCGCATGCCCGTGCAGGTGCACGCACAGCGCGGCTAACCACAGCCCACCGACGCCGGCGGCAATTGCGGTGGCGCTCGGCGCCCAGCCATCGATCAAGCCCGCCAGTCCGGCAGCATCGAGTTGCGCGACGAAGTCCGCGGCCGCGCGCGCGACATGCTCCATGCCGATTGCCGCGCCGACGGCGAGCAACCAGCCGACCGGTCCGCCGGCTAGCAGCACGCGTCCAATGCGCCGCGGATTCAGCGCCGGCCACAGCGATTCCTCTACCGACGCGCGTGCGAACAACGCCGGCAACAATGCCCCGGCGCCCCAAGCGAACCAGCGCGCAAGTTCGGGTGCCGTCAGGTACAGCGCGCCGTAGCCGGCCGCAATCATCGAGCCCGCTTCAACCAGCGCCCTGCCGTTGCCACGCAGGAACTGCAGGTCGTCGACCGCGAGCGTTGGCGCGTCGCCGTAGCCAAAAATCGCCCGCTGCTGCACGGTGAGCAGCCAGGTCAAGGCGGCCGAGCCGAACAGCGCGATGAAGAACACGCCGAGCCACGAGGGGCCGAACAAACCGAGAATCGTCCCGAGGAACAGCGCCGGCAGCACCACCGAGGCATCGGTCGCCCAACGCAGGGCATGCGGCAAGTACGCGACGGTGCCTGGTGTTTCCAATAGTGGCCGGTGCACCGGGCTTGACCGAGGGTCATAAGCCGGTGCCCGGTGCATTACCGCTCCGCGCAGGGCAGGTGTTCGAGCGCCCTTTTGAAGCGGGTCAGCAAGAACCGATGGCTGAACTGCCGTCCGTCGGACGGGTCCCGCACTTCGGTGATGAGTGTGCCCTCAAGGCTTGCGATCGCATTCAGGTCCGGTTCGTCGCCCAGCGCCATCACAAGGCGGCGTCCGCCGCTCGACACCCACCATTGCTGCTCAATGAACGGCGCATCGTCGTCAGCCTTGAACCGGACCTCGACAGCGCCGGTACCATCGCCGCGCAACGCAGTGCCGAAGGTATACAGCACACGCAAGTTGCCGCTCGCGCATATCCAGATTAAATCGACATCAGCGGTCGGGCTCAACGACGCACGCAACGGGTCCGTGTGGATCGACTGCCGCAACTCCCCACTGGCCTCGTCGCGAACTTCATACAGCCGGAATGCGCCCACGCGCTCCTGCGCATCATTCGACGGGCTCCATGCCAGCGCAAGCAGCAAAACAGATAATCCTGGCAACTTTTTCATGCGCCCTCCCGCCCGGTCACGACGCCTAAACCTTACCACGGGTATCATCCGCCCGATGCGTATGCTGCTTGCCCTGCTGTTCTGGTTATCGTTCGCGCTACTCGCGCCGCTGCTGCTGCTTCAGGCGGCGTGGGTCACGCGCACCGCGCGCCGATTGCCGGCCGGTGATGGATCGGTCGACGGTACGGTGGCGGGCGGCGGCGCGCCGCTGTCCGTGCTGTTCGTCGGTGAGTCGCCGGTCGCGGGGATTGGTTGCGACCGTATGGAACAGGCGGTCGCCGCGTGCACTGCACGCGAGCTTGCGCGCCTCACCGGGCGCGCGGTTCGGTGGCATGCCGCGGGCGTGAACGGTCTCAGAATCCGGCAGACGCTGCGCTACCTCGTGGCGAAACTTCCGGACGAGCGCTTCGACTTCATCGTCGGTGTGCACGGCGTCAACGACACGACCGGCCTCAGCAGCATCGCCGAATGGCGCCGGCTGCTTAGCGAACTCGCGCTGCGCCTCACCGAACGCCACCGAGGCGCAGTCATCTACACGCAGGTGGCGCCGATGCATCTGTTCACCGGCCTACCGCAGCCGCTGCGTGCGGTAATCGGTTTACGTGCGCGTGTGCTCGACATGGCGCTGCATGCGCACCCCGACCGCGGCCACCTCTTCGAAGTCATCGACGCAGAATTTCCGCTTGATGCGCGCTACCTTGCTAAAGACGGCTACCACCCGTCGCCCGCCGGCTGCGCTGTATGGGGCCGGCAACTCGGCGCCGCGCTCGCGGCGCGACTCCGTTAGCCGAAGCGTGTGCTCCTGCTGGCGTTCAGCAGCATTGCCACGCCGACCAGCACCAGCCCGATCGCCGCGAAACCGACTGCGCCGATGCGCTCGCCTGCCAACGTCATCCCGAGCAGCACTGCGACCAGCGGGTTCACATATGCGTAGCTGGTGGCGACGGTCGATCGGGTGTTGGCGACGAGCCAGACATACGCGCTGAACGCGATGATGCTACCGAACACGATCAGGTACGCGATTGCGGCAACCGACTTCAGCGACGGCACCGCGTCTAGGGTTTCGCCGCGCGCCAGACTGATTAAACCCATGAACAATCCGCCGAACAGCATTTGTGTTGCTGCGTTCATCATCCCGGGCGCCAGGTCGATGCGCCGGCTGTAAAGCGAGCCAAACGCCCAGCTCGCTGCGGCAATAACGAGCACGAGCGCCATCAGCGGTTTGGCGACGAAGTCGCCTTCAAGGTTCAGCAGTACGATGCCAGCGAAGCCGATTGCGAGGCCGACCCATTCAAGACGCTGCGGCCAACGCCCCCACACGCCCGCAAACAGCGCTGCCCACAGCGGCACGGTCGCGACCATCGTCGCAGCGAGCGCCGAGCCAACCCACTGCTGCGCGTACATCACGGCGCCGTTACCGGTCGTCAGCAGCATGAACCCAAGCAGCGCCGCAGAGCGCCACTGACGCGGGGTCGGCGCCGGGTGACCGGTCATGCGGAGCCAGCCGTAGAACAATAGGCCGCCGACCGTGAAGCGCATGGTGCCAATGTAGAACGGCGGGAAGCTCTCTAGCGCGAAGCGGATTGCGAGGTAGGTTGAGCCCCATACGATGTAGACGATCAACAGCGCGCCAATCACGCCAACGGATTTCAACGGCGCGTCCGGGGTAAGGCTGTATTCCGCAGCGTTCATGAAGCTGCGCATTCTATGCCTGCGCAGCTACCTGCCAAGCGCCTCGAGCGCCACTTCGAGCATGGCACGCGTGCCCAGCTTCAACGCGGCCTCATCCAGATAGAACAACGGCGAGTGGTTGGTCGGGACAGCGCTCATGTCCTGGCCCGGCGGCGTCGCGCCAACGAAGAAGAACAGCGCCGGCGCGTAGTCGCCGTACATCGAGAAATCTTCCGCGCCGGTAATCGGCGGGATTTCGATGACCTTGCCCGCGCGCTCTAACGCCGGCCGCATGCGCGCGGTGAGTTCCGGCTCGTTGCGCGTAACCGGGTAGCCGTCGAGCCACGGGATTTGCAGCTCGACCGTCGCTCCGTGTGCACTGGCCACGCGCTCGGCAATTTCGCCGAGCCCTTCGAACACCAGCTCGCGCATGTCCGGCTCGAATGTGCGAATCGTGCCGATCATCTCGACCTCGTCGGGAATGATGTTCTGCCGGATGCCACCATTGATTGCGCCGAAGGTCACCACGACCGGTGCGCGGGTCAGTTCCGACCGGCGGCTGACGAGCGTCTGTGCAGTGCCGATAATGTCGGCGGCGGCGACGATTGGATCGACGCCGCTCCAAGGCCGCGAGCCGTGCGCCTGGCGCCCCTTGACGACAATCCGAAACGAATCGGCGGCCGCCAGAAACGGACCAGGCCGGACGGCGATGGTGTCGGACGGAATGCCGGCACTGACATGCAGGGCGAAGACGGCGTCGGGCTTGAAGTCGGCGAACAGCCCCTCGCGCAGCATCAGGCCTGCGCCGCCCTCCTCACCCTCCGGTGCGCCTTCCTCGGCGGGTTGAAAGATGAACTGCACCTCACCAGTCAGTTCATCGCGCGCGCGCACAAGCGCCTCCGCTACACCCATCAAGATTGCGACATGGGCGTCGTGGCCGCACGCGTGCATCACGCCGGTGGTCTGTCCGCGGAATTCGGTTGTGACCTTCGATGCGAACGGCAGGTCAACCTGCTCGGTGACCGGCAACGCATCCATGTCGGCGCGCAGCGCGATGCGCGGCCCCGGCCGGCCGGTTCGCAGTATTGCCACGACGCCGGTGTGCGCGACCTCCGTGCGTACTTCCAAGCCGAGGCCGCGCAGGTGGGCGGCGACCAGCGCGGCGGTCCGGAATTCGCGGTTGCCAAGCTCCGGGTGCTCGTGGATGTCACGCCGCCATTCGACCACGCGCGCATCGACCGCCGCCGCCATGCGTTCGACATCGGGCGCGGCCGCCACGGGTGCTGCTGCGAATGAGAGAATGAGTGCAACAATCAACTTGTCATTCATCGTCGTCTCCATCCCGTAGCGCGGGGTATTCGAGTGCGTACGCCGGCGGCTCGCCACCGGGCCCCTGCAGGTAATGTTCGAACCAACGCAACTGTCGCAAGCTAAAGTCGTATCGCGATGCGGCGCGCTGGTTACCGTGGCCCTCCCCCGGGTACAGGATCAGTCGCACCGGAGCATTGTCCTGGAGCCTGAGCAAGCGGTACAACGCCAGCGAATGGCCGGGGTGTACCCGCGTGTCCGCCTCGCCGTGCATGATCAATAACGGGGTCCGCGAGTTAGCCGTGTGATACAGCGGGCTGCGTTCGCGGTACAGGTCCCAGTTCTCCCACGGCCAGACGCGCAGGTGTACGCGGTACATCTCGTACGGGATGTCGCCAAGCGCCATCATCATCGTGGCGTCGGAGATACCGACCGCCATCACACCAGCCGCAAATCTTTCGGAGTAATAGGTCGCGCCCCACGCGGTTGCATAACCTCCGTACGATCCACCGGTGATGCCGACCTTGTCGCCGTCAACGAGCCCGATTTCGATCAGGTGGTCAACGCCGTCGACGTAGTCGTCGAACTCTTTTCCTGCCGGGTCGAGGTGGTCGAGCTTCGAGAACTCGACGCCGCGACCGGTACTCGCGCGGTAATTCGGATAGAACACCGCGAAGCCACGCGCCGCTGCGACCTGCCCCGGCAGGTTGTATTGGGTCAACCAGCCGTTGCTGTAATGCGCTTCCGGCCCACCGTGAATCTGCAGAATCAATGGATATCTCTGTCCTTCACGCGCATCGAGCGGACGGATCAGCAGGCCCTCGATCTCCAGCCCGTCGCGTGCGGCGTACCGCACCACTTCCTGGCGGCCGAGCGGCACTCCGGCGAGCCACGGGTTGCTGTTGGTAAGACGGCGCGCTGCATTCGCGCCGCGCGGCAACAGGAATGCTTCGTTCGGGTGTGCGGGCGTCGAGCCGGTCAGCGCGATATCCCCGTTACGCGCAACGCTCATCTGCGTGAATATCGGCCCACCAGCACGGACGACCGTGCGGGCGTTGCGGCCATCACGGCGGACGGTTCCGATTCGAGCTTCGACCCCCTCCATCGAGATGAACGCGAGCGTGTTCGCATCGCTCCACCCCATACGCCATACATGCCCGATGAGGCCCGGCAACACATCCACCGTCTGCCCACCGGCAGCAGGAACGACAACCAGCCGGCCTTCGCGCGGGTCGGACTCGTCTTCCCCGGCAATCATCGCTAGATGACTACCGTCCGGGCTCCACTCGATTGGGCCGAGCTTGCCGGGGTTGTCGATACGCGAAAGGACCTCGCCACTCTGCGCGTCGACAACGCGCACGCGCGTGAACACCAGCGAATCATCGACGGCCGGCGTCGGCGCGACGGCCAGTGCGAGCCGACGGCCATCCGGGCTCCAGTGGACCTGGTGGACGGTGCCTTCGACCGGAAGCCGCTCCGCATCGCCGCCGGCCATCGGCGCAATCCATACACCCGTGTCGAGCCAATCCTCTTCGTGCACCTTCTGACTGAAACCCTGCAGGCGCAGCGCGCGGTTATCCGCGGATTCTGGCGCGCGCGCCAGCAACGCGACGCGGGCTCCGTCGTGACTTACCGCATACCCGGAAATCGCCGTCTCGAGCTTCGCGACCCTACGCGCTTCACCGCCCGCGACCGGCATTAGGTAAAGCGCGACGTGCTCATCCCCGGCCCGCTTGGCGAGAAAAGTCAGTGCTTGGCCGTCACGCGTCCACGCTGGCTGGCGCACGTTTACCTGTCCAGTGATATACGGCCGCGAATTACCGCGCGCGTCGGACACATGCAATTCGGTCCAGGCAGCGCCGTCGTCCTCGCTCATCAACGAGCGTGGCACCGACAGCAGGTACGCAACCTGTCCACCCTGCGGCGACACCACGGTTTCGGTCACCATCCGCATCTGCGCGACCTGTTCAGGCGTCAGGCCGTTCGCCGCTGCAACAAACGGCAGTACCACCAGCGCCAACATCCACATTCCTTTCAGCTTCAGCATCAGTTTTCCCTCGCTTGTTGGGCGCGCTCGCGACGCAGGTCGCGGCGCCCATGAACTTCTTCAACGTGAAAATCGAATTCGAGATCGCCGACGATTGCGAGCGCAGTCCCTGGCAACAACCTCACACGGCGCTCGAACTCAACGGATGACGACGGCGCGATGCGCAGGTTGAACGGCTGGCGGTGCACGCCGAGCGACGTACAGTCGCCATCCACGCAGTCCCGCAGCACGATACGAGCGGCAAAGCCGGTCACGACCACTATATCCGACCGGTTGTGCGCGATGCCGCGCAGCCGGTGCTCACCGTGCCAAGGATCGAGTGTCAGCGCTTCGAGCTCCAGTTCAGCCGGCGCCGTGACTGGTGCGTCGACGAGCTCCGGGTCCGGGGTCAGCGCGAACCACGCCCAGCTTGCGAGCAGCAAGACGAACAAGACGCCGCCGAGCACCGCCCGGTGGTTCGGGAAACGCCACGCGAGAACACCGATAATCAGGAATATAGTGCCTAGCAGCGGAATCATTACGCGCCAAACTATAGCATTCACCTGCAGGAAACGCGGTAAGAGACCTGATTGAGCGCGACAGCTACGCGCGGGACCATCGAAGCATGAATTCGATCCGCGCAATCACGTTGTTCTGCGCGGCGGCTGCCGTGCTCGGCAGCGCCGATGCAAGCCCGCGCGACCCGTCCAACAACCTCGGCGGCGCGAACGCGCTCGGTGGACAACCGGCACCCGGGCTGTACCGACCGCCCGACGACACCGGGCGCCGTATGTTGATTGTTGCCGGTATGGGCGCCGCGGCACTCGTGATGGTCGGGGCCTTACAAGGTGGCGACGACTCTGCTGCGCCATCGCAACCCCAGGGCGCGACCGGTACGCAGGACCCGCCGCCCACCACCCCGCCGCCTACTCAGTCGCCGCCACCGCCGGACGACCCACCTGCGCCGCCGCCACCGGACGCCTCCGCCGCCGCCGGACGATCCGCCGCCGCCGGACGATCCGCCGCCGCCAGACGATCCGCCACCGCCACCGGATCCGCCGGCGCCGCCGCCTACGCATCCAAGCGGCGGCTGACCGGCGCGCGCGCGTATCCAGTTCAGCGCTCGAAATATCGGTTTCCTGCCGACAATCCAGCGCAACGCTGGGCGTTTGCCCGGGTAATCGGCGAGGAGCAAGCCGGTGATGATGGTGATCACCCCTTGTCCAGGCAGAACCAACATCGCGATTCCCGCGAGCAGCAATACGTATGCAACGAGGTTACGGACGACGAGTACCGTCGCGCGGATGACCGGGTGATGGTCGGCCCATCGGCTGCGTGGCGCACGCGGACCGACGAAATAGTTAGCCGGGATGCGCACCACCAGCCACCGCACGGCAATGATTGACCCTATGAATAGGACCACCGACAAGCCGCCGAGCCAAAGCAGTAATTCCGCACCCATGCAGCGCAGGATACGGCCTCGGACGGGTATGTGGACGTTCACCTCGGGTGAACACCTGATGCGCGGCGTCTGCGCCGCAGCGTTATTGGTCGCCGGCACGGCGCTGGCGACGCCTGGCGCCCAGACCGGCCAGTCTGGCCTGGTGCATATGCCGGATGCGCGCGTCGCCGACGACGGCACATGGCGCATCGGTGCCGCACACATGGAACCTTACAGTGCATTGTGGAGCAGCATCACACTGCTGCCGCGCCTCGAAGTCTCCGGCCGTTTCACGCGCATCGCTGATACCAAGCCGTTCGAGAACACCGAATACGGCGCGCATAAGGACAAGGCGTTCGACGCCAAGTTCGTCCTGTTCGAGGAACGCGGCACCTGGCCAGCAATCGCCGTCGGCATACAGGATTTCCTTGGCGACAGCCGCCTGTTCGATGCTGCGTATCTCGTCGCTTCGAAATCGATAGACGCAGGACTCGCAGGGCAATTCGACCTGACGGCTGGCGTCGGGCGCGACCGCATCGACGGCGCGTTCGGCGGCGTCCGCTGGCACCCACCCGGCTTAACCGGCGTCCGCGTGCTCGTCGAGTGGGATGCATACGATTACGACAACGATTTCTACGCGCGCACGCACCAGGTGCCCGCACGCACTGGTGGACTCACCTACGCGGCCGAATACACGCGCGGCTGGGTGACCGCGCAGGGCGCGTGGCAGGATGGTTACTGGGGCGCGAACCTGCAGCTCTCGGTTCCGCTGCACCGCCGCACCTTCGTGCCACGCCACGACGAGCCGCGCCCTGTCACGGTCGTGCCGCCGCAAACCACGCTTGCCGAATGGCGCGACGCACCGGAATCTCTGCAGCCGCTGTTCCGCTCCCTCGCCGCAGAGGGCATCAGCGATGCACAGCTGGCGGTCGATGGCGACCGACTGATCGTTTCGATCGCCGAGCGCCGCATGTCGATGCTGGGCCGCGCCGCAGGGCGGGCCGCGCGTGTGGTCGCGTTGCACGCGCCGCCGGATGCCAAACAGCTAGAGCTCACAATCACCGAGTTCCGCCTACCGCTGGTCACTTACCGATTCGCTGACCTGCCACTACTGCGGGCGTACTTCACCGGAATGGCCGACGCTGCTGCGCTGCAGCCATCGCTCTCGGTCGCTTATGCGGATGCGGCGACGCAACGTGCGCTCGAACACACGGCGCACGGCTGGCACGAAGTGTTCGGCCCGCCACGCGGCGGGGTACGCGCACGCACCGGCTCGCCGGTGTTCGGAGTCCCGCTGAGTGTCCGCACGAGCGCCGGCGTGCTACGCGTGCAGCCGCTACGCGCATCGTTCACCTTTAACGACCCGAACGGCGTGCTGAAGCACGACCTGTATACGAGCGCGTCATTCACTCAGTGGCTCGGCCGGCGTTCCTACATGACCGCCGCCGGCCGCCTTACGCTCGATGAGAACATCAGCGACACGATAGGCGTGTCGAACAGCGAACTGCCGCGCGTACGCTCGGACGTCGGCCGTTACCGGCGCGAGGGGGAACGGCTCCGCCTGCAGGCGCTGTACGGTGCGCACCTGGCCAACCCGATGGACCGCGTCTACGCATGGCTGTCGGCCGGGCTGCTCGAGGAGATGTTCGCCGGGGGTGGTGGTGAGGTGCTGTACCTGCCGCAGGCCGGGAACTGGGCGCTCGGTGCAAGTGCCTACGCGGTACGCCAACGTGACTACCGCGGCGGCTTCGGCTTCTTCGACTACCAGACGGTCACCGCACTGGTTTCGCACCACTACCGGGTTCCACGCTTCGGGCTAACCTTCACCACGCGCGCTGGCCGCTTCCTTGCAGGGGACCTCGGCGCACGCTTCGAAGTCAGGCGCCGCTTCAAGTCAGGCTTCGAGGTCGGCGCCTGGTACACGGTGACCGATGCAAACGACATCACCTCGCCCGGCACGCCCGATGACCCATACCACGATAAAGGGCTGTATCTCCGGTTCGCGGTGGGGCCGTTCCTCCCGCGCGACAACGCAGCAGTCGTCGACTTCTCGCTCGCGCCGTGGGCGCGCGACCCGGGCCAGATGGTGCGGGCACCCGGCAGGCTCTATGAATTATTCGAGCGCCGCCTGCTGCTCAACCTTGAGGAATTTGGCCCCTGGTCGGACTTCGGCTACTGAAAATATTTCCCGGCCTCTAGGGGGACCGGTATGCTGACCGGCCTATGAGCACGCCAATCATTTCCATATCAGCGCTGAACAAGGTATTCGCGGGCGGCACGGTCGCGCTCACCGACGTTGACCTCGAAGTTCGGCGGGGTGAGATCTTCGGGCTACTCGGTCCGAACGGCGCCGGCAAGACCACACTGATCAGCGTGATCTGCGGGCTCGTCACGCCGACCTCGGGGTC
>JAIVGZ010000015.1:0-10731 GCA_020201335.1 Natronospirales bacterium
GCGCTGCGTATCGCGCCATGATATTGATACGCGGCCTGCGCAGTGTGCGCGCCCCGCACCGCGGCAGTGCGGTGACCATCGGGGTGTTCGACGGTGTGCACCGGGGGCACCAGGCGGTGCTCGCGCAGCTCTGCCAACAGGCGCGGTTGCTGGCGGTTGAACCGACGGTGGTCACTTTTGAGCCGCTGCCGCGCGAGTACTTTGATGTCGACGCCGCGCCGCCGCGTTTGCAGAGCCTGCGCGACAAAGTCGCGGCGCTGTCCGCGTACGGCGTTACGCGCGTACTCTGCCTGCGCTTTGACGCGTCGCTCGCGGACCTCGATGCGCGCGCTTTCGTCGAGAAGGTGCTCGTGTCCGGCCTTGCGGCGCGCTCGGTGGTGATCGGTGACGACTTTCGCTTTGGGCGGGACCGCGGCGGTGACTTCGCGTTGCTGAAGTTGCTGGGTCGCGAGCACGGCTTTGGCACCACCGCGGCGCCGACGGCGTCGGATGGTGAACGCATCAGCAGCACACGCATCCGCGCGGCGCTGGCCGCCGGCCGTCCGGAAGAGGCCGCCGAGTTGATTGGGCGGCCGTACTCAGTCTCGGGGCGTGTACGGCGCGGCGATGCGCTCGGCCGCCGACTAGGGTTCCCGACCGCGAACCTGGTTCCGAGCCACGACCTGGCGCTTGCGCACGGCGTATACGCGGTTGATGTGCGGCGCGCGGACGGAAAGCGCCACCGTGGCGCTGCCCATTGGGGCACGCGAGGCCGTCTCGAAGTACACTTGCTGGATTTTGACGCTGACCTCTATGGCGAACGGCTGGTAATCGGCATCCGGCGATTCATCAGGCCCGATGCGAAATTCGATACGCTCGACGCGCTGCAGGCGCAGATCGCACGCGACGTACAGGAAATAAATGGCTGATTACAAACACACGCTGAACCTGCCGCAAACCGACTTCCCGATGCGGGCGAACCTCGCCCAGCGGGAGCCCGAGCGTTTGCGCGCGTGGGCGGAGGCGGGCGTCTACCGCCAGGTGCGCGACGCGCGCGTCGGTGCGCCGCCGTTTGTGTTCGTCGACGGGCCGCCGTACGCAAACGGCGACATCCACATCGGACACGCGGTCAACAAGGTGCTCAAGGACATCGTCGTGAAGTCCCGGACGCTGTCCGGCCACGACGCGCCATTTATCCCAGGTTGGGACTGCCACGGGCTGCCGATTGAACTCGTGGTTGAAAAGAAGCTCGGCAAGCCAGGCGAGAAGGTCACTCCGCGCGAGTTCCGCGCCGCGTGTCGCGCCTACGCGCGCGAGCAGATGGAGCGGCAGCGCGAAGATTTCATCCGGCTCGGCGTGTTCGCCGACTGGGATAACCCGTACTTGACGATGGAACCGCAGTACGAAGCCGACCAGCTGCGCGCACTCGCACGCATCATCGAGCGCGGCGCGCTGTACAAGGGCGCCAAGCCCGTGCACTGGTGCCTCGACTGCGGGTCTGCGCTCGCTGAGGCCGAGGTCGAGTATGCGGACCGGACCTCGCCGGCGGTGGATGTGAAGTTTGAGTTTGTTGATGCGGGGGTGGTTTATAAGGAATTCGCGGTGCGGAGCACCGCTCCTACAACCACTGCCATAGCGTTGGTGATCTGGACCACGACGCCGTGGACGCTACCGGCGAACCGCGCGGTCGCCGTGCACCCGGAGCTCGACTACGCGCTCATCGACGCGGATTCCGCGGAAGGTCCACAGCGCTTGGTGCTTGCCGCTGGCTTGGTCGACGCCGTCGCAAAGCGCGCCGGCCTTGAGAACGTGCGCGTGGTCGGTACGGTGAAGGGCGCTGCGCTCGAGCACCTGCAGTTGCAGCACCCGTTCTACGCGTTACAGGTGCCGGTCGTGTTCGGGGACCATGTGAATCTTGAGTCGGGCACCGGCGCCGTGCACACCGCGCCTGGCCACGGTGAGGAGGATTACGCGGTCGGTCGTCAATACGGCCTCGAGGTGTACAACCCGGTCGGCGCGACCGGCGTCTTCGTGCCGGGTACCGAGTTTTTCGAAGGCCAGTTTGTGTTCAAAGCGAATGACGCAATCGTCGCGCTGATGCGCGAGCGGGGCGCGCTGCTGCACCACGAGAAATACCAGCACAGCTACCCACATTGCTGGCGGCACAAGACGCCGGTGATCTTCCGCGCGACTCCGCAGTGGTTCATCTCGATGGAGCGCAGCGGCCTCAGGGACAAGGCGCTTGCCGCAATCGAGAAGGTTGAATGGCTTCCCGGTTGGGGCAGGCAGCGGATCCATAACATGGTTGCCGGTCGTCCGGACTGGTGCATCTCGCGCCAGCGCACCTGGGGCGTGCCGCTTGCGCTATTCGTGCACCGCTCAACCGGCGAATTGCACCCGGATACGCCGGCGCTGCTCGAGCAGGTCGCGCAGCGCGTCGAACAGCATGGCATCGACGCGTGGTTCGACCTCGACTCGGCCGAGCTGCTCGGCGACGCCGCGTCCGACTGGGAGAAGTGCGGTGATGTAATGGATGTCTGGCTGGATTCCGGTCTTGTCCACCACTGCGTGCAGGAGCGGCGTGCGGGGCTCGGCGTGCCGGCCGACCTGTACCTCGAAGGCTCGGACCAGCACCGTGGCTGGTTCCAGTCGTCCTTGCTGACGGCGGTCGCGATGCGCGACGCGGCGCCTTACCGCACTGTGCTCACGCACGGCTTCGCAGTCGACGCGCAGGGCCGCAAGATGTCGAAGTCGCTCGGCAACGTGGTCGCACCACAAAAGGTGGTCGACGTGCTCGGCGCCGACGTCCTCCGGCTGTGGGTCGCTTCGACCGACTACCGCGCTGAGATGAGCGTCTCCGACGAAATCCTCAAGCGGATGTCCGATTCCTACCGGCGCATGCGTAATACCACGCGCTTCCTGTTGGCCAACCTGGCTGGTTTCGACCCGGCGCGCGATGCAGTGGGGCCCGACGACATGCTCGTGCTCGACCGCTGGGTGTTAGCACGCGCCGCGTCGCTGCAGCAGCAAGTGGTCGCCGCATACGACGCATACGAGTTCCACCTGATTTACCAGAAGGTGCACAATTTCTGCGTGGTGGACCTCGGCAGCTTCTACCTCGATGTAATTAAGGACCGCCAGTACACAACGCAGGCGGACAGTCGCGCACGGCGTTCTGCGCAGACGGCGATGTACCACGTCGCCGAAGCGATGGTGCGCTGGCTTGCGCCGATCACCAGCTTCACGGCCGACGAGATCTGGGAGTACCTGCCGGGCGAACGGGCGGGGTCGGTGTTCGCCGCCGGGTGGTATGCGCTACCCGAGCCGCGCGATGCAGGAAACATCGACTGGACTGCGGTGCTCGGCCTGCGCGAGCAGGTGGCACGCGAACTTGAGGCGCTGCGGGCATCCGGCCGTATCGGTTCGGCTCTGGACGCAGAGCTGGATTTGTATTGCGACGGTGCGTTGTACGACAATTTGCACAGCTTGGGCGATGAGCTGCGCTTCGTGTTCATCACCTCGTACGCACGATTGCACCGCGCTGAGGCGCTACGCATCGAAGTCGCACCGTCGGCGCACGCGAAGTGCGCGCGCTGCTGGCACCGGCGCGAGGATGTCGGCAGTGACGAAACGCACCCTGAGCTGTGCGCGCGCTGCATCACCAATGTCGCCGGCGACGGCGAGAGCCGCAGGTTCGCATGAGCTTCGACCTCACCCGCTGGCTTGAACGCATCGTCGGTCCAGGCCACGTTAAATGGCTCTGGCTGTCCGTTGCGGTCGTCATTGCCGACCAATTGGTCAAGCTGGCGGTCGTGTTGCAGTTCGGAAGCTACGAAACGTTCGGGCAGTTCTTCGCACATACGGCCGGTGGCGAGTTGCCGCAGGGCCTGTACCGGCGCATTGAGGTGTTGCCGGTGCTGGACATCACGCTGATGGTCAATACCGGCGCGGCCTTCAGCATGCTCGCCGATGCAGGTGGTTGGCAGCGCTGGTTCTTCGTCGTGCTGGCGGTCGGGGTGATTGGCTTCATCCTTTACTGGCTGCGCACGCTGCCGCCGCGCGGCCACGCGTTCCTCGCGGTGGGGCTGGCCCTGGTGCTGGGCGGCGCTTTCGGCAACCTGATCGACCGCACGCTGTACGGATGGGTGATCGACTTCATCCACCTGCACTGGAACGACTGGTACTTCCCGGCGTTCAACGTCGCGGACTCGGCCATTACGGTCGGCGCGGTAATACTGATCATAGATGCATTTTTCGGCAGCGGACGCAAACCCGAAATGTAGGAGCGGTGCTCCGCACCGCGATGAGGTAACGATGGAGATATTGTTGGCAAATCCCCGCGGCTTCTGCGCGGGCGTTGACCGCGCGATCGACATCGTCGAGCGCGCGCTAGAGTTGTTCGGCGCGCCAATCTACGTGCGGCATGAGGTCGTGCACAATCGATTTGTCGTCGATGGGCTCCGCGAGAAGGGCGCAATATTCGTCGAGGACCTCGCGGAGGTTCCGCCGCACGCGACCGTAATCTTCAGCGCGCACGGCGTTCCGCAGGTGGTACGCCGCGAGGCGTCGGCGCGTGACCTGCGCGTGTTCGACGCGACCTGCCCGCTGGTCACGAAGGTGCATATGGAGGTCGTTCGTTACGCGCGCGAAGGCCGCGAGGTCGTGCTGATTGGGCACGCCGGTCATCCGGAGGTCGAGGGCACGATGGGCCAGTTCGAGAGCGAGCACGGCGGCACGATGCACTTGGTCGAGACCGTCGATGACGTCGGCAGGCTGGAGATCCGGGACCCATCCAGAGTCGCATTCGTTACTCAGACGACGCTGTCGATGGACGACACCGCGAAAGTAATCGATGCGCTGCGCGCCCGCTTCCCGGACATTGACGGCCCGCGCAAGAACGACATCTGTTACGCGACGCAGAACCGCCAGGATGCGGTGCGCACGCTGGCGAAGCAGGTCGACGCGCTGATCGTAGTCGGTTCGCGTAACAGTTCCAATTCCAACCGCCTGCGGGAACTCGCCGAAGCGGAGGGCTGCCGCGCATGGCTGGTCGACGGTCCCGCCGACATGGACCGTGCATGGTTTGACGGCGTCGTGCGCGTCGGCGTCACAGCCGGCGCCTCCGCACCCGAGATTCTGGTGCGGCAGGTCGTCGCCCGTCTGCGGGAGTGGGGCGGGAAAATGGCCGTCGAAATCGACGGCCGCCCTGAGAACGTCGTGTTCAGCCTGCCGAAGGACCTGTTACGGGCCATTCGGTCAGGCGAAGCGTAACGCCCTTACCAGCACTTGGCCGGCGCAGTTCCCGTCGCAGCCTTCTGGCCGCGATGGTTGAGTGACAGCGTCGCGCAATCCGTGTCGCGCGTCGCGTGCGTGCCCTGCGGCACCGCGCGCAGCAGGAAGGTGTTCGCCGTTGTGGATTCGTCGATCACCACCTGGTACACCACCTGCCCACCGCCGTTCGGCTGCCCGTCAGAACTGACCGTCATCGGATTGGCCGCGTAGCCAAGCAGCGTCAGGTTATCCGCGTAAGTCTTGTTGTCGAGAAAGAACTGCTCCTGTCGGCTCGCCACCTGCGTCAGTATGGACTGGCCGACGCTGCGCATGCTCTTCGTCACGTACGCGTTGTAGGACGGGTACGCAATCGCGGCGAGAAAGCCGATGATGGCCACGACGATCATCAGCTCGATCAGCGTGAAGCCCCCCTGCCCATGTTGTCTGTTCATTTCGATACCTCCCATTAGAATCCGTTCGGGTCTTCGTTTTCATACCAGAATGTCCGCCAGCGCATGGTGCCTGGAACTGCCTCAGTTGACAGGTCCGGCAGCAGGATCCGGTTTGGCGGCAGCGACACCACCTCCGCGGGGATGCCGCCTGAGCGCAGTTGACGCGAACGATCAGAGCGGCTGGTCGCCTCGCCGGGATGATCGGGGTTGTCGTCTGTAGTATCGAAGTTTATGGTCGAGGTCGCGTCGTACAGTGAGACCGCGTACAGCATGCCTGCGCCCTCCGACGGTCCGCAGGTAGCGGTTTCGCTCGATCCCGGCGGCAGGTAAGTCGTGAAGAAGACCGTACCCGATATCGTGAACGGGATTGCGAGGGCTTTCTCACCCAACACCTCCTCGAGGTGCAGTCGCCATCCGTTCGTCAGGTCCGGCTCCTCGCCTGCAGGGCATTCGTTGAGCTGCAGGCAGTTGTCGGTGACGGGGCCGAATGAGAGGTGGTCGTAAGGCACCGTTTGCGGTACGCCGGAAACGGTATGCCGATCCTTGATCATGTATACGACGTTTTCGACGGCGGGTCCGCCACGATCAAGTGGATTCTCACGATTACCAGATCCAATCACGATCGCGTCGAACGCGCTCTCACCATCGCGTGCCAGAACGACATCGGGCGCGTGGAAATAACGCCGGTCGTCGGTGGCCTCCGTGCTGAAGTGGCGCCCCGTGTACGCCAGCACCGAGGCCTTCCATGTCGTGGTGTCGCTGCTGCCGGTGTCGAGGTCGCGCGGCATGTCGATGCGCCATACGGTGCCACCGGTGTCGCCGACATACGCGCGGTCGGCGTAACCATCGCCGGTTGTATCCACCACTGTCAGGTCGGATGCGATGCTGTCGACCATGTCCACGTGCTGGTATGCGGTTGCGGACGCCGAGCCCGTCGATGCGCCGTGCGCTGCACGCCAGATCAAAGCGCCGGTCACCGCATTGACGACGAATACCGCGCGTCCCATGGTGTCGTTGGTGCCCGGCCCGGGCCGGATGTCCTTGTTGACATCGTAGCCGCCAGCGAAAATCACGACCGGCACCCGTTCACCCGCCAGGCGGATGTCAGCGATCTGAGGGGTTGCATAGGACAAACCCAGTTCCTCGAAGCCGGTATCCGCTGACGTGATGCGCCACAGCATCTTGGGATCGTCCGGGTTCGTGGCGTCGATGGCGTAATACGCGCGACCACCGCGGCGGAGTCCGAAAATGAGAATCACTCGGTCACCGGTATCAATGGTGCCGTTGCCGTTCACGTCACGCACATAGACTGTAGGTGCGCCGTCAACTGTATACGGGTGCAGCGACTCACCGGGTCCTCCGGGCACGTTCGTGCGCAGTCGCTGCATCTGATTCATCACGGCCCGTGGCATGAAGCCCCATGATTCAACGCCTGAATTGCCACCACCGGGGTCGGTGTTACGGAACATCCGCATGTACCCGTCGTTCGACCCCATCACGATGCGGATGTCGGGGTCAGCGAGCGTGTAATCACCGCGCGCGCCGTAGTTGATCGGGAACGGACGGGAGTGCAGCGGATCGCCTAGAATCCACGCGCGCGCTTCAGCCTTATTGCCGCTGCTGTTCAAGTCATCCTCATCGCGCCCGCGCACCCAGCGCAGCATGCCTTCCGCATGGGTCGCATCCGGCGATCCGAGCGCGGACTGCAGCACGGTTGCGGTCGAAGCATCGGCGTTCAACGGACGAAACGCCGTTGGCGTGCCGTTGGCCCAGCTATCGGGTTCGGTGAACAGCAGCCGCGCCCCTGCCGCGTTCGCGAGCCCCGGGCCTGCGCCCAGGAAACCAGGAATGCGCTGACCGGCACCACCCCGGTCCACAGAGCGACCGTCACGGCCAGCCACTTCGTTCATGTCCTCGCGCGGTTCCGGAAGCGCCGTGCCGTCCGTCCAATGGGTGAGTGCATTGAAGTTGATACGACCATCCGGCGCGACGGCATCCACACTGAGCGCGTCGACGAGACGCACCGCATCAGGCTCCTGGATGATGCGAAGTTTCTTCAGGGAACCGGGCCAAGCTGGCTTCGCATCAGGGTCGGCCTGGAACAGAGCGATGTACACGTTGTCGACGATTTCCGAACGGTTGAACACGTTGACCGGCACCGATGCCGCGACGAACGTCGTCGACACCGAAAGTATCTGCTCGAAGATGTTGTTCAGGGTATCGATCAGGTCCTGCGGGTTCTCACCGGCGGGAATCGGAAGACCCGTTCCGCCTGCCTGCGCCTGTGCGCGGATGTGCGCGTGATTCACGAGGTTCGCCGAAGCGACGAAATACGAGACGACATTCTGCTTGCCCATCACCTCAGGCTGGTCGCCGTAAGTGCCGTCACCAAGGTCGGCGTCGTACATGTAGCGCACCATGTCCGCGAACGAACCCGGCGCCGTCACGCCCAGACCACCATTCTGCCGCGACTGGGCAATCGCCGCATTCGCATGGTCTGAATGGTTCACCACGTTCATCTGAAAGTTGATCGTGAAGACGCGCGTGCAGTGCGTCGCGTCCGCCAGCGGGCTGTTGTAGCGGTAGATTGGATAGGTCTTTCCGCCGCTGGTGACATTATGCGAGAACTCCATGATGCTCTCGTCCCACATGACGTCACGGAGGCCCTGCGCTGCGTCATCGAGGTTCAGGTTGTTTTTATAATCTGGGGCGCCCGGATAACTGAGGTAACCGTTGCGGCCGCTGTACACCTCCCCGCCGGTGAGGTAGCGAAACAGCTCGAAGAACAGCTCCTCACCCTGATGGAAGTGCGACGATCCTCCGCTAGGCACATACAGGCTGCGAAGGATGCGCGCGAACTCCGCTTTCGCGCCGTTGCTGTCGCCGGGCTGCATGGAGCGGAAGCCCATCGCGACGTAGCCACCGCTGCCCTTATTGGGCGCCACGTTCGTGGGGCCGGCGCAGCCGGAACCGCCGCACGACCTATGGTTGAGCATGAGTCCGACCTGCACACCGGACACGTTCTGGAGGACGACTCGCATCGACTGCCTGAGCAGGTCGAAATAAGTCCAATTGTTGCCGATTGCCAGGACATCCGCGTCGTCAGCGCCGAGCTGCTCGAGGAAGAACGCGGAATAGTTCGCAACGCCGGACCCGAGGCTGGGCCGATAATCGAGTGTGAACATCACGAGCGGTTCCGCGCCGAGGGGCGGTTGCGGGTTGATGTAAATCTCGATGTCTTCCGCGTACACCAGCGTCGGCAGGCACGCGAGGAAAGTGATGAGGATGCTGCGGCAGAAGTTTTTCATGGTCATTGTCCCTTTGGTACGACGATGAGTACGCC
The DNA here is from genome assembly GCA_020201335.1 of Natronospirales bacterium. GTDB lineage: Bacteria > Pseudomonadota > Gammaproteobacteria > Natronospirales > JAIVGZ01 > JAIVGZ01. The sequence continues at coordinate 9,046 of JAIVGZ010000015.1, forward strand.
CTGCGTGATGTCTGCCCGACCTCGTCCGTCGTCGGCCAGGTTGTATACCGCGTCTACCTTAAATGCGGCGGCGGTCAGCATGCGTGCGGATGTGCCGAGGCCGCGCGGCGGCGGCCGGAAGGCCGGGGCCAACCGCTCCACTTGAACGGTTACCCGCTGGTCGGTGACATACGCGTCATAACCGAGCTCCGTCGGCAGCGTGATGTTGGTAATCACGCAGCCGGTCCAGTCGCCGCTGCACGAGCGGTCGCCGACCTCGCCGACCACCGGCATGCTGGCCGGCGTGTCGAGTACCGCGTCGAGGACCGCCATCGCACTCTCGAACGCGGCGACCCGGGTCTCATCGTTCGACGCCTGCCGCAGCTCCATCATGCTCGAGCGCATCGCGGTCAGGCTCAGCATCGTGATGATCACAAGAAAGATCAGCGCCGTAATCAGCGCCGCGCCGCGTTGTCTGTTGGCGGTTTTGGTGTGCATGGTCAGTTGCCCAGGTTGCGCAGGTTAGTCGGGTTGCGCACGACCACCGTGGTGGTCGCCGCGCGCCGATAGAAGTTATCGTTCGGCGTGAAGGACAAGTCGCCGAGCACATAGGTTTTGGGGTTCGTGTAGTTCGGGTCGGGCCGCAGCGCACGCGATAGCAGGTGGATGCGCACGCTCGTGACCAGTGCGAATTGGTCGGCCGTCGGCGCCGAGACATAACGGCTCGCGACGCCATCACCGTTGGTGTCGATGCCGTACTCGATCTGCAGTTGCTCTATCCCGTCGACCAGACACTCGTTGGTCATATTCGGAATCGCGCCCATCTGCAGCACCTTGCGGCACAGCGACGGGATGCCGTCGCCGGCGGTCGTGAAGTTCTGGATGTAGTAGAGGACCGGCGCCAGCTGGCGGTTCTCGACACAGCCGCCGATGCCGGACGGCTCCGGGTGCTTGAACAACGCGCCGGTGACACCGTTCTCGGCGAGGTAGATGGTGTCGTTCACCAGCGTTTGGCCATTGCCGAACACGTGGTCGCATTCGCTGACGGCGTTCGGGATTGCGTTGCCGAGCACACGCTTGAACATAACGACATCGGTCGTCGCGCGGAATTCGGCAGCGACGATGCACGGGAACGCCGCGTTCGCGGCGGCCGCGGTCGCGTTGTTCACGCCGCCGAGCGGCGGCACCAGCGTCTGCGCCCAGTCGGTGCCGCAATCGGATATCGCGTTGATGCCGAGGTCGTCGACAATCGTGATGCCGACCGGTTCGAGCAGGCCGCCCCAGAAGCCGGCCATCGTCGCGTCGCGCACGAGCTCTTCCATCGCGAAACGCAGCCCGGATTGCATGATTGCGACTTGCTCGTCCTGGGCGAAGCTCTGGCGCGTCTGGGTGAACAGCGTCGCGAGGCCCATCGTGAGCATCAGCCCAAGCGTCATCGCGATCATCAGTTCGGCCAGCGACATGCCTCGTTGGAATTTCATGCAGTGCTCGCTCAAGTCGGGGTGATGTAGGTGCGGATGACGAGGATGCGGCGGTATTCCTCTGCATCCCCGTAAAGGTCGAGGCCTTCGCCGCAGGCATCTGCGGTCGGGTTCGACAGCGGTGTGACGCCGCGCCAGGCAATCGTGACAGTGTATACACCGCTGATGCCGCCGAATGGCCCGGTGATGCAGGCGGTCGGGTCGACGAGGCCGCCGGTCATGGCGG
>JAIVGZ010000015.1:10786-15629 GCA_020201335.1 Natronospirales bacterium
TCTCCGAGGCGCCATCGAGTGCACGCTCCCAGTCGTACAGGTCCCGCCGCGCGAGCTGAACGCGGTTGCAATTCACGGTCACGCAGTCGGGCGTGACCTCTGCTATCGAAGCGCGGCCGACAATCGCGCTTTCGTATTCCGCGAGCGCCCTCGAGTTCGCGCGCATCCGTTCCATGATGTCGTGCGCGAGCAGCGACGCCGTGGTGCGCTGCAGCGCGTCGTAGTTCGCTTTCTTCGAAATTGTCTGCAGCCCGGCGACCGTGAGCAGTCCAATCGCGAACACGACCAGAGTGATCAGGACTTCAATCAGCGTGAATCCGCGTTGACCGTTCATGCGCAACCGTCCGCGGGTTCGGCGACTACCGAGCGCGGCCTTCCGGTCCGGTCGATGTCGATGCGGCGGACCGCGGTCGCGACGCCGTCGGCGCACAACAGAATCGTGCCGTCGCCGCCTGCGACGCGGCCGTTCGGTCCGAAGGTCACCGCGCTCTGGAATTCGGCCGAAACGACTGACAGGTTGCCCCGCAGGCCGTCCCCGACGCGGATGATCTCATCGCCGTCGACCGCCTCGAACACGCCGTCTGCGCCCACGTCGCGGAAGATGAGCCAGCCTTTCTGCCAACCGCCGGCTTCGCAGGCGGTCTGGCCCGTGTTGGCCGGGCAGATGCTGATTCGTTGGTTGCGCGTGATCGCCTCCGAACGGGCGACGTGGATGGTCGATAGGAGATCGTTGACCGCCGCGACGCGGCGGTTGTTCTCGATCATCTGCGTGAACGCAGGCAACGCCATCGCGCCGATGACGCCGATCAGCGCGACCACGGTGAGCAGTTCAATCAACGTAAAGCCCCGGGTGTTTGCATCCATGTACGGAGCGTAGCGCCAGAGAGGTGATTCTGCCCGCATACGCCGACGGGCGGCGCCTGAGCACCGACGAGCGGCGGGTCAGGTGCACGACTCCGGCGCCCAGCGGGGCATTTCGGCGGTGGTACGGACCCGGCCACTCGGGGCAATCACGACTGCCCGCCCGGGGCGCCCGGCCGGGCAGACCAGCATCGTGCCGTTGGTCGAGCGTGCACGGAATGGGCGGAACCGGTACGCGGTGCGGTTGGATGCCAATGTGAGCGTCCCGTGGATAGCGCCGAAACGGTACAGGACAAACGGCTCAGGTATCGGTTGCCCCGTGTTCCAGTCGGGCGGCTCGACGAACGCGAGCCAGCCGTCCGCCCAGTCGTCGCTGCAGCGGTCGCCCCCATCCGGGCACACGCGCGTCGGCCGGCTACGGGTGAGGCTCGCGTGGCGGGCGAGATTCAGCGCGGTAACCAGCCCGTTTACGGTCGCCGCACGCCGGTTGTCGGCGACCAGCGCGCTGAACGATGGCAGCGCGATGCCGATCAGGAGCCCGATCACCGCGATCACGATCAGGGTTTCGATGAGCGTATACCCGCGCATAAGATAAGCGTGGATGCCGACGCTTGACCCTTCCACGCCGGGGAACACACGCACCTGCGACTTTCTGGTCGTCGGCGGCGGCGTCGTGGGCCTGTCGAGCGCAGTCGCGCTGGCCGAAAGCGGCTGCCGCGTGACGCTGGTCGAACGCGCGCCCGGCCCCGGCGCAGAATCGTCTGGCGCTGCGGCCGGCATCGTGTCGCTGCTGTACCCGTGGGAATACCCGCAGGCTTTGCAGGACCTCGCAGCTGTGAGTCGCGATGCATATCCGGCGTGGTGCGACGCGCTCGACGCACCGGTCGGCTGGATGGAAGCGGGCCTCCTTACTTTCGATGGTGGGCACGCGCCTCAATCCATCGCGCGGCTCGATGCAACTGCAATAGCTGCGCGCGCGCCGGCGGTTGCACCGCCGGCCGCAACCGCTTTATGGCTGCCGGGCGTCGCGACGCTCGAGCCACGCCGGCTCGCGGCAGCACTGGCCGCGCGTGCGGCCACGCTCGGTGTGCACATGCGCTGGGGAACGGTCGTCCGCAAGCTCACCGTAGCGGCCGGCACCGTGACCGGCGTCGAACTCGACGGCGGCGAACGGCTCGGCGCGGGCGCCGTGCTGGTCGCCGCCGGCGCATGGAGCGCCGGGCTGCTGGCGTCGGTGGGCGTCCGGGTGGAGGTCCGGCCCGTCCGCGGCCAGGTGATCGAACTGCACGGCCCAGCCGGCCTGCTCGACTGTGTCGTGATGCACGGCCACCGCTATCTATTGCCGCGGGCGGACGGGCGCATTGTCGTAGGGAGTACTGCGGAAGAGGCCGGATTCGATTCGTCCACGACTGCAGATGCTGCGGCGTCTCTGAAAGCGGCGGCGAGCGCGCTGGTGCCGGCGACCGCCTCGTTGCCGGTGCGCGCGCAGTGGGCCGGTTTGCGACCCGGTTCGCCGGACGGCATGCCGCGGATCGGCCCGACGCCGGAGATCCGAGGGCTCTGGCTGAACCTCGGTCACTTCCGCAACGGCATCACGCTGGCACCCGGGTCCGCGGAACTGCTCGCCGCGCTGGTTACGGGACGCGAAACCCGTGTCTCCAGTGCGCCTTTCCTGCCGTGGGCGCAACACCTATAATCCGTAAGCTACTGATGACATTACTCAACCACGACAAAGCGGCGGAAATTCTCGAACGGGCCGGCATCACGCCGACACCGCGTCGGGTCGATATCGCCCGCATCTTGTTCGCGCGCCCACAGCACCTGTCGGCAGACCAAGTGCTGGGTCAGCTGAAGACACTCGGCCAGGACTGTTCGCGTGCGACGGTCTACAACACGCTCGGGCTCCTGCAACGCCGCGGGCTGGTCCGCGCGGTCGTCGTGGACCCCTCGCGCGTGTTCTTCGATTCGACGCCGGCACCGCACCAGCATTTCTACAATGTCGATACCGGCGAATTGCTCGACATCCCGTCCGAGCGGATTACGCTGGCTCAGACCCCGCCACTGCCCGCAGGCACCGAATACGCCGGCACCGATGTGATTGTCCGCATCCGCCAATCGCGCTAAGAAATCCGCTATAATTCGCCGCCTTCGCAGACCCAGCGCCCGGATAGCTCAGTTGGTAGAGCAACTGATTCGTAATCAGTAGGTCGGAGGTTCGACTCCTCTTCCGGGCACCATCTCTAAGTCCGCGATGCTCGACGCGCCCCTTCATCCGCCATTCAGCATGCCGGGTTAGAATCACGCCATGTTCAAAGCACTCTTCATTGTCATATCTGCGCTGCTGCTCGCCGCATGCGCGTCGCAGCCGGTCGCGCAGCCGGTGATCACGCTGCCGATGGCGGCGCCGGCGATGCCGGCCGCCGGCGGTTCGAAGGACGAGCCGCTGCGCATCGGCACCTCGGTCGCAGTTCCTCAGAACGCCTCCATGGTCGAACTCGACGCGCTCGCATGGTCGGACGCCGGCGTTGCGCGTTTCACGATTGCATGGCCGCCGGTCAGGTCGTTCCGGATGCAGTTGCGCGCGGAAGGCAAATGGAACCCAGCGACGCGCGTGCGCGTGCTGTCGCCTGCGGGCGAACCGCTGCATGTCGACTACTGGCATCCCGCGGACCAACCGCGCTGGTGGTCCGCCGTCGGGGACGGGCCACATATGCTGGTTGAGATCGTCGGACGCCCGGGTCCTGATGCGGTGTTGCGCGTCATTTCCGCCGACGCATTGGGGCGTGCTGAATGATGCGGAATCTGCTGTTACTCATCTTGCTCGCCGGCCCGTTCACGATGGCCGGTGCGCAACAGGTTGGGTCGGCGCCCGTGCGCGGTGCCATCGAACTCAACGCACCGGATTTGGTGTTGCCGAAGCACACGCTCGCCGCGCGCCAGTACCGGCTCGCGCCGCTCGGCGCCGATGAGCTCGACCGCCTGCGCGCGCGCAATGCCGAACAGAAGCTGCTGCACGTCGGCATCGGCCGCGCGCTCCCGGAAGGCGCCGGGGCGGGCATCCCGCTCGATGCATTGTCGTGGCACGCGCTGCCCGACGGCAGCCGCGCGACGACGGTTGAATTCGCGTCGCCGGAGGCCGCTGCACTGCGCGTGTCGCTGGACGCTGCCGCATTCCCGGCTTGGCTGACGGTACGCACTTATGCGGCCGCCACCGATGGACAATGTGGGTGGACGTCGGGCGCGCCGTCTCGAAGTACATCTTCACTTACGAAAACCCAGACAAGCCAGGCGAGGTTCTCGCCGCGCTCTGCACCGGCACGCTGCTGAACAGCGTCGCACAGGACGGCACGCCGTACTTCGTGACCGGCGCGCACTGCATCACCGATTCCGAGCGCGCGGCGAACATGACTTTCTACTGGAACTTCGAGCGGGTATTGTGCGGTGGCGCGGACCCGACCAGCGTCATCCAGACCACCGGTGGCGCGGTGCGGCACGTGGAGGCCCCGGTTCACGACATGGTGCTGCTCGAACTGAATAGCATGCCGCCGGCGAGCGCTGCGCTCGCCGGCTGGAATGCGAACACGCCGGTGCAAAATGCGAACGTGGTCGCGCTGCACCATCCGAAGGGCGATGTGAAGATGTATTCGCTCGGGGCGATTGAGGCATTCACGCAATGGCCAACGGATGCGACCTCGGGTGAGCACTCGCACACCGCGCCGTACCTGCGCGTGGTGTGGAATGAAGGAACCACCGAGCAGGGCAGCAGCGGCTCCGCGCTGTTCAACGAACCCGGCGGCCAGGTGATCGGCACGCTGCGCGGCGGGCTGGCGTCGTGCGATGAACTGAAGGGTCAGGATTATTACGGCCGGTTCGACCAGGCGTACCCGCACTTCACTCCGTGGCTCGGCGGCACGCCGCCGACGCCCGCGCCGGACCCGCAACCGCAACCGCAACCGCAGCCGCAGCCGCAGCCGCAGCCCGA
>JAIVGZ010000015.1:15654-36098 GCA_020201335.1 Natronospirales bacterium
CCACCAGCCGTATCGGCAAGCAGCCCGCCGACGATTGGTTGCCTGAGGATTAGCACCAGTCAAACGCTGTTTGAAACTCTTCCGACTTGTCCCCTGCAATTGACCGTTGTTACAGATGTTTTGCCTTTTGCGGACCGCTTGATTAAAGTCACTGAAAGTCCGCACAGTCGGACTCTCTGACAACCAGATCACGGGTACCACGACATGCATAAGCCGTTAGTGACGAGCGCTATGATGGCAGCTCTGCTCTTGGTGGGCTGCTCAACCGACCCCGAGCAGTCCCGCGCAGTCCCGGTCGAGATCCCGACCACACCGGACGGCGCACCGATCACCAGAATCGGTCCAACGGCGAACTTCGACCCGTCCGCGGGCGTGGTGCCAACGCCGAACAACCTGCTGTATTCAGGTTCGGTCGACGGCACGCTGAACATTCCGGTGGCCAACCCGGCCGACTTCACGAACCCGCAGGTCGCGATTAACGCGCTCGACGGCTGGTCCACGAACGCGCCGATCGTCACTACCTTCTCCAATGCGGTCGACCCGACCACGGTGATCGCGGGCAATTCGGTGAAGATGTTTGAAGTCACGCTCTCAGGCGTCGGCGGCGCGGTCACCAGCATCGTGCGCCAGCTCGCAGCGAACGAGTTCGTCACCGTGATGGCGACGCCGACCACCCTCGTCATCCTGCCTATCCGCCCGCTCGCGCAGAAGTCGCATTACGCGATCGCCGTCACCGACTCGATTGCCGATGCGGACGGTGGCCATGTCGTCGCGTCGCAGATCTACGCAATCATCAAGAACCCCGACCCGCTGGTCGTCGACGGCGAAAGCACGACCGTCCTGCCGCTCGCCAGCGCGCAGGCGCTCGAACCGCTGCGCCAGCTGAATAATGCGCGGGAAACCGCAATCGCGGCCGCAGCCGGTATTTCGCGCGACCGTATCGTGCTGAGCTGGACCGTCAGCACGCAGTCGGTCACGGACGTGATTGACCACGTCGCGGCCAATGTCGCGCCGGCCGCGAACGCCTTCGCGCCGACCGGTATGACCACCGCTGCGGTCGGCGGTGCCGGGCTCGCGAACATCTACTTCGGCTACATCGACCTGCCGTACTACCTGCAGGCGCCCGGTGACGTCGCTCCGGCGGACCCGACGCGCGTGACTTTCGGCCACTGGGAAGGCGCGGGCGGCAGCAACCTGACGCGCTTCAACCCGGCGCCGGTCGCACGCAGCACGCAGCGCGTACCGGCGATTCTCACGGTTCCGGTCGCTGCGGCGCCGGCTGCCGGCTACCCGGTGATGGTCTTCCAGCACGGCATCACGGGTAACCGTACCCACGCGCTCGCGATCGCCGATGCGGCCGCACAGGCGGGCAGGGCAGTGCTTTCAATCGACCAGCCGCTGCACGGGCTGCCTAACGACGCAGCATCGGCGACTTTCCCGTTCTACGCGCAGAACCCAGGCGGCGTGCATGCGACGCCGGGCTTCGCCGCGACCGAGCGCCATTTCAACGTCGACCTGGTCAACAACACAACCAGCGCGCCGGGTCCTGACGGCACTATCGATGGCTCCGGCACGCATACAATCAACCTGCAGCGCCTGCTCACCTCGCGCGATAACCTGCGCCAGGCGACCGCCGACCTGCTGACGGTGTTCGCGACGATCCCGTCGCTGACGACCGTCGACGCGCAGCCGTTCGACGAGACCGCAATCCACTTCGTCGGCCACTCGCTTGGCGCGATGGTCGGCATCGCGGCGGTCGGCGCGTCGGCCGATATCAGCACCGCGTCGTACAAGGCGCCGGGTGGCGGCATCGCACGGCTGCTGCATGGCTCTGCGACATTTGGTCCGCGCATCCAGGCCGGCTTGGCGGCCGCGGGTGTCGCGTTCCCGTCGGCAGCATACGACTCGTTCATGTTCGCCGCGCAGACGGTGGTCGACTCGGCGGACCCGCTCAACCACGCGGGGCGTGCGGCCGCGAGCGCGCCGTCGCACATGATGCTGGTGGTCGGCGACGGTGCAGCGAACCTGCCTGATCAGGTGGTACCGATTACAGTCGCGGGCGCGCCGCTGTCCGGCGGTAACCCGCTGGCCGCGGTGATGGGGCTGCAGGCGATCACGGAGACGACGGTGAACGCGGCAGGGCTGCGCGGCGTCGTCCGGTTCACTGCCGGTGACCACGGTTCGCTGATCAGCCCGGTAGCATCGCCGGCCGCGACGGTCGAGATGCAGGGTCAGGTCGCGACATTCATGGCAACCTTCGGAACCACGATCCCGGTAGCCAACCCGGCCGTCGTGCAGCAGCCGTGAAGAATTCCTTCGGGGGGATGAGAAAAATGAAGAATAAGATTACTGCGGCACTGGCCGGTTCGGCGCTACTCGTGGCGCCATATGCCGCGGCTGTCGATTACAGCTTCGACACGACGCTGTCCTATGGGTTGCAATGGCGTGTCGCGGACCGGGATGACTCGCTGGTCGGCAAGGCAAACCTGAATCCCGCGACCGCGCTGATGACGCCGGAGCAGTTCATCGCGGCGCCGGGTGCGTTCTCGGTGAACGGCGATGCCGGTAACCTTAACTACGATGATGGCGACCTCATCAGCAACGCCGCGAAGATCACCAGCGAGTTTTCGATGCGCGGTGACACTTTCGGCTTCTTCGCGCGGGGCTTCTACTTCTACGATTTCGAGAACGTCGACCATCCGGGCCTGTCCCCGGCGGCGCGTCGCCGGGTCGGCGAACGCGGCGACATTCTCGATGCGTTCGTGTACGGCGACTGGAACATCGGCGAATCGCAGCGTCCGTTTTCGCTGCGCGCCGGCAAGCAGGTCGTCAACTGGGGCGAGAGCACCTTCATCCAGGGCGGTATCAACGTAATCAACCCGATCGACGTCTCGGTGCTGCGTGTTCCGGGCGCCGAGCTGCGCGACGCGCTGCTGCCGGTGATGGCGCTCTGGAGTTCGATCGGCGTCAGCGAAAACGTGTCGATGGAACTATTCTGGCAGGCCCAATGGAAGCCGATCAAGATTGACCCGCCGGGCACCTACTTCAGCACGGCGAACTTCGTCGGTGCGGGCGGCAACGAAGTCGTGTTGGGCTTCGGCCAGTTCACCCGCGACCAGGCGTTCGCGAACGGTGCGGTCGTCGCGCGTGCGCCGAGCGTCACGCCGGATGACGGCGGCGAATACGGTGCGGCGCTGCGCTGGTTCTCGCCGCGCTTCGACACCGAATTCGGCTTCTTCGCGCTGAACTACCACAGCCGGCTGCCGGTACTGAGCGGCATCGCGGTCACCGGCGCATCGCCGTCGACCGGGCGCTACTACACCGAGTACCCCGAAGACATCAAGCTGTACGGCATCAGCTTCAACACCGTGATGGCCGGCTGGGCGATGCAGGGCGAGTACTCGTACCGGCCGAACCAGCCGCTGCAGTTCGATGACGTCGAGCTCCTGTTCGGTGCGTTGTCGCCGCTGAACGCGGTGCTGCCGCACAGCCACTTCCTGTCACAGCTCGGCACTTTTGCGCCGGGCGCGAACGTGCAGGGTTACGAGCGGCACAAGGTCGGTCAGGCGCAGGTCACCGCGACTTACCTGTTCGGCCAGAACAACCCGTTCCGCGCATCGAACATGGTGTTCCTGACCGAACTCGCCGTCACGCACGTGTACGACCTGCCGGACCGCAGCGTGCTGCGCTACGAAGGGCCGGGCACTTCGACGGGTGGTGGCGCCGACCGCACGACCGGCGACCTGCGCAACCCGCTGACGCAGCGCGGAGGTTTTGCTGACGCGACTTCGTGGGGCTACCGCATGGCCGCCCGCGTCGATTACAACAGCGTATTCGGCGCTTGGAACATGTCGCCGCGGCTCGCGTTCGCGCACGACGTGAGCGGCACCTCGCCGGGGCCCGGCGGGAACTTCATTGAGGGCCGGAAGTCCATATCAGCAGGCTTGAACTTCTTGCGCCTGGAGAAATTCGCGGTTGACGTCAGCTACACCAACTATTTTGGTGGTGGCGCGTTCAACCTGATCAGCGATCGCGACTTTGCCGCGATCGACTTCAAGTACTCGTTCTGATGAGGTCCGACATGCGTAAACTGAAACCAGCCATTTCCGCCGTCGCCATGGGCCTCGTGCTCGTTGCCGGCCAGGCGTTTGCGCAGGCGACGCCGGAGCAGATAGCCCGCCTCGGCAACGACCTCACGCCGTTCGGCTCACCGCGTGCCGGCAACGCCGACGGCACGATTCCCGCGTGGACCGGTGGTATCACCACGCCGCCGGCGGGTTACGAACGGGGCATGTTCCACCCGGACCCGTTCGCGGACGACGAGGTGTTGTTCACGATCAATGCGGCGAATGTCGACCGCTACGCGGACCGCCTCACCGCCGGCCATGTCGCGATGCTGCGCCAGTACCCGTCCTTCCATATGAACGTGTACCCGAGCCGGCGCTCGGCATCTGCGCCGGATTGGGTGTACGCGGCGACCAGGCGCAATGCTGAGACCAGCAGGCTGGTTGCCGGTGGCGAAGGCGTCGAGAACGCCGTGATCGGGGTGCCGTTCCCGTTCCCGACGGACGCAAAAGAAGTGATGTGGAACCACAAGCTCAAGTTCCGCGGCCCGGTGGGCGTGCGACGCATGTGGAACCAGGCGGCCCCGACGACGACCGGCGCCTACACGCTGATCCGTCTGGTCGAGGAGCTGATCACGCCGTATTCGCGCCCGGATGCCCAATGGGAGAACCTCGGCAACATCCACTTCTACTACCTGCAGGAAGTGCTGTCACCGGCGCGCCTGGCCGGTAACGTGCTGCTCGTGCACGAAACGCTCGACCAGACCGCACAGTCGCGCAGCGCCTGGACCTATAACCCCGGCCAGCGCCGCGTACGCCGTGCACCGAACGTTGCGTACGACAACCCCGGCACCGCATCGGATGGCCTGCGTACGAACGACAACACCGACATGTTCAACGGCGCCATGGACCGCTACGACTGGCGCATCGTCGGCCAGCGCGAGATGTACATCCCGTACAACTCGTACCGGCTGCACGCTGATGATCTCAGCGTCGACGACATCATCCGCCCGTACCACATCAACTCGAACCTGGCGCGTTACGAATTGCAGCGGGTGTGGGTGATCGACGCAACGCTGAGGGAAGGCTACCGGAACATCTACAAGCGCCGTACGTTCTACGTCGAGGCGGACAGCTGGCAAATCGTCGCGGTTGACCACTACGACAGCCGCGACCAGTTGTGGCGCGTTGGCGAAGGGCATCCGGTCAATTACTACGAAGTGCCGGCCGTCTGGACTACGCTGGAGGTCTTCTACGACCTGCAGTCGGGCCGCTACATCGCCAACGGGCTGAACAACGACGACTCGGTGCACGACTTCACGTTCGATGCGCCGTCGAGTTCGTTCACCCCGGCGGCACTCCGCGCGCGCGGCACGCGGTAACTGGACCCAGGATGGGGTCAGACAGGCCTTTCTGGTGTCTGGCCCCATTCTTTTTTGCGCTCGCGTTTCCCGCCGGCGCTGATCCAACTCCGGAACCCGCGACACCGGCGCCACTCGCCGGCAGCGTGCTGCTGCTGGACGCCGCGACAGTTGGCGACGGCGTGGTGGCGGTTGGGTCGTACGGCCACATCCTGCGCATCCACGGCTTGGGTTGGGTCCAGTCGCCGTCGCCAGTCCGTTTCCAGCTGACCGCAGTCGATTTCGTCGACGATCAGATTGGCTGGGCAGTCGGGCACGACGCCGCGATCATCCGTACCGACGACGCAGGCGCAAGCTGGCGCCTGCAACACTTCGCACCGGAACTCGAGCAGCCGCTGTTTGACGTCCTGTTCGCCGACCCCGATACCGGTTTCGCCGTGGGCGCGTACGGGCTGATGCTGCGCACCGACGACGGCGGCGAGAGTTGGGAAGAGGTCGAGTACGCCGATTACCCCGACTCACACCTGAACGCGCTCGCGCTTTTGGCCGACGGCACGCTCCTTGTGCTCGGTGAGCGCGGTATCGCGTACCGTTCGGTCGATACCGGCGAAAGCTGGGAGCAGCTGGAATTTCCATATGAAGGCTCGACCTTTGGTGCGGTCGTGGCGGCCGACGGGGTTCGCGTCGTCACATTTGGCCTGCGCGGCCGCGTGTTCACGAGCGACGACGCTGGCGACACCTGGACCCGCGTCCCGACCGGTACCGAGCTGTCTCTGATGGGTGGCACGGTCACCGCGGATGGCCGCATCGTGCTGGTCGGCATGAACGGCCTCGTACTTGTCTCCAGCGATGGCGGTGAGTCGTTCGAGCGATTCCGCCACCCGGACGGCGATGCGCTTGCGGCGGTCTTCGAAGTCCCCGGCTACGCCTTGGCGGTGGCCGGTGAGTCCGGCTTAGCGCCGCTCGACTTCAATACCGCGACGGCGCAATGACATGAAGGCCGCAATCGAAGCGTTCGTATTCCGGTTCCGCGTCGTCATCGTGTCGGCGTTCGTGCTCGGCACCGTGTTCATGGCGTATTCGGCGTCCCAGCTACTGGTCGATGCCGGATTCCACAAGCAATTGCCGCTCGAACACGCGTACATGCAGACCTTCATCGAGTACGAGCGCGAGTTCGGTGGCGCGAACCGCATCCTCGTCGCGCTAATCAAAGAGGACGGCAGCGACATCTTCGAACCGGCGTTCTTCGACACGCTGCGGCGCGTGACCGACGAGGTATTCTTCATCCCCGGCATCGACCGGGCTCGCGTGACCTCGCTGTTCACACCGAATGTTCGCTTCATCGAGGTCGTCGAGGACGGATTCGCCGGCGGCAACGTGGTGCCGGACGATTTCGAACCGACGCCGGAGATGTTCGAGCGTGTCCGCGGCAACGTCGTGAAATCCGGCCAGGTGGGGCGGCTGGTCACGGAGGACTTCCGCGGCGCGATGGTTTCGGCTGAGGTACTCGAGATCGACCCGACCACGGGCGAGCGGCTCGACTACCAGGTCGTCGCGTCGATGCTCGAGGAGCGCATACGCGGGCAATACGAGACCGACGAAGTTTCGATACACATCATCGGATTCGCGAAAGTAATAGGCGACGTCGCTGACGGTGCGCGCTCCGTAATTGCGTTCTTCTTTGTGGCGTTTGCGATTACCGCGGTGTTGCTCTGGTTCTATACGCTGTCAATGAAGCTCACGGTGGCGGCGCTCGCATGTTCTGTGACGGCCGTCATTTGGCAGCTCGGTATGTTGCCGATACTCGGTTTCGGCATCGACCCGATGAGCATACTGGTGCCATTCCTGGTGTTCGCGATCGGCGTCAGCCACGGCGTGCAGATGATCAGCGCGTGGAACGCGTCGGTGCTGTTCGGCCGCAGCGCAAGCTCCGAGTCCGGCTATGCGGACTTGGATGGGGCCGTCGACGGCACCGATAGCCTCAGCGCGGCCCGCGAGACTTTCCGCAGGCTGTTGGTGCCTGGCGGCATCGCGCTGTTATCCGATACGGTCGGCTTCCTCACCATCCTGCTGATTGACATTGAAATAATCCAGGAACTGGCCGTCACCGCGTCAATCGGCGTCGCGGTAATCATCCTTACGAACCTGATTCTGTTGCCGCTGGTCCTGTCGTTCATCCGCATACGGAACATCGACGCGTTCCGCGCGAAGCACGTCCAGCAGATTAAAAACCGAGACGGCCTGTGGCGCGCGCTATCGCGGATGACCGAGCCGAAGTTCGCATGGACAGCGGTGCTGGTGATGGTGGCGCTGTATGGCTTTGGCGTTTGGAAAGGCCAGGACCTGCAGATCGGTGACCTGCACGCCGGGGTTCCCGAGTTACGCGAGGGCTCTCGCTACAACGTCGACAGCCGCGTAATCACCGAACGCTTCGCGATTGGTGTCGACATTCTGACAGTGATCGCCGAGACCGAGACCGACGGCTGCATCCGCCACGATGTCATGGACACCATTGACCGCTTTGCATGGCGGATGCGCAATGTAACCGGCGTGCATTCGGTAATCAGCCTGCCGCAGGTCGCGAAGGTGATCAATGCCGGCTGGAACGAGGGTTACCTGAAATGGCGCGAACTACCGCGCAATTCCCAGATGCTGCAGCAATCTGTTTCAACCATCGATACCAGCACCGGCTTGCTGAACGCTGATTGCAGCGCGATGCAGGTGATGATTTTCACCGCGGACCACCGCGCCGAAACAATTGAGCGTGTGGTCGACGAAATCAAGGCGTTCGAAGCTGCGCAGACGACGGAGAATCTGACCTTCCGCCTCGCGAGCGGCAATGTCGGCGTGATGGCGGCGACCAACGAGGCGGTCCAAGCTGCGCAGATACCGATGCTGGCCTGGGTCTACGCGGCGATTATCGCGCTGTGCTTGCTGACCTTCCGCTCGGTGCGCGGCACGCTCTGCATCGTGATACCGCTCGCGCTGGTGTCGGTGCTCGCGTACGCGCTGATGACCTTCCTCGACATCGGTCTGAAGGTCGCGACGCTGCCTGTGGTCGTGCTGGGCGTCGGCGTAGGCGTCGACTACGGAATCTATATTTACAGCCGTCTTGCCGGCTTCCTGAAGGAAGGGCTGCCGCTGAAGGACGCGTACCAGCGGACGTTGGCGATGACCGGCAAGGCGGTAATCTTCACCGGCATTACGCTCGCCATCGGCGTCAGCACCTGGATTTTCTCAGCGCTCAAATTCCAGGCTGACATGGGCATCCTGCTGACCTTCATGTTTGTTTTGAACATGGTCGGCGCCGTGCTGCTGCTGCCGGCGCTGGCCCGCATTATGTTCCGTCGGGCTTGACCTTTACGCGCGCGCTGAATATTGTGAGCCCCATAGTGGGGGACCCTCGGGGGAGCATGCCCGTATAACGAAGAAGAAAGATTAAGCGGCGTCAGATCGCGAACTGGGGAGGTGCCATTGGCACCTCTTTTTTTTTCGCCCTTGTCTATGTCGCCGACGCCTGCCGGCGCGGCTCCACGCTGTCATGGCTCGAGAATGTAGGAGCGGTGCTCCGCACCGCGATGGCAGAGGGTGTCCCGATCTTATACCTCGATCCGGCCTGATTCCCCGAACTCGTCAACCCAGACCGCATCCTTCATTGCGCGCTGCGACGCCCGCAGTATTTCGGCCTCTTCGCGCGTAATCGCGCCGGCCTCCAGCCCACGTTCGACGTCGATGTGCATCGTCGCCGGGTGCAGCCTGATGCCGAGCGCCGCCTCGAGTTTGCGCTCCACGGGCTCGCCGGCGATAACCGCGACCAGCGCGCGGTCCATGCGGCCCAGCACATCGTCCGCCTCATCCGGGGCGAAGATGCCGTCGGTCAGGCGGTCACGCGCATACGACGGCGACAGCAGCAGGTCGGCGACTTCGTGGCCGAGCGCGTCCGAAGGAGCCGCGTAGGGGCGGCCGAGCGGGAAGACGACGAAGCGCAGCACCCAACCCATCCAGCGAATCGGGAAGTTCCGCAGGATCTCATCGAGCGCGTGCTGAATCCGGAACAGCGAGTCCTGCACCGCCCAGTGTACGAGCGGCAGGTCGTCGTTTGGCCGGCCGTGGTCCTCGAAGCGCTTCAGGACCGCCGACGACAGGTACAGGTGGCTGAGCACGTCGCCCAACCGCGCGGACAGCTTTTCCCGCCGTTTCATTTCGCCGCCCAGAATCAGCAGCATGCAGTCGGCAAGGAAGGTGAACGCGGCGCTGATGCGCGTCAATTGCCGGTAGTAACGATTGGTCTTGCCGTTCGCGGGCACGGAGAACAGCATGCCGCCGGTCAGCCCGCCGACGAACGCGCGTACCTTGTTGCTGCCGACGAAGCCGATGTGGCGGAACAAGGCGTCGTCGAAATCCTTCAGGCCCTGTTTCTGGTCCGGGTTCGCCGCGGCCTCGATTTCCTTCAACAGGTACGGGTGGCAGCGTATTGCGCCTTGGCCAAAGATGATCATGCCGCGCGTCAGGATGTTCGCGCCCTCGACGGTAATCGCAATCGGCACGCCCTGGTAGCTGCGCGCGAGGTAGTTATCGGGCCCCATCATCACGCCGCGGCCGCCGTGGACATCCATCGCGTCGTTGACGACGCTGCGCATGCCTTCGGTGTTGTGGTACTTGAGGATGTGTCGGTGGGGATCAGCGCGCAGGTGATGCCGAGGCTTTCCTGCTCACCGAGCAGGTGCTCCGGGTCGTACGCCTTGAACGCGAGCCCGAGCACCGTGGCAATCGGCGCGAGCGTGATATAGCGCTTGTCCCAGGTCACGCGCATGCCGATGACCTCGCGGCCCTCGTGCATACCCTTGCAGACGATGCCGACATCGGGAATCGCGCCGGCGTCGGAACCGGCCCACGGGCTCGTCAGTGCGAAACACGGAATCTCATCGCCGGTGGCCAGGCGGGGCAGATAGTGACGCTTCTGTGCCTCGGTCCCGTAATGCATCAGGAGTTCACCGGGGCCGAGTGAGTTCGGCACCATCACCGTGACGCCCGCGCTCAACGAGCGGCTCGCGATCTTCATCACGACCGACGAGTTGGCGAGCGCCGAGAAGCCGAGGCCGCCGTACTCCTTCGGGATGATCATGCCGAACAATTTGTGTTGGCGTATCTGCGCCCACGATTCGGGCGGCAGGTTGTTCAGCTCGCTGGTGATTTGCCAGTCGTCCAGCGTGCGGCAGAACGACTCGACCGGGCCTTCGAGAAAGGCCTGCTCCTCGCGCGTCAGTTGCGGCGCTGGATTCGCCAGCAGCTTGTGCCAGTCGGGGCGGCCAGTGAACAGGTCGGCATCCCACCAGGTGTTGCCGGCGTCCAGCGCAATCTGCTCTGTCGACGATAGCGGCGGCAGCACCTTCGCGAACCACTTGAACAGTGGGCGAGAGACCAGATGGCGCCGCAGCGGCTTCAGGTTGAGCAGGAGCGCGATGGCGGCGAATGGCCACCAGAGCCATGTCGGGATGCCCGCGAGCTCGTTGCCGGCCAGGAGGAGCGCTGCGAGCGCTACCGTCCATGCCCACAGTGGCGACGCGTGCCAGGCCAGGATTATGACCAGCACGACCAGAAGGACGACGAACATCAACACGGACATAAAGGGCTCCCGGAAAAAATTCAAACGGCCGTTTGTTTATACCGGAAACGCATCGACAGGTCGATGGCCACGACATCCTTCG
The DNA here is from genome assembly GCA_020201335.1 of Natronospirales bacterium. Taxonomy (GTDB): domain Bacteria; phylum Pseudomonadota; class Gammaproteobacteria; order Natronospirales; family JAIVGZ01; genus JAIVGZ01. The sequence continues at coordinate 26,788 of JAIVGZ010000015.1, forward strand.
TGAGCGCGCCGACCGACACGAAGTCGACGCCGACCGCCACCAGCGCCGGCAGGCGCTCCAGGGTGACGTTCCCGGACACCTCGAGCTGGATGCGCCCGGCCGCCTGGGCGACGGCCTGGCCGACCTCTTCGAGCGTGAAATTGTCGAGCATCGCGATGTCGGCCCCGGCTGCGATTGCCTCGTCGAGCTGGGCCGGCGATTCAACCTCGACTTCAACCGGCCGGTCGCCGGCGTGCGTGCGTGCGCGGCTGACGGCGGCAGCGATGCCGCCGGCTGCGGCGATGTGGTTCTCTTTTATCAGCACGCCGTCCCACAGGCCGAGCCGGTGGTTATCGCAACCGCCGCAGCGCACGGCGTACTTCTGCGCGCTCCGCAGGCCGGGGATCGTCTTGCGTGTATCGAGGATGCGCGTGCCGCTGCCCGCGGCGACCGCTGCGTAGCGTGCGGACTGGGTTGCGGTCGCCGACAGCGTCTGCAGGAAATTCAGCGCCGTGCGTTCGCCGGTCAGCAGTGGCCGCGCGGGGCCAGTCAGCGAGCACAGCGTCGCGCCGGCTGTGACGCGAGCACCGTCGGCGTGCGCCCATTCGATTTTGATTGCGGGGTCGAGCTGGCGGAAGACCTCGTCGAACCACGCGGCGCCGCACAGCACCATGTCGTCCCGGGTGACGACCGTCGCGGACAACGCGCGGTCGGCCGGGACGAGCGCGGCGGTCAGGTCGCCCGAGCCGACGTCTTCGGCGAGCGCGCGGGCGACCGTGGCGGCAAGGTCAGCGGGTAGCGGCGCAACCATCGTTTCAGGCGACGATCAGTTCGGCCGGTTGTTCGCGGTCGAGGACCAGCAGGTGGTGCGCCGGGACCGACTGCCACGGGCCGTCGTCGAGTGGCTGGCTGGCGACCACTTGCGCGCCGTCGACGAGGTCGCAGGAATTGGAGAACACCAGCGGTGCGCAGTCCTGGCCCCACGCACGCCGCAACGCCAGCACCTGGTCGCCGTCCGACGCGACGAGCGTCAGCGTTGCGGGCATCCCGTCGAGCATCGCCGAGAGCTGCGATACGAGTTCGAGCAACGCATCCTCGACCGGCAGCTGGTCATCCGGTGCAAGCAGTGAGCGCAACATTGCGAATACCGCGCTGCCCGGGTCGGTGTAGTCGAGCGCCCCTTCGATGTCGGGGTCGAGGTGCTCGCGCAGCACTGCGCGCAGTGCCGGCCAGTCCGCTGGGTCGAACGCGACGAGCGCCATGAGGTCGTCGTCATATAGCGGTTGCGGTGCCGCCGGCGGGTGGCCGAACCCGGATTGCGCAAGCCAGCAGTCCGAGAACAGCGTGCGCGTGAGACCGTCGAGGTTGTCGTCGAGTACCGCGGGATTACCGTTGCGGTAAGCGGCCGGCATGTCGTCGGCGGCGAACCAGGCGAAGCCGAAACCCGGGACCAGCGTCTCGTCGGCGTCTTCGAACACCGTGAGCACCGCTTCGAGGGAAACGTCGTTGCCGAGGCAGGCAAAAAGCATGGGCGTATGGTACTACGCTTCGGTGCGCGGGAACGCGACCAGGTGCTCCGCGTCAATGCGGACCTGCACGCGCTCGCCGACTTCGTGGTTCAGGTGGCTGGGGAACAACGACAGCAGGCTGGGGCCCGCGTCGAGGCGCAGCGTGTACAGGATCTCGGCGCCCTTGAACGCCTTGTGCGTAATGCAGGCGCCGAGCGGACCGTCGGGGTCCGGGATGATGTCGTCTGGTCGCAGCAGCACATCGACTTCGGTGCCGGCCGGCCAGACGAACGCGCGGTTGCCGCGGATTTCGCCGGCTTCAGTCGCCAGCCGTTCCGGGTCCAGCAGGCGCCCCGGCAAGAAGCGCCCCTGGCCGATGAAGTCGGCGACGAAGCGGTCGACTGGCTCGTGGTACAGGTTGTACGGCGTATCCCACTGAACGATGCGCCCGTCGTGCATCACGCCGACCTGGTCGCCGATCGCGAACGCCTCGTGCTGGTCGTGCGTGACGACCACTGCGGTTGCGTCCTGCGATTGCAGGATTTCGCGTACCTCTACGGTAAGCCGTTCGCGCAGCCCGACGTCGAGGTTAGAGAAGGGTTCGTCGAGCAGCACTAGCTCGGGGCGCGGCGCGAGTGCGCGCGCAAGCGCGACGCGCTGCTGCTGGCCGCCAGACAATTCGTGCGGCCAACGCTCTGCGCATGGCATCAGATCGGTCAGCGCCAGCAACTCGTCGACGCGTGCGCGCCGTGCGTCGCGCGTGACGCCACGCAGGCCGAACGCAATGTTCTGGCGCACCGTCATGTGGGGGAACAACGCGTATTCCTGGAACACCATGCCGATGCGACGCCGTTCCGGCGCGACGGTCATGCCCGGCGCCGACACCTGCTTGCCGCGCAGCCGGATTTCGCCGGCCTGTATGGGTTCGAAGCCGGCGATTGCGCGCAACACCGTCGTCTTGCCGCAGCCGCTCGGCCCGAGCAGGCACGCGATCGTGCCGGCGCGCAGGTGCAGCGACAGCCCGTGCACGACCGGGCCGTCGTCGTAGCGGCATTCGATGTCACGGAGCTCGAGAAGCGGCGTATCCATGCCGGCCATTCTAATCGAGAATCATTCTCACCGCGTGGAATCGGCCCCGATGTGGGAGCGGCCCTCTGGCCTGTGGGAGCGAATCTGTGATTCGCGATTCATTTGGCCTAGGACCGGCTCGCCGCGCCGGGCGCCTGCTCGCTCATATGGTCGCGCTTATGCAGTGCCATCGAATGCCAACACTGCCGCCGGTCGCTTGACCAAAATCGCTTCGCAGCGCGCCCGGACGCGTCTCGCACCATGGGTAGCGGCCCCAATGTGGGAGCGGCCCTCTGGCCGCGATGCTCGAGGGTCAGCTGCCGAATGTAGGAGCGGTGCTCCGTGTGGGAGCGGTGCTCCGCACCGCGATGGCAGAGATTCGATAGAACGCGCCGCCGGCAGGCGGCGTTGGAATGTCACGCCCGCCGCGGAGCGGCGAAGCGAATCAAAAATCGCATTTTTGATGGAGCGTGGAGGCGCGCCGGCAGGCGTCGCCGACATGGATGACAGTCGCCGACATCAATCAGAACAGCAGGCCGTGCGACGCCCCCATGAACAGCAGCATGGCAACCGACAGCAACACATTGGTGCGTGACGCGAGGAACGCGACGCGCTTCGCGCGTGCCTTCTCGTCGTCGGTTGCAGCGACGATGCCGAGCACCTTCTTCTGGTTGCGCCAGATCAGGCCCCATACGTTCAGCAGCATGATGGTGCCGAGCCACGCGCCGACGCCGATTGCAACCACATAAACGCTGGGATTCTCGGTATTCAAGCCGAGCGCGAATGCATCGACGAAGATGCCGCGGTGTGCGAGCAATGCGGCGCCCGACAGCCAGGTAACGACCGCGCCCCAGCGGAACCACCACAGCGCGCGTGGCGCGATGTACTTGGAAATCGCCGTCGGGCCGGGACCGCCGGTATCCTTCGCGGCGTCGGCAAGTGCGGGTACCTGCACGATGTTGAAGTAGTACAGCAAGCCGATCCAGGTGATGCCCGACAGGAAGTGGATCCAGCGCAGTAAGAGGTCTGCGGAAAAGTTTTCCATTTAGGTTCCCTTTAAACGCCCGACAGCCACTTGACCACGAAGGTGAGGACAATTGCCAACACCACCCCGGCGATTACGGTGCCATGTATCGTTTCCAACGGATTGACATTCTTCATTTTTTCTCTTCCCCCAAGGAAGTGCCGGCACATTGGCTGGCTGGACTCATAGGAAGAATAGGCCTAAAAATCCTATAATTCAAACTTATGCCCCCAGCAGGCCGAATGGACCCCATTGAGCTGAGCCTCTTCGCCAGCCGCCTCGCGGCGGCCTGCGACGAGATGGGCGCCGTGCTGCGCCGGTCGGCGCTGTCCCCGAACATCCGCGAGCGCCTCGACTTCTCGTGCGCGCTGTTCTCGGCCGACGGCTTCCTCGCCGCGCAGGCCGCACACATACCGGTGCACCTCGGCAGCATGGCGTTCGCGATGGGCGACCTGGTGCGGCGCCGCGATTGGCGACCCGACGACGCACTCGTGTTCAACGATCCGTTTCTCGGCGGCACGCACCTGCCCGATGTCACGCTCGTCGCGCCGGTATTCGTCGATGACACGCTTGTCGGCTTCGTCGCGAATCGCGCGCACCACGCGGACATCGGCGCCGACGCGCCGGGCTCGATGCCCCTGTCCACGACGCTGGAAGAAGAGGGCGTGTTGATTCCGCCGCTACCGTACGCAGAAGTCGATGCACTGCTGTCGCGGCTTGCGAACCCGGCGCGTACACGCGGCGACCTGGCTGCGCAAGCGAGCGCGAACCGCGCGGGCGCGCGGCGGGTGTCCGCGCTTGCCGCGCGTATGGGTGTAGCTGAGTTCGCCGACGCGTTGCACGCGCTCGATGCGTACGGCGCGCGCGCGGCCGGCAGCGCCCTGGCGGCTTTGCCCGCCGGACGCTTCACATTCACCGACCTGCTCGATGACGATGGTGCCGGGACCTTGGACCTGCCGGTCGCGGTGGAAATCACGATCGCGGCGGGACGCATCACGGTGGATTTCGCCGGCACCGCACCGCAATGTCGAGGTAACCTCAATTGCCCGTTGCCGGTCACGGCCGCTGCAATCTGGTACGCATTCCGCTGCCTGATGCCCGACGGCGTGCCGGCATGCCACGGTGCGTTTGCGTCGATTGAAATCCGTGCCCCTGAAGGCTCGCTCGTCAATGCGCGGCGACCAGCGGCGGTTGCCGCCGGTAACGTCGAGACGAGCCAACGGATCGTCGATGCGGTGCTCGGTGCCCTGGCGCAGGCCGCGCCGGAGCGGATTTGTGCAGCCGCGCAAGGGACGATGAACAATGTCGCGCTCGGCAGCCGTGGCAGCGCGCCTTGGGATTACTACGAGACGCTCGGCGGCGGCCTCGGTGCGCATGCGCACGGTCCGGGGCTATCGGCGGTGCAGGCGCACATGACGAACACGCTGAATACGCCGGCCGAGGTTTTGGAGCTCGAGCTACCGCTGCGCATTCGCGAACACGCGGTTCGGCGCGGTTCTGGCGGTGCCGGCCTGCACGGTGGCGGTGACGGACTGGTACGGGAGATCGAATTTTTGGCGCCGGCGACGGTGACCCTACTGACCGAGCGCCGCAGGCGTGGGCCGTGGGGCCTGGCGGGTGGCAGCGACGGGGCGCCAGGTGTGAACCAATTAAACGGTGACCTGTTACCCGGCAAGTGCTGCATCGCCGCGGATGGCGGCGACCGGCTGCGGGTGGAGACCCCAGGCGGCGGCGGCTGGGGCAGGGTGCTCTAAACCGGTTATCATTGTCTGCCGGTTTCCATTCGCAGTTTTACGAGGACACAGCCCATGACAGTGCAACGCGTCATCGTGTTACTGGTTGCCGGCGCGATGCTGGCCGGCTGCGTCTCGCTGCTGGTCGGCGGACCGCGCGATGGCCGCACCAGCGACCAGGTCGCAATCGACAACCGCATTACCAGCATGGTGAACGAGCGGTTGATGCGCGACGATGTCGTGCGCGCACACGAAGTTGCCGTGTCGACCACCCGCCGCGTCGTCACGCTGCGCGGTACCGTATACAGCGACGCCGCGCGCCAGCGCGCCGTCAACCTTGCGCGCGACGTCCCGGATGTGGCGCGCGTGGTTTCCGTTGAATTGACAGTAAGGTAAGCAGAAATGGATGTGATGGAGAAGATTAAAGAACAGGTCGAAGGCACGCCGGTCATGTTGTACATGAAGGGCACGCCCGATTTCCCGCAATGCGGTTTCTCAAGCCGCGTCGTGCAGGCGCTGAAGGCCGTCGATGCGGAGTTCGAGTCGGTGAATGTACTAGAGGAGCCGGAAGTTCGGACGAACCTGCCGCGTTACGCGAACTGGCCAACCTTTCCGCAGTTGTTTGTCGGCGGCGAACTGATCGGCGGCTGCGACATCACCGTCGACATGTACAACTCCGGCGAACTCAAGCAGGTCATCGACCAAGCACTTGGCCGGTAGGCCGCTTCACCCCATGCCGGTTGTGTCGCGGTAAATCTCGCTCATCTGGTTGACCAGCAGGCAGAACAGGTCGGCGGTTTTCTCCGCGTCGTAGGCGGCCGAGTGTGCTTCACGCGTATCCCACTTCATCCCCATCGCCTCGATTGCGCGTGACAACACGGTCTGGCCGACCGACACGCCGGCGAGCGTGACTGTGTCGAACGAGCTGAACGGGTGGAACGGGTTGCGCTTGATTCCTGTGCGCGCGACTGCCGCGTTCAGGAACGCCAAGTCGAACCACGCGTTGTGCCCGACCAGGATTGCGCGCGTACAGCCGGCTTCTTTCGTTGCGCGGCGTGCCTCGCGGAAGATGCGCCGCAACGCTTCTTCCTCCGGCAACGCGGGGCGCAGCGGGTGGTACGGGTCGATGCCGGTGATCTCAAGCGACGCAGGTTCCAGGTTGGCACCCGGGAATGGCTGTACGTGGAACGAAGCTGTCGCGTGCCGTTCGAGCACGCCGGCTGCGTTCATCCTTAGCGTAACCGCCGCAATCTCGAGCAACGCATCGGTCTGCGGGTTGAACCCACCGGTTTCAACGTCGACGACGATAGGGAGGAAACCGCGAAAGCGGTTGGCGAGCGTGGTGGACGGCATGCGCGCAGGATAACAGGTTCAGGCGACGCGCCAGCCGATTTCCTCGCCTGCCTTCAGCGGTACCACCTCGGAATCCGCAAATGGATATGCGTCCGGGACACGCCAGCTGTTGCGCGTGAGTGTCACCGTGTCGGTATTGCGCGGCAGCCCGTAGAAGTCGGCCCCGTGGTGCGATGCAAAACCTTCCAGCCTGTCCAGCCGACCCGCAGCGTCGAAAGCCTCCGCATACAGCTCGAGCGCTGCGTGCGCGGTGTAGATGCCCGCGCACCCGCAGTCCGACTCCTTCAAGCCGCGCTCATGTGGCGCGCTGTCGGTGCCCAGGAAGTACTTCGTGTTACCGGAGGTCGCAGCATCGAGGAGCGCATCGCGGTGCATAGCGCGCTTCAGCACCGGCAGGCAAAAGTAGTGGGGCCGCAGGCCGCCCTGGAACATCGCGCGGCGGTCGTACAACAAGTGGTGCGCGGTGATCGTCGCCGCGACATTCGGCCCGGAATGGCGCACGAACTCGATGCCTTCCAGCGTCGTTACATGCTCCAACACGAGCTTCAAGTGGGGCAGGCGCGTCATCAACGGCGACAGCACGCGCTCGATGAAACGCGCTTCGCGGTCGAACGGGTCGACTTTCGGGTCGGTGACCTCGCCGTGCACGAGCAGTGGGACGCCGGCCGTCGCCATCGCCTCGAGCGCCGGCATCGCGCGGTCGACGCTCGTCACACCCGCGTCGGAATTGGTTGTCGCACCGGCCGGGTACAGCTTGACCCCGTGCACGAAACCGCTCGCCTTTGCAGCCGTGATTTCGTCGGGCTTGGTGTTGTCGGTCAGGTACAGCGTCATTAGCGGCTCAAACTCCGCACCGAGCGGCAGCGCGCGCAGAATGCGGTCGCGGTACTTGCGCGCAAGTTCGACTGTTGTGACCGGCGGCCGCAAGTTCGGCATCACGATTGCGCGGGCGAACTGAGCCGCGGTATGCGGCAGCACCGAAGCAAGCGCGGCGCCGTCCCGCAGGTGCAGGTGCCAGTCATCCGGCCGCGTGATGGTTAATCTGTCCACGCTTAGTCCGAACCGCGATTTGCTGCAGCCATTACTTCCCCTCCCAACAGTGCCTCCAGGGAGAATCTCACACCAAACCCTGTCATGTCTGTCGGCACCGCACCGAGACCGCCCTTCGCGCCCCCAGCCGACAGGTCCACGTGCACCCACGGCGTCTTGTCACCGACGAAGCGGCCAAGGAAGCGCGCGCCGAGGATGTGGTCGGCGTCGTTGTCCAGCGTGCACTGCTTGACGTCGGCGACCTTGCTCGCGAGCGCCTCGTCGTAATCAGCGTCCATGGGAAACGGCCACACCCGCTCGCCGCTCGCGTGCCCCGCGCGGCGCAACGGTTCGTTCAGCGCGGCGCGGTTACTGAACACGCCCGAGTAGCGCGTGCCGAGTGCGCTGACGCAGCTGCCCGTAAGTGTCGCGTAGTCGAACATAAGGTCGGGTTTGCGTTGCACCGCAAGCGCCAGCGTATCGGCGAGCACCATCCTGCCTTCAGCGTCGGTGTGCACAACTTCAATCGTCGTACCGTCGCTCGCGGTGACGACGTCGTTCGGTTTGTAGGCGCGGGGCCCGATGTGGTTCTGCGCGAGCGCGAGCCAGCAGTCGACAGCGATCGGCGCGCGCAGGTCCGTGAGCGCGAGCAGCGTGCCGAGCGCCACCGCCGAGCCGAGCATGTCCTCGTGCATCCCGTTCATGTAGCGCGCGGGCTTCAGGTTCACGCCGCCGGTGTCGAAGCAGATGCCCTTGCCGACGAGCGCCACCGTTTTCCGAGCCTTGCTCCGCGGCCGGTACTGCAGCCGGACGATCGCCGCGTCCGCATCGGCACTCGCCTGCACAACCGCGAGGAACGCACCGCAGCCGCGCCGCGCGAGCGCGCGCTGGTCGAGCGTCTCTACCTTCCAGCCGTACCGTTTCGCCAGTTCCGCAATGAGCTTGCGGTAGCGCGACGGTGGCAGGGCATTGCCGGGCAGAGCGCCAAGCCAGCGCGCGAGGTTGTTGCCGGCCGCAGCCGCCAGCGTGCGCGCGAAGTCGGTTCGCTCGGCGAGGCCGAGCAAATCGACGCGTGTGAGTCTGGTGCTTGGCGCAGGCTTGCGTTCAAATTTCGCGAGGTCGAACGCCGCCGCACTCGCGGCTGCGACCATGGCGTCGGCCCAGCCGGAAGTCGCGTCGCCTAGCTCGGCGAACGCAACGGCGAGCGTGCCGGTTTTCTCGGCGCGAGACGCGGCGACGAGCTTGCGCGCCGCAGTCTGCCGCTCAAACGGCTGCGCGTCGACCTTGACGAAGCCAACGACGATACGTGTGCCCGCAGCGTTCGGGAGTTCGACGACAGCGTGTGGCGGTGGCTTGCGCCAGCCGCCACGCTTCAAACGCGCATTGAGTTCGGTGGCGTAGGGTACCGACGCCGGTACCGCTACACGCGCAAGCTTCGGCACGAGCAGCACGAGTTGTGCGCAGCGGTCGAAGCCACGTTCGGACAGCGCGGCCCGCGACTGAGTTATCTCTGGATTTTCAAGGGTTGGGAGCGATATCTTCATCAGGTTTCGCCTTGACCGCGGGCAGCTGAACGCCGATGATATCAGACTCGCAAACGCTCATAAGGCAATCCCC
>JAIVGZ010000045.1 GCA_020201335.1 Natronospirales bacterium
GTCGTTCCTGCAGCCAGGATGGGCTCGGGCGCAACGCGTCGATGCCGCGCACAATGCGCCCGCAGTACACCGGGCAGTCGTCCTTGTCCGCAATACGGATGTCGAGTGTGTCGTTGCAGGTCGCGGCAACCGGCTCCGCGGCGACCGCTGGCGCCGGGAGCGCGTATATCGCGGCGACTTCGCGCGCAACGCCAAGCGCGCTGAAGCAATCCGCGCGATTCGGCGTCAGGTCGAACTCGAAGACCTGGTCATCGAGGTCGAGCAGTTCGGCGACCGGCATACCCGGCCGGGTGCCCGGCGGCAGCTCCATTACGGCATCGTGGTCGTCACCGAGCATCAACTCGCGCTCCGAGCACATCATGCCGTCTGAATTAACGCCGCGCAGGTCAGCAGCCATGATCACCGACCCGCCGGGCAATGCGACGCCCGGGACCGCGACCGGCGTGCACAGGCCGACGCGTGCGTTCGCTGCGCCGCAGACAATCTGCCGCGGCTTGCCTTTGCCGACGTCTACGCGGCACACGTGCAGATGGTCGGCAGCCGGGTGCGGTTCGCAGTCGACAACGCAGCCGGCGACGATGCCGGTGAGCGGCGGACCGGCCGGCGTGACCGCGTCGACCATCAGCCCCGCCATCGTCAGCGCGCGAGCGAGCGTCGCCGTGTCGACGTCGGGGTCAGCGAATGTGCGCAGCCATTTCTCACTGAGTTTCATCGCGCGTCCTCAGTTGAACTGGCGCAGGAAGCGCAGGTCGTTTTCAAAGAAATGCCGCAGGTCGGCGACCCCGTAACGCAGCATTGCGAGCCGCTCGACGCCCATACCGAACGCGTAGCCGGTGTAGCGCTCGCTGTCGATGCCGACGATCTCGAGCACGCGCGGGTGAACCATGCCGCAGCCCAGGACTTCGAGCCAACCTGTACCCTTGCAGACGCGGCAGCCGCCGCCATTGCAGTGCACACATTGCACATCGACCTCGGCCGATGGCTCGGTGAACGGGAAGTACGACGGGCGGAATGTCACCGGCAGGTCGTCACGCTCGAAGAACGCACGCATGAAGCGCTGCAGGATGCCCTTCAAATCCGCCATGCCGATGCCGTCGTCGACGACGAGCCCCTCGACCTGGTGGAACATTGGGGTGTGCGTGACATCTGAATCGCAGCGGTACACGCGACCCGGCGCAATCAATCGCAGTGGTGCGTTGCCGCCCTGCATCGCGCGAATCTGCACCGGTGAGGTGTGCGTGCGTAACACGCGCCCGTCGCCGAAATAAAAGGTGTCGTGCATCGCGCGCGCCGGGTGGTGCTCCGGGATGTTCAGCGCGGTGAAGTTGTGGAACTCGTCCTCGACCTCGGGGCCCTCGGCAACAGCAAAGCCCGCAGTCTCGAACAGGCGCACGATGCGGTTCAGTGTGCGGGTGACCGGGTGCAGCCCGCCGGGGTGCTCGCCCCTGCCATCTGCAGTGACGTCGATGGTCTCAGCTGCCAGCCGTTGCGCAAGCGCGGTCGCGGCGAATGCTTCACCCTTTTCGCTGAGCGCGCTTTCAAGCTTCGCTTTCGCGTCATTGATGCGTTGCCCGGCCGCTGGCCGGTCTTCGGTGGGAAGCTTGCCGAGCGCCTTCATCTCCGTGGTAAGCGCGCCCTTCTTGCCCAGGAAACGCACGCGCACCTGTTCGAGCGACGCACGGTCGCTCGCGGCCGCAACGGCAGCCAGCGCATCCTTCAAGAGGACTTCGAGTGACTCCACCTGCTCCTCCCCAGAAACACAGAGGGGGAAGGCTTGCGCCTTCCCCCTCTTCGTCCAAATGACCGCTAACAGCGAAGAGGCGTCAGGCCGGCAGATTCGCCTTCGCCTGCTCGGCGAGCGCCGCAAACGCCGGCTTGTCGAATACGGCGATGTCGGCCAGGACCTTGCGGTCGACCTCGATGCCAGCAATCTTCAAACCGTTCATCATGCGGCTGTACGACAGACCGCACTCGCGCGCACCCGCGTTGATGCGGGCAATCCAGAGCGCGCGGAACACGCGCTTCTTGGTGCGCCGGTCGCGGTACGCATACTGGCCGGCCTTCGTGACCGCCTGCTTCGCGACGCGATAGACGCGGCTGCGGGCGCCGTAATAGCCCTTCGCTTTCTTCAGGACCTTCTTGTGTCGCGCGCCGGCGGTGACACCACGCTTTACTCGTGCCATGTCGTTATCCTCCGGTTACGCGTACGGCAGCATTTTCACCACCGAGTTCACGTCGCTCTTCGCGATCATGCTCGGTGCGCGCAAATGACGCTTCCGCTTCGTGGACTTCTTGGTCAGGATGTGGCGGCGGTGCGATGCACCCCGCTTGAATCCATTCTTGGTCGCTTTGAACCGCTTTGCGGCTCCGCGATTTGTTTTCATCTTAGGCATTACATCTACTCCGCTATTTTGTGAGCGCCTCGGCATGCGGGACCACGCTGCCGCAGTTCTATTTTTTCTTAGGGCTTAGCACCATTACCATCTGTCGCCCTTCCAGGCGCGGGTGCTGCTCGACTGTCGCCAGTTCGGCCAGATCCACTTCAACACGCTGAAGCAGCTTCCGCCCGAGGTCCTGGTGCATCATCTCGCGGCCACGGAACCGTAAGGTCACCTTGGCTTTGTCGCCCTCCGTCAGGAATCTCACCAGGTTGCGCAGTTTTACCTGGTAGTCCCCTTCTTCCGTCCCTGGCCTGAACTTCACTTCCTTAATCTGGATCTGCTTCTGCTTTCGCTTCGCAACCTGATTCTTCTTGTTCTGTTCGAATACATACTTGCCGTAGTCCATTACCCGGACCACCGGCGGCGCCGCGTTCGGCGACACTTCGACGAGGTCCAGCCCCGCGTCCGTGGCGAGTAGCAGCGCCTCGCGGGTGGGCATCACGCCGACTTGTTCCCCGTCGGCACCTATGACTCGAACTTGTGACACAGTGATCATGTCATTGCGTCTGACTTGCTTTTCCGCTGCGATACTTAAGCTCCTCCAGAAACATTACGGCCGTGGCTCGCGATCTCCGCGGCGAGCTTGTCGGCAAACGCCTGTTGCGACAGGGTGCCGAGGTCCTCGCCACTACGCGTGCGCACGGCCACGGTGTCCGATTCCATCTCGCGGTCTCCGACCACCAGCAGGTACGGGACGCGTTGGATTGTGTGCTCGCGGATTTTAAAGCCAACCTTCTCGTTTCTCAAGTCCGAAATGACCCGAAATCCCTGTTTTTCAAGGTTTTCGGCCACAGACTTCGCGTAATCGGCCTGACGGTCGGTGATATTGAGCACCACGGCGTGTACGGGAGCGAGCCAAGCAGGGAACGCTCCGGCGTAATGCTCAATCAAAATCCCGAGGAATCGCTCGAAGGATCCAAGGATCGCCCGGTGCAGCATCACCGGCCGGTGGCGGGCGCCGTCGACCCCGACGAACTCCGCGTCCAGGCGCTCCGGCAGCACGAAATCAACCTGCAGCGTCCCGCACTGCCAGTCCCGGCCAATCGCGTCCCGCAGCACGAATTCCAGCTTCGGGCCGTAGAAGGCCCCCTCGCCCGGGTTGTACTCGGTCTCGAGGCCTGCTGCCGCGGACGCCTCCTTCAGCGCCGCCTCGGCCCGGTCCCAAGTTGCATCGTCGCCGGCGCGGGTCGGCGGCCGGTCGGCGTACTTGATCCGGACGTCGTCAAAGCCGAAATCCGCGTACACCGACTGCAGCAGCGCGCAGAACGCCTGGGTCTCGGCGGCCACCTGGTCCTCGGTACAGAAGATGTGGGCGTCGTCCTGGGTGAACGCACGCACGCGCATCAGGCCGTGCATCGCGCCCGACGGCTCGTAGCGGTGGCACGAGCCGAATTCGGACAGCCGGAGCGGCAGGTCCCGGTAGCTCTTCACGCCCTGGTTGTAGACCTGCACGTGGCCGGGGCAGTTCATCGGCTTGATCGCAAGCTGCAGCGCTTCTTCCTCGCCGGTGGTCGCGACGAACATGTTCTGCCGGAACTTTTCCCAATGGCCCGACTTTTCCCAGAGCTTGCGGTCCATCAGCTGCGGGGTGCGGATTTCGTGGTAGCCGGCCGCGTCCAGCCGCTGACGCAAGTACGCCTCGACCTCGCGCCACAGGCGCCAACCCTTCGGGTGCCAAAACGCGTTCCCGACCGCCTCGTCTTGCATGTGGAACAGGTCGAGTTGGCGGCCGAGCCGGCGGTGGTCGCGCTTGTCTGCCTCCTCAATCCGGTGCAGGTATGCCTTCAGATCCTTTTCGTTCGCCCACGCGCTGCCATAAATGCGCTGCAACATCGCGTTGTTGGAGTCGCCGCGCCAATACGCGCCGGCGACCTTCATCAGCTTGAACGCACCCAGCCGCCCGGTACTCGGCACGTGCGGGCCGCGGCACAGGTCGATGAAATCGGATTGCCGGTACAGCGAGATCGGCTCGTCGGACGGAATCGACGCGATAATCTCGGCCTTGTAGACCTCGCCCATGTCGCGGAAAAATTTCACCGCGTCGTCGCGGGCCATCTCGGTGCGCTCGACCGGGAGGTCCTGCTTCGCGATCTCTTTCATCCGGGCCTCAATCTGCTCGAGGTCTTCCGGGGTGAACGGGCGCTCGTACGCGAAGTCGTAGTAGAAGCCGTCTTCGATCACCGGGCCGATCGTGACCTGCGCGTCCGGGTGTAGCTGCTTTACCGCGTGCGCGAGCAGGTGCGCAGCAGAATGGCGCAACACCTCCACACCGGCCGGATCTTTCGAAGTCACAATCTCGACCGCGGCGTCGGACTCAATTCGGTGCGACGCGTCGACGACGTGGCCGTCTATGCGACCGGCGAGCGTCGCCTTCGCGAGGCCGGGGCCAATGTCGGCGGCCAGTTCGGCGACGGTGATCGGGTTCGGGAATTCACGGCGGCTGCCGTCTGGAAGCGTGATGGTGGGCACTGAAAATCTCCTTTGCGTGGCCTGTACGAGCGGCCTAACCGCGAATCGCGATGCGGAGCATCGCTCCCACATCTAAATTTGGTAGGCGCGAGTGGGATCGAACCACCGACCACTACCATGTCAAGGTAGTGCTCTACCACTGAGCTACGCGCCTAGAGGCCGCGAATTTTACGCCGACTTGGTTGCCGGGGGCAAGCCGAAACCCTCGCGCCTGAGCCGGCTGATTTCGTCGCGGACCCGCGCCGCGTCCTCGAATTCGAGGTCGCGCGCGTGCTTGTGCATCTTCGCCTCGAGCTTCTTCAGCGCGCTACCGAGCTGCGCCGGGCTCATGGATGTGTACGGGCTCGCAGGTTCTGCGACGCGGCGGCCCTTGCCGCGGTGGTGCACGGCTGCACGCGCGCCTTCCATGATGTCGGCGACAGCCTTCGTGATACCTACCGGCGTGATGCCGTGTTCGGCGTTGAACGCGAGCTGCTTGTCGCGGCGCCGCTCAGTCTCGGCCATTGCACGCTCCATCGAACCCGTGATGCGGTCTGCGTACAGGATCGCCCTGCCGTTCAGGTTGCGCGCCGCACGGCCGATCGTCTGGATTAGCGAACCCTCTGAGCGCAGGAAGCCCTCCTTGTCTGCGTCGAGTATTGCGACCAGCGACACCTCCGGCATGTCGAGGCCCTCGCGCAAGAGGTTGATGCCGACCAGCACGTCGAACTCGCCGAGCCGGAGGTCGCGGATGATCTCGCTGCGCTCGACCGTGTCGATGTCCGAGTGCAGGTAGCGCACCGCAACGCCGTTCTCGTGCAGGTATTCCGTCAGGTCTTCGGCCATACGCTTTGTGAGCGTGGTGACGAGTACCCGGTCGCCGGCGGCGGCACGCAGTCGGATTTCGCCAAGCAGGTCGTCGACCTGGCTGCGCGCCGGGCGCACCTCAACCTGCGGGTCGACCAGCCCGGTCGGCCGCACGACCTGCTCCACCACCTGGCCGGACTTGGTCCGCTCATATTCACGCGGCGTCGCCGAAACATAGATCGTCTGCGGCGCAGTGCGCTCGAACTCGTCGAACCGCAGCGGCCGGTTATCGAGCGCCGACGGCAGCCGGAAACCGTATTCGACGAGCGTCTCCTTGCGTGACCGGTCGCCTTTGTACATCGCGCCGAGCTGCGGGATGGTCACGTGGCTCTCGTCGACGACGAGCAACCCGCGTGCGGGCAGGTAGTCGAACAGCGTCGGCGGCGGCTCGCCGGCCTGGCGCCCTGAGAGGTGCCGCGAATAGTTCTCGATGCCCGCGCAGTAGCCGAGCTCGAGGATCATCTCGACATCAAAGCGCGTGCGTTGCTCGAGCCGCTGCGCCTCGACCAGCTTGTCCGCTTTGCGCAGCTCTTCGAGCCGGACCCGCAGTTCTTCCTTGATTAGCTCGACGGCCTCGAACAGCTTGTGGCGCGGCGTTACGTAGTGGCTCTTCGGGTAGATCGTATAGCGCGGCACACGCTTAGTGACTTCGCCCGTCAGCGGGTCAAACAGCGACAGGTTTTCCACAACGTCATCGAACAGCTCGATGCGCAGCGCTTCGACGTCGGATTCGGCCGGGAAGACATCAACAACGTCGCCACGCACGCGGTAGGTCGCGCGCTGCAGCTCGATGTCGTTGCGCTTGTATTGGAGCTCGGTCAGCCGCCGCAGCAGTTCGCGTTGGTCGATGCGGTCGCCGCGGTCGAGGTGCAGCACCATTTTCAGGTACGAGCCCGGATCGCCCAGGCCGTAGATTGCCGATACCGTCGCAACAATGATCGCGTCCGGGCGCGTCAGCAGCGCCTTGGTCGCCGACAGCCGCATCTGCTCGATGTGCTCGTTGATCGACGCGTCCTTCTCGATGAAGGTGTCCGAAGACGGCACGTACGCCTCCGGCTGGTAATAGTCGTAGTACGACACGAAGTACTCGACCGAATTGTCGGGGAAAAATTCGCGGAACTCACCGTAGAGCTGCGCGGCGAGCGTCTTGTTCGGGGCCAGTACCAGCGTGGGTCGCTGGATGTGTTCGATCACATTCGCGATAGAGAAAGTCTTGCCCGAGCCGGTGACCCCAAGGAGCGTCTGCGCGGAAAGCCCATCCTCGATACCCTCGACCATGCGCCGGATGGCCTCCGGCTGGTCGCCGGCGGGCTGGAAGTTCGAGGTCAGTTTGAAGTTAGAATAGTCAGTCATGGACATCCGCCTTTCCGCGCGCGTGCAGCGCATCAAACCCTCACCTACTCTCGCCGTTTCCGCTCGCGCCGCAGCGCTGAAGGAGGCGGGCCAAGATGTAATCGGCCTCGGCGCCGGTGAACCGGACTTCGACACGCCGGAGCACATTAAGCGCGCTGCTAACGCTGCGATGGCTGCCGGGCAAACCAAATACACCGCCGTCGACGGCACTGCCGCGCTTAAACAAGCCATTATAGGGAAGTTCCGCCGCGACAACGGCCTGGATTACACACCACCGCAGGTGATTGTTTCGTGCGGTGGTAAACAGAGCTTCTTCAACTTGTGCCAGGCGCTGCTCGACGCCGGGGACGAGGTGATTATCCCAGCGCCTTACTGGGTCTCGTACCCGGACATCGTGCTGCTGAACGACGGCGAGCCCGTCATCATCGATGCCGACATAGACCAGGGGTTCCGGATCACGCCCGAGCAGCTTGACGCGGCGATTACGCCGCGCACGCGCCTGCTCGTTCTCAATAGCCCGTCGAACCCGACCGGCGTCGCATACCGCCGCGCTGAACTTGAAGCGCTCGGTGAAGTGCTGCGCCGGCATCCTCATGTGCTCATCGCGACCGATGACATGTACGAGTTGATTTCGTGGGGCGACGAGCCGTTCAGCAACATCGTGATGGCGTGCCCCGACCTGTACCCACGCACCATCGTGCTGAATGGTGTATCGAAGGCGTACGCGATGACCGGCTGGCGCATCGGATACGCGGCCGGCCCGCAGCCGCTGATTCGCGCGATGGCGAAGGCCCAGTCGCAGAGCACCTCGAACCCCGCGTCGATCTCGCAGGCCGCTGCGGTCGCGGCGCTCGACGGTGACCAATCCTGCGTCGAGGAGATGCGCGTCGCGTTCCACCTGCGCCACGCGTTCGTGTTCGAACGCGTGCAGAAACTCCCCGGCGTGCGCTGCCTGCCCGCCGACGGCACCTTCTACCTTCTACCTGATTTTCGCGAGTACATCGCCGCGCATAAAGGCATCGACGACGATGTCGCGCTGTCGGAAAAGCTGCTGGAAGGCGGCGTCGCGCTGGTGCCGGGCTCCGCTTTCGGCGCGCCAGGCCACCTCCGCCTCAGCTTCGCGACCTCGAATGAGGTTCTAGAGGCGGCGTTGAGCCGCATAGAGCACACGCTCGAATCCGGTTGACCGCCCCAAGGCCCGTAGTTACCATACGCGCCTCCCTATTCCCCGGTAGCTCAGTCGGTAGAGCGGGTGACTGTTAATCACTAGGTCGGCGGTTCGAGCCCGTCCCGGGGAGCCAATTTATGGCGGCGAAGAAACGTAACCCGCACGCAAAAGAAGTACGCGAGCCGAAGTACCGGCCTCGCGTCGTTCCGGACCGAAAGAAAGAAGAGAAAAAACGCGGGCCTGAACCCGACGCCTAGACTTCGCGCGGACCGGTCAGGTCCGTGCCGACATCAAGATCCATGGCAGATTCCGGTGTGCGGAATATGGTCGTCGACCGTACCAGCGTCTCGTCGCCACCCACCTCTTCGCCGCGCACGAGCGTGTGGTCGTCCGGCGCTACGCGGAATTCGAAAGTGAACTCGTCGAAGCGGACGCGCGCGCCGTCATAGAGCTGCACCTCACCGTCTATCCTGACGTCGTCGAGGAAGGTGCCGTTCGAACTCTGATGGTCGACGAGCCAGTATTCGCCGTCGCGCCATTCAATGCTCGCATGCTTCCGGCTGATCGACTGGCGCGAAATCACAATGCTTGTGGCGTTCTGCGAGTCCAGCGCTGGTAAGCGGCCGATGATTGTGGTCGTGCCCTTCACCGCCAGCCTCGGCTTTTGCGTGACCTGCGTGATATCCATCAGCACCGCGCCTGGCGGGTATTCGTCGTCGGGTGCGCGCGCGCGTCCTCGCTGGCGGAGCAGGCGCACGAGCGCCACGACGGCAGCGAGCGCGACGACCACCGCGAGCAGCAGCCACGCCCACGAAGGGGTCCCGGTCGCTGGTGCAGGCGAACGCGCAGGCGAAGCGTGCTCGGTCGGCGCCGCGACAGGCGGCGTATCCCGCGCAGCCTGCGCCGGAACGGCAACAACGGGCACGACTGGCATTGCAATCGGCTCGGGCGGCGCAGTGATTGCGGAACGCAGTGCGTCGAAGGCGGCCGCGAGGTCGGTCGGCGCGAGCACCCGGCGGTATTCCGCGCCGGTGCCGCGTGCGAGCGCCTGAATCACGCGGAAGTCAGCGGCATCACTGAACGCGATGCCGAAAATCCGGATGCCACGGTCCTGTGCATCGCCGACTAACGCGTCGAGCATCCAGCCTTCGCGGTCGCGATCCCGCGCCGCGTCCCCGGTGTCGACGATGCCGTCGGTCAGGAGCAGTACGGCCAGCGCCGCCCCGGGTCGCGCGCCGTCCTGCAAGTGGTACAGGGCGCGCTCGACCGCCGCCGGGATGTCAGTCCATTGGCCTCGGTAATCGAGCCCGGAAAGCGCCACACCGAGCGCCGCCGGTGAAAGCTGGCCTGCGGGGGTCAGTGGCAGTTCGAGCCGCACCGCCGAATCGAAGGTGATGATGCTGATGCGCGTATCCGCATCGCTGTTGCGCACGAGGCGCTCCACTGCGGTGCGCGCGAGTGCCTGCGGGTCATTTGCACGCATGCTCCCGGAGTTGTCCAGCACAATCACAAGGTCGAGCGGGCGCGCATTCGCGTCCAGCGCGAATGCCACCAGAATAACTGCGAACCAGACGCGTCTCATAGTTGCCTTACCACCCTGAAGCCGATGTCCGGATAGCCGCGGTCCGGGGCAAACCGGTCGCGTTTTTGCGCGGTCGGCGTCGGGCTTGCGTAATGCCCGCCGCGCACGACCCGGACCGAGCAGTCGCCGCCCTCCCACACTCTACCGTCTGCTGGTGCGTTGCGGTAATTCGGGTGGAAGCAATCCTGCACCCACTCAGCAACGTTGCCGACTGTATCGAACAGGCCAAGACGGTTCGGCTCGAAGCTGCCGACCGGTACCGGATGCCGGCTCGGCAGACCCACGGTGCAATTGAAGCAATGTGCGCGCCCCTGCGGCGGGGAATAGCCCCACCAATATGGCCCGGTCGAGCCTGCTGACGCAGCATATTCCCACTGCGCTTCGCTCGGCAAGCTGTACGCATGTCCGGTCTCCCGGCTCAGCCATGCTGCGTAAGCTGTTGCATCCTGCCAACTTACGCCGAACACCGGGTGACGCGCACGGTTTAGGCCGTCGCTCGGCGGGACGCGCCGACCGGTCGCCCGCGCGAAACGGTCGTACTCGGCAAAGGTGACCTCGTAGATTGAGATCGCGAAAGCAGGCACTGCGGCTGGGTGTGCAGGCGTTTCCGCAGGGTCGCTCGATCCGCGCACACCCATCATGAAGGTGCCGGCTGGTAATGCGACCATGCGTGGCCCCTGCCCGCCGCTGCGAAGCCGGTCATGGAACGGCGGGTCGACGGGCTCCGGCGCTTCGAACTCCGGCGCCACGGACGGCACCTCAGGCGTGTCGAGTGTTTCAGCTGGTTCTTCCGTCGCGTCGGCAGCCACCGGTTGGGTTGGCTCCGGCGGCGCGAGCGCCGCAATGCGCCCGGT
>JAIVGZ010000068.1 GCA_020201335.1 Natronospirales bacterium
ACGATGATGATCTGGTCGTCCTTGACGATGTACTCGACGTCGCGCTTGAACAGCGCGTGCGCGCGCAACGCAGCATTCACGTGGTGCATCAGCTGGATGTTCGCGGCGTCGTACAGGCTCTCGCCCTCGCCGAGCATCCCGTTCTCCGCCATCAGCTCCTCGACGCGCTCGTGGCCGGTCTCGGTCAGGTACACCTGGCGCACCTTCTCGTCGACCGTGTAGTCGCCCGGCTCGGACTCGTCTTCCTGACGCTTCAACTTCGGAATCAGCTTGTTGACCTTGATGTAGCTTTCGGTGTGGTCGTCGGCCGGGCCGGAAATGATCAGCGGCGTGCGTGCCTCGTCGATCAGAATCGAGTCGACTTCGTCGACAATCGCGAACTGTAGCCCGCGCTGGACCTTGTCCTCGGCGCGGAATGCCATGTTGTCGCGCAGGTAGTCGAAACCGTATTCGTTGTTCGTACCGTAGGTGATGTCGGCGGCGTACGCGCTGCGCTTGGTCGCGCCGTCGAGGCCCGGCACCACCACGCCGACCGACAGGCCGAGGGCCTGGTACAGCCGCCCCATCCAGCGTGCGTCGCGGCGCGCCAAGTAATCGTTGACTGTGATTACGTGAACGCCTTTGCCCGGCAGGGCATTCAGGTACGCGGCGAGCGTCGCGACCAGCGTCTTGCCCTCGCCCGTGCGCATCTCGGCAATCTTGCCCTGATGCAGCACCATGCCACCAATCAGCTGGACGTCGAAGTGGCGCATGCCGAGCACGCGCCGGCCAGCCTCGCGGACCACCGCGAACGCTTCCGGCAGCAACTGGTCGAGCGTCTCGCCTTCATCTAGGCGCTTGCGGAACGCGTCGGTCTTGGCACGCAGCGCGTCGTCGGACAGCGCCTGCAGGTCCGGCTCGAGCGCGTTGATGCGCTCGACGGTCTTCGAGCAGCCCCGCAGGTAGCGGTCGTTGCGGCTGCCGAACAGGCCGCGGAAGAGCTTGGCTAATGGCATTGGGTCATCCGGGAAAAAGGGCAATGATATCAAATTGGGGCCGTTGGCCCCTGATTCAACCGCTTCAGTTAGCGGCGGTGCTCACATACCGGGACGGATTGACCGTCCGGCCGTTCTGCAGGACTTCGAAGTGGACATGGGGTGCGGTGGCGCGCCCAGTTGAGCCCATCAGCGCGATCCGGTCGCCCTTGCGGATGGTGTCACCAACGCGGACCAGGTTTTCGTGGTTGTGCGCGTAACGCGTCGAGAAGCCGCTGCCATGATTGATTTCGACCATCTTGCCGTACCCGCGCCGCTCGCCGGAGAAGGTAACCACCCCGGCCGCGACTGCGATGATCGGCGCGCCGCGCCGGCCGGCGAAATCGATGCCGCCGTGGTGCGCGCGTTGGCCGGTGAACGGATCATTGCGGATGCCGAACTGCGACGAAATCCAGCCGCTGGTCACCGGCCGACCGGCCGGCAGAACCTGCCGCTGCAGGTTACGGTTAAGCAGCATATGCTCGAGCATGTTCAGCTGCTGCTCGCGGTGCCCGAGTTGCGCGTCGAGGCTCGTGAGCGTCGCGACAAAGTCGGCAATCGGCAACGGCTCGCTGGATAGTCGCACCTCTGGTCCGCCGAGCGCCGGAGGTTGCTCGAAGTCGAATTCGCCCTCATCAAGGTCAGCCATGCGCGTCAGGCGCTGGCCCAATGCGTCCAGTCGGAACAGGTGAGCGTGCGCACGCCCGAGGCGCACAGCCAAAGCATCCAGCCCTTCCTGTGCGGTGCGGCGCGCTTCGGCAATCTCGTCGCGCTGGCGCGCGAATTCCTGCTCCCAGGCGAGCGTGCGCGCCTGCGCGCTGCGGTCGGCGTACCACTGCGACCACGCCGCGCCGAGCGCGAAGGTCGCCGCGATCACCACGAACGCGGCGCCGCCGAGCACGGCCGCGCGCAATGGCGTCGTCAGCTCGACGCTGACCGGCCGCCCGTTCCGCTTTGTAAACAGAATCAGATTCATCTAGTCTTTATTCCCCAATGCCCGGCCCGACCCATCGTCGACTCGACCAGGTGCTGTCCGCGCCGAAAGCCGGGCTGGCCGCGCTGACTGCGCACGCCCGCCTGCTCTCTGACTTGGACCGTCGGCTGCGCCCCTTACTGGACCCCACGCTCGCCGCCCACTGCCGTGTCGCCGCCTTTCGAGAAGGCCGCCTGACCCTGTCCGCGGACTTGCCAAGCTTTGCGACGAGGCTACGGTATCACACTGAACAGATTAGGGAAAAGCTGGCCGAGTCCGGCCTGGCCGTGGTCAGTTGCCGGGTCATCGTCGTCCCGCCCGCTTATGACAAACCGGAACGGCGCGACCCGCCGGCCCCGCTCTCGGCCGGCAGCGCCCGGGCGATCGAGGGCGCGGCCGACGGCGTGACCCACCCCCCGCTCGCCGACGCGCTGCGGCGCCTGGCCAAGAACCGCAAGACTTGATGGGTCATTTCAGCTTCTTCGCCAAGGCCTCGGCCGCCAGGTGCGTGTAGCCCCTCAGCTTCCGCGGGTCGCGGTGCCCGGTAATCGACGCGACCTCCATCATCGCCAGCCCCTTCTCGAACAAGCGCGTGGTCGCCTCATGGCGCAGGTCGTGGAAGCGGAAATCGTCGAGGCCCGCACGCCGAGCCGCGCGGATGAACGCACGCTTGATCGACTCGTTACTGACATCGGAGAACACCGGTCCGGTCGCACGCGGCCGCAGGTCCTGCAGCACTGCGACCGCCTTCGGCGACAGCGGCACCACGCGCGCGTGGCCGTTCTTCGTTTCCGGGAGCAGCGCAGTACGCCGCGCGAGGTCGATGTGCGGCCAGACGAGCGACAGCAACTCGCCGCGACGCATCGCCGTCTCGAGCGCGAGCTCGACCATCGGCAACAGATACGGGTGCGCGGACGCCGCGCACGACGCGAGCAAGCGCTCGGCTTCCTGGTACCGCGCCTCGAGCCGCCGCGTGCGCGGCCTCGGCATCGGCGGCAGCCGGACATCGCGCGCCGGGTTCTTCTCAACCAACCCCCACTCCCGCCGCGCGCGTTCCAGGATGACGGCGATGAGTCCGAACTC
>JAIVGZ010000046.1 GCA_020201335.1 Natronospirales bacterium
CCGCCTGCGGGACGAGGTGCTCGACGAAGTTGGAACGGCAGCGACGCTCTGCACTTCGAACCCCGGCTGCGCGCTGCACTTGCGTGCCGGTCTCGCGAAGCGCGGCATGCGGACGACCGTCTCACACCCGGTGCTAGAATGGCTCGATGACGATGACCCATCCGATTGAGCGAGTGATTTTGAGCCTCGACCGCGCGCTGCGCACGCTCGCATCGGTCGGTGCCGCGGAACGGCCGAGCCCGTCCGAGAACGTCGCAGACGCGCCGCTCGACGACGCGGAGCGCCGGCGGTCCGCCGCGCTAATGCGCGTTAACCACGCCGGCGAAGTCGCCGCACAGGCACTGTACGACGGTCAGGCGCTCACCGCGCGCCTCGACACGGTGCGCGCGGCCATGCAGCGCTCTGCCGATGAGGAGACCGACCACCTCGCGTGGTGCCGCGCACGGATCCGCGAACTCGGCGGACGGCCGAGCCTGCTGAATCCACTGTGGTACGCCGGGTCGTTCGCAATCGGCGCGGCCGCCGGCATCGCAGGCGACCGCTGGAGCCTCGGGTTCGTCGCAGAAACCGAGCGCCAGGTTGTGCGACACCTCGACTCGCACCTCGAGCAGCTACCAGCAGACGATGCGCGCAGCCGCGCTATCCTGACGCAGATGCGTGCCGACGAAGAGCACCACGGTACGGTGGCTACCGACGCGGGCGGGCAGCCACTGCCGGCACCTATCCGCAGCCTGATGCGTTGCACCTCGCTCGTCATGACGCGCACCGCGTATCGGGTTTGAGCCATGACCGAATCTCACAAGGGTTCTCCGGTTATCGAACGCTTCCTCGCGCATTGCCGCGTGCGTGACGTCCCGAACAAGACTGTGTTGATTAACGCCGGCGATGTCGCCGAATCGCTCTACTTCCTCGTGCGCGGCTCGGTCGCAGTCGTGATGGAGGACGAGGACGGTAATGAGATTGTGCTCACCTACCTGAACGCCGGCGAGTTCTTCGGGGAGATGGGGCTGTTCTACGAACAGAAAGTTCGCAGCGCGTGGGTGCAGACACGCAGCGAGAGCACGATTGCCGAAATCCAATATCCAAAGTTCCGGCAGCTCGCGCACGAAGACCCGAACCTGCTATTCGAACTGTCCGGACAGCTCGCACACCGGCTCGGGCGCACCAGCCGCAAGGTTGGCGACCTCGCGTTCCTCGACGTCACCGGCCGCATCGCGCGCTCGCTGCTCGACCTTTCGCAGCAACCCGACGCCCTCACCCACCCGGACGGCATGCAGATTCGTATCAGCCGCCAGGAGCTCGGCCGCATCGTCGGCTGCTCGCGGGAGATGGCCGGGCGCGTGCTGAAAGCGATGGAGGAGCAGGCGCTAATCAGCGTCGCCGGCAAGGCGATTGTCGTGAAAGGCGTGCGCCCCGCCGCACCGCGGAAGCCGCAGGGCGGCTGAACCTTTACCGCAGGAAGTTTCGAAGCAGCAATTTCCCGTGCTCGGTCAGGATTGCCTCGGGGTGGAATTGCACGCCCTCGACCGGAAATTCCCGGTGCCGGAGGCCCATCACCTCATCGCCACCATCACCATCATCCGTCCACGCTGTGACTTCCAGGCACGCAGGCACGGTGCCGGCGTCCACAACTAACGAGTGGTAGCGCGTCGCGGTGAACCCCTGTGGCAGCCCGGCGAACGCGCCGCGCCCATCGTGACGCACGCGGGATGTCTTGCCGTGCATCACCCGGCGCGCGTGCACGACCCGCCCGCCGAACGCCTGCCCGATTGCCTGGTGACCGAGGCATACGCCCAGTATCGGCACGCGGCCAGCGAAACGCTCGACCAGCGCGAGCGAGACCCCAGCGTCGTCCGGCGTGCCCGGGCCAGGTGAGATAACGATATGTGAAGGTGCCAGCCGCTCTACTTCGTCGGGCGAAATGGCGTCGTTGCGCCGCACCTCGACCTTGCTGCCGAGTTCGCAGAGGTACTGGACCAGGTTGAAGGTGAACGAATCGTAGTTGTCGATCATCAACAGCATCAGGGTGTCAGGCGTTATCCAGCTCGGCCCTCATCGCCTTGATGGTCGCAGCGTAGTCGCTGCTTCCGAAAATCGCAGACCCTGACACGAACGTGTCCGCGCCCGCCGCAGCAACTGCACGGATGTTTTCCGTCTTGATGCCGCCGTCGACCTCAACCCGGATGTCGCGGCCGCTGGCCGCGACGAGCGCCCGCACCTTGCGCACTTTGTCGAGTGCGGCCGGGATGAATTTCTGCCCCCCGAAGCCCGGGTTTACCGACATCACCAGGATTACATCAACTTTATCGAGCGCCCAGTCGAGGCAGGTCAGCGGCGTCGCGGGGTTAAACACCAAGCCGGCCTTGCAACCATGTTCGCGGATCAGCGACAGCGTTCGGTCGATGTGCTCGCTCGCTTCGGGATGGAAGGTGATCCAGCTCGCACCGGCAGCGGCGAAGTCGGGAATAATCCGGTCGACCGGCTTGACCATCAGGTGCACATCTATAGGCGCGGTCACGCCGTGCTTACGCAGCGCCTCGCAGACCAGCGGTCCAATCGTGAGGTTCGGTACATAATGGTTGTCCATCACGTCGAAATGGACGATGTCTGCGCCTGCGGCGAGCACCGCGTCGACCTCTTCGCCTAGCCTGGCGAAATCCGCCGAGAGAATTGATGGCGCAATCAAATGACCCATGTCATGCGGTACCCTTGTCCGGGCGTTACACTGTACCCGATACCGCCACGGGAGTGACAGGATGCTACGCCTGATGCTCGCCGCCGCGCTGCTCGCGCTGGCGATGCCTGCGTCGACCGACGACCAGTGGGTCGGATTCGGTTCCGGCGCGTGCACGATGTGCCATGCCGACACCCACGCCGGCACGCACGCTGGGCTGGCTGCCACCGCTGGCCCCGGCAACGCGTGCGAGTCGTGCCATGGACCGAGCGCCGCGCACTTGGTGGTCGGCCCCGACGGCGTGCGCCCACCCCCGCCCGGCCCGACCGACACGCAGTGCGCCACTTGCCATGCCGATGTCGGGTCGCTGCACTGGCCACACTCCGCGCACGCGCGCGCTGGCGTCTCCTGCACCGACTGCCATGTCGTGCACGTGCCACGCGATCCCGCCGGCATCCGCGCCGCCCAGTTCGACCGCTGTACCGATTGCCATCAGGATGTCGCATCCGCGTTCCACCGCCCGAGCAGCCACCCAGTACTGTCCGGCGCACTGGCCTGCACTGACTGCCACAACCCGCACGGTAGCCGCGGGGACGCCGCACTCGTCCGCGACAGCGTCAACGAGACCTGCTACGCGTGCCACGCCGACCTGCGCGGCCCGTTCCTGTGGGAGCACCCGCCGGTCCGGGAGGACTGCTCGACCTGCCACCTCCCGCACGGCTCCGTGCACGACAAGCTGATGACGGCGCGTACACCGTACCTTTGCCAGCAATGTCACCTGGCCCAGTTCCACCCCAGCGTCGCGCTGTCGGGCACCACTGTGCCGCCGTCCGGCGCTTCGTCGTCGATGTTGTTGCGCAACTGTATGAACTGCCATACGCAGGTGCACGGCTCCAACCACCCGTCCGGCGTCCGGCAGACCCGGTAGCGATGCGTACCGCAATCGCAGCCGTCGCACTGATGCTGCCGTTGGCAGCAACAGCCGGCGCGCCGGCGCATACCGTCGAGGTACGCATCGATGACGCCGACGCGGCGCAGCGCATCGACCTGCGGCTCGGCACGAGTCGCACACGCACGCGTGGCGCGCAAGATGCCGAAGCAGAGCCGTTCGAGGTCCGTACGCTGCGTGAATCGCTCGATGCCGGGTGGCGGCGCCGATTCGACGCATGGCAGGTGGATGCCGGCCTGCGTGTTGAGCGCCGGCATGGCACCAGCGTTGCGGGCGGTACTTTCGGCAGCACCGGTGGCAATGTGCGCGCGGCAGTTTTGGCAGCACCGGTCGACCACGAGACGCGCGAGTGGCGGTTCAGCGCGACCTGGCAACGCGACGCGATGCTATTCCGCATCGAGGGTCTGCTCGCCGCGTTCGAGAATGCGCACCGATCGCTGCAGTGGCAGAACCCGTTCCCCGCAGTGGCCGGCTGGGTGCCGGGTGCCGCAGATGGCATTGGGGCACTCGCCGAAGCCCCCGACAACCGCGCGCACGACTTCGTCGTCGCCTGGGCGTGGCAAAGCCCCGGCGGCGTGCGCCTAGACGCCGACGCCGGGCTCGGGCAACACGAGCAGAATGAGCCGTTGCTGCCTTATACGATGAATCCCGTGCTCGCGGTCACGCGCGGCCTGCCGCGCGCATCGCTGGACGGAAGAGTCGACCGCCGCCGCATGCAGGCGCGCTTGCGCGTACCGATGACGCACACGACGGCGTTCGACGCGCGCTGGCGCGCGGAACGGAGCGACGACCGGACGGCACCCGCGTTGTTCCTCTACCCAGCCGGCGATGTCGCGAACCAGCCTGCGACGCCGGCGAGTGGCCGGGCGCGCTGGCGGCTGCCGCGGGATTTTCGCCGCGAGCGAATCGACGCCGGGTGGCAATGGCGGTCCGCCCGCCGGGATCGCGTGCGCGTTGAACTCGGCCATGAGGCCATCGAGCGCGCCTATGCGGAAGTCGCGGAAACGCGCGAAACGCGCTTCGCCGCCGAGTGGCGCCGTAACGGGGCACGCAATGCACACCTGCGCGTCGAGCGCGCGACGCGCGACAGCGGCGCTTATCGCGACAACCTGCCGTGGCATGCGTACCACACCGACGCGTATATCGAGACGGTCGCGCCGGGGATGCGCTTTGAGAACCATCCACTGTTACGCCGCTTCAACCTCGCCGACCGGGAGCGGACGGCGGTGCGCGCCGGGCTCGGCAGCAGCTGGGGCGCGTGGCATGCCGGGCTGCTGGGCAGCTACCGAGACGATGCGTACGGCGATTCGGTGTTCGGGCTCACCGACAGCAGGCAGGTGGGCGTGCACTTGGATGTCGGCTACGCGGTGACCGGCTCGCAGCACCTCTCCACATGGGTATCGCTCGAAAGCTGGGAATCGCGTCAGGACGGCCGGCATTTCCGTGGCGGTGGATTCTTCGCCGCCGACTTCGGCAACCCAGACCGCGACTGGCGGGCGGTCACCGACGACCAGATCCGCGGCCTCGGGGTCAACTGGCGCCATGACGCACCGTGGCGCGACGGCAGCATCGGTCTTGACCTGTCGCATATGCGCAGCCGGGCAGAAGTAGCAGTGGCTGCGGGTCCAGCAATCTCGACCGCGCCGTTGCGGCCGGTAGTCGCCGATATCAGCCGCGCGTCGCTTGAAGTCGCACACCGCTTCGGCGAGCGCCTGTCCGTGCGTGCCGCCGCGACCTACGAGCGTTGGCGGTCGCGGGACTGGGCGACGGACGGTGTCACGCCGACGACCGTCTCCGGTGTATTGGGGCTGACCGAGGGCTTTCCCGACCGCGGCCTCAGCTGGGCGTCGGTCTCAGTCGAGTGGCGCTTCTAATCCTGCTGAACCAGAACGCCGACCAGGTATTGGTCCATCATCCCGTCTGCGGCCGCGCTGTGCGGTCGGCCGTAGCCTTTCGTGTCGTACGCTTCGGTCGCTTCCCGGCCACACCATTGCGTCATCACGGACGGCGGCGTCGGGTGCTGCGGGATGTAAGCCGAGAAGTCGTACACCTTGCCGCGAATGGCCATCCAGCAGTCGCCTGCGGTCGCGTGCGCCGCGAGCTCCTCAAGCGTGACGACACGGTTGGGCGGCTCCGCGTGCGCTGATTGGGGCGGCGCCAGCGCACCGACCACAAGTAGCGTCACCACCGATGCCCAAAAGGCGACGAACGCAGACCAGGTTAGTTTTTTCATAGGAACGAAAACTCCTCCGAGTGATAGCGCCGGCGTGGAATCGCCAGCGCCGCGCGGATAATCCGTGTCTCCCGCAGCAGCGGTGCCGGGCCGCACGCGTACAGCCGGCGCGCTGATACATCTTCGCAGCGCTGCGCGATCCAGGCTGCATCGAGCGGCCCTTCGTCGCGGAAATAGTGCGGCCAAACGCGAAATCCCGGAACGCGCTCGGCGATTGCGACGAGCTCATCCAGATAATATGCGCGCGACGCGTCGTTGCTGCAGTACACAAGGTCGATGTCGACCGGCGCGCCGGCCAGCCCAATCGCACGCGCTCGTCCGACAAACGGCGTGATGCCAATGCCGCCGCCGACCCAGAGCTCGCGGTCCTGCTCGCCCGGTTCGAAAAACCGACCATACGGGCCATCAACCAGCACGTCAGTGCCCGGGCGCACATGCTGCAGCGCAGCGGTCGCGTCGCCGAGCGCCTTGATCGCAATTCGTAGCTGCGGGTCGGCCGGCGCCGAGCAGATTGTGTACGGGTGTTCCTGGCGGCGCCCCGCGGTAAGCGCCGGGTCGAGCGGCGCAAGGTACACGAACTGCCCGGCATCGAAGCGCATTCGTTGACCACGCGGTCGCTCGAGCGCCAGCTCAACGACCCGGTCGGCCAGCGGCGTGACCGCGGTTATGGTGTAGCGCGCGCCCGGGTGCAACTTGCGCCATACCAATCGATACGCGATTGAGGCGAACGCGAGTGCCCCGAGGGCCCACCACGCCCACGCAGGCAGCGCCCGGTTCAGCAGCAATGTATGCGCGAAGCCGAGCAATACTGCGAGGGCAGACAGTGCGTGCAGCCGTTTCCACAGCTGATAGCGCGGAGCGCCGAAGAACGAAAAGGTCGGCGCAAGGAATACCATCATTGCGACCAGGGCCGCCCAGCCGAACCACGCGGCGCGATGGGTTGCCGGCGGCGACAGCACTTCCGCTGCCGCGGCGGGTGACACGGCAGCGGCCGACAACGCCAGCAGCAGTGGGTGGGCGAGCAGCAACAGGAACGCGCCGGTACCGAGCCAGCGGTGCACCTGCCACAGTTCGGTGAGGCCGCCGAACGGCTGGTCGAGCCCCGGAATGCGGATGCTGACGGAGGCAGCGACGAGCATCAGCACAAAACCCGCGATGCCGGCCAGCCTGCCGAGCCATTGCAACGTCGACTGCGCGTCCCAGCCAGCCGGCGCGGCGAGCCACGCCGCCACGATCGTGGGCAGCAGCACGATGATGCCGATCGCAAAATTGCCGGGTCTGACCAGTGTGCGCATGCAGCCATCAAAGCACGTCGGCCCGCATGCCCTCGGCCTTGTCCCGGACTCCGAGCAGACGCGCCTCCTCGCGCAGTTCGGCATCGTGTTCCTGCTGTTCACGGTCGGGCTCAACTTCTCGCTGCCGCAGATCATAGCGATGCGGCATCACGTGTTCGGCCTTGGTACCGCTCAGGTCGTGCTCACGACGGCGGTCGTCGCATTGGTTGCGTGGCTGAGCGGCCTGCCGTTCGCAGCGGCGTTCGTCGTTGGCGCGGTGTTCGCGCAATCGTCGACGACAATCATCAGTAAGCAGTTGAACGACCAGGGCGAGGACCAGACGCGCCACGGCCGCCTCGCGGTCGCAATGTCGGTGTTCCAGGACGTCACGGCGGTACCGTTCGTCGTCATCATCCCGGTGCTCGCTCTCGGCACCGCCGGCGCGATTGCGCTGCCGCTCGGCATGGCCGCGCTGAAGGCCATCGGTGCGTTCATCGTGATTTTCGTACTCGGACGCTGGGTGCTCAAGCCGCTGTTTCACGAGGTCGCCGCGCGGCAATCTTCGGAGCTTTTCACGCTGACGGTGCTGCTGGTCACGCTGGCAGCGGCCGCGGCGACCGAGTACCTAGGCCTGTCGATGGCGCTTGGTGCGTTTCTCGCCGGCATGATGCTCGGCGACACCGAATTCCGCCACCAGGTCGAGTCTTCGATTCGGCCGTTCCGCGATGTCCTGCTCGGGCTGTTCTTTGTGACCATCGGCATGCTGATCGACTTGTCGATCTTGCCAGAAATCTGGTTTTGGGCGCTCGCCGGCGCGGTCGTGCTACTCGTCTCGAAGGTCATCCTCGTCACAATCATCGCGGTGGTGGCCAACATTGACCCGCGCACCGCGCTCCGCACCGGTATCGTGATGGCGGTCGGCGGCGAGTTCGGGTTTGCGCTCTTGGCAATCGCGCTCGGCGCGACCGTGATCTCGCCGGAGCTCGCACAGGTCGCGCTGTATTCGGTGCTGTTCAGCATGGTCGTCGCGCCCCTGCTGATTAGTAACA
The DNA here is from genome assembly GCA_020201335.1 of Natronospirales bacterium. Taxonomy (GTDB): domain Bacteria; phylum Pseudomonadota; class Gammaproteobacteria; order Natronospirales; family JAIVGZ01; genus JAIVGZ01. Next base: position 8,180 of record JAIVGZ010000046.1, read on the forward strand.
ACGGCTGGCTCGCCGGGCGGGCCTTCTCGCTGCCGATTGCATCCGCCGAAGGTGCGCCGCGCCCCGGCGAGTCGCTATCACAGCTCAGTGACCACGTAATCATCGGCGGCTATGGCCGCGTCGGACAAAACGTCGGCCGCGCGTTCGAGGAGGAGAAAGTCCCGTATGTCGCGGTCGACCTCGACGGCGCGCGCGTGCGCGAATCGCACGCCGCCGGCCTGCCGGTGTATTACGCGGATTCCAGCGAACATTCGGTAATCGAGGCACTCGGCGTCCGCAAGGCGCGGCTGCTGGTCATCGCGCATGACGACGTGACCGCCGCACGCCGCCTGCTTGTCTACGTGCGCTCGATTCGGCCGGACCTGCCAATCATGGTGCGCACGCGCGACGAGACGCACGTCGACGAATTACTCGAGATGGGGGCGACTGAGGTCGTGCCGGAGACGATCGAAGCGTCAATCATGATTGCATCGCAGGCGCTGTTACTCGTCGGCGTGCCGATGAATCGCGTGATTCGCCGCATGCGGACGCTTCAGTCGAACCGCTACCAGCTGATGCGCGAGATGTTCCCGACTGAGCACCCGATCGTCGGTGCCGCAGACGAAATGACGGTCAAAGAGCGGTTGCACACGGTCGTGCTCCCGGACGGCGCACACGCGGTCGGGAAGCGGCTTGGCGACCTGGAGCTCGAGTGCCGCGAGGTGCAGTCGCTGATCCGGGACAATGTCCGCCAGCCGCACCCAGGGCCAGACACCGTGTTGCAGGCCGGCGACGGCATCGTGCTGTTCGGCGGGTCGAAGGGCTTGAAAAAATGCGAGAAGAGGCTGATTTCCGGTGTTTGAATCCGCCATCAAAACGCTGCCGTTGCTGCACCGCGGCAAAGTCCGCGACATCTACGGCGTCGGCGACGCGCACATGCTGATTGTGACCACCGACCGCCTGTCGGCGTTCGATGTGGTGTTGCCGGACCCAATCCCCGGGAAGGGTGAGGTGCTGACCGAGCTGTCGAACTTCTGGTTCCAGCGGCTCGGCGGCATCGTGCCGAACCACCTCGCGGACATCCCGCTCGCCGATGTATTGCCGGACCCCGCCGAGCGCGCGCCCCTCGAAGGCCGTGCAATCGTCGTCCGCAAGCTGCGTGCGCTGCCTGTCGAGGCGGTCGCGCGCGGCTACCTGATTGGGTCGGGCTGGAACGACTACCGGGCGACCGGCGCAATCTGCGGCGTGCACCTGCCCACAGGGCTCGAACTCGCCGCGCAGCTGCCCACGCCGATTTTCACGCCGGCCACCAAGGCGGCGGTCGGCGAACACGATGAGAACATCGATTTCTCCCAGGCTGAGGCATTGCTCGGCGGCGAGCTAGCCACGCGCATCCGCGACACTACGCTGGCGCTTTACCGCGAGGCCGCAAGCCATGCGCTTTCACGCGGCATCATCATCGCCGACACCAAGTTCGAGTTCGGGCTCGACGACGCCGACACGCTCGTGCTAATCGACGAGGCGCTGACGCCGGACTCGTCGCGCTTCTGGCCGGCCGATTCGTACCAAGCCGGCAGCAGCCCGCCGAGCTTCGACAAACAGTTCGTCCGCGATTACCTCGAGACCCTCGACTGGGACAAGCGGGCACCCGGTCCGCGTTTGCCTGCCGAGGTGATTGAGAAGACGGCGGAAAAGTACCGCGAGGCGTTGCGGCGGCTAACGCAGTAAGCCGCGATGGACGACAAAGCCCCTTACTACCAGCTTTCACCGGATGTCGTTCTGGATGCAGTCGAGGCGACCGGCAGGTCGTGCGACGGCCGCCTGCTCGCGCTGAACAGCTATGAGAACCGCGTCTATCAGGTCGGCATCGACGACGAGCAGCCGGTAGTCGCGAAGTTCTACCGGCCGGGTCGTTGGACCGACGAGGCAATCCTCGAAGAACACGCGTTCGCGCTGGAGATTGCCGCCCATGAGATCCCCCTGGTCGCGCCGCTGGCCGACGACGACGTCACGCTGCACCGCCACGCTGGATTCCGCTTCGCGCTCTTCCCGCGGCGCGGTGGACGGTCGGCTGAGCCGGACGACCTTGACCAGCTGAACTGGATCGGCCGTTTCATCGGCCGCATCCACGCGGTTGCGGCCACACGGCCGTTCGCCCACCGGCCGCGCGTTGACGTCGAGAGCTACGTGCTTTTTGCGCGCACCTGGTTGCTCGAGAACAATTGCATTCCCGGCGACCTGTTGCCGGCGTGGACTACGACCCTGGATGCGCTGTTGCCGCGCATCGACGCGGCATTCCAGCGCGCCGGCGACTACCGTGAGATGCGACTGCATGGCGACTGCCACCTCGGCAACATCCTTTGGACCCATGCAGGCCCGCACTTTGTCGACCTCGATGACTGCCGGACCGGGCCGGCAATCCAGGACCTCTGGATGCTGTTGTCCGGCGACCGGCGCGACATGACGCTCCAACTCGCGGAGGTGCTCGACGGCTATGAGGAATTCCACGACTTCAACCGGCGCGAACTGCACCTGGTCGAGGCGCTGCGGGCGATGCGCATGATCCACCACTCCGCGTGGCTCGCCCAGCGTTGGGAAGACCCGGCGTTCCCGGCCGCGTTCCCGTGGTTCGGCGGCCAGCGGTATTGGGAGGAGCAGGTGCTGGCACTGCGCGAACAACTCGCGCTGCTCGACGAGCCGGCGCTCGACGCACAAGCGTAGAATCAGCGTCGTGAACGCACGAAACATGGAGCTTGAACATGACGCGGTGCGCGTCCGCGCCGGCACGCTCGACGACCTCGACGCTTTAGTGGCGCTGGAAGAATGCGTGTTCGAGTCCGACCGCATGTCGCGCCGCAGCTTCCGGCGGATGCTCACGAAGGCGAACGCGGTGCTGCTCGTCGAGGGCAACCCCGCACGCTTGCGTGGCTATGTGCTGGTGCTGTTTCACGCCGGCAGCCCACTTGCACGGCTGTACTCGCTTGCGGTGGACCCGGAAGCTCGCGGGCGTGGCCTTGGGCGCGCGCTGCTCGAAGCCGCCGAGCGAGCGGCAGTTGAGCGCGAGTGCATCGAGATGCGGCTTGAGTTGCGGCGCGACAATGCAACCGCAGCCCAGCTCTACACGGCACACGGTTACCGCCAGTTCGAAGTGCAGGCTGACTACTACGAAGACCACATGGATGCGATCCGGCTCGATAAGTCGCTGGTGCCGCCGCTCCCACAGCAAATGGCCCGCGTGCCGTACTACCAGCAGACGCTCGACTTCACGTGCGGGCCGGCCGCGCTACTGATGGCGATGCACGCGCTCGACCCGTCGCTCGTTCCGACGCGGCAACTCGAGCTGCGCGTGTGGCGCGAAGCGACGACGATATTCATGACCTCCGGCCACGGTGGCTGCGGCCCTTACGGCCTGGCGCTGTCGGCCCACCACCGTGGCTTCGACACGGAGGTGTGGGTCAGTAATGTCGCCGCAGAACTGTTCGTTGACTCCGTGCGCAGTGAGGAGAAAAAAGCGGTGATCCGGTTGGTCCAGCAGGACCTGCTCGACGAGATGGCCGCGTGCGGCATCCCGCTGCACAACGAGCCTATCCCGCTGGACGCGCTTCAGGCAGCGTTTGAAGCGGGTGGCATCCCGGTCGTGCTGATTTCCTCTTGGCGCATCTACGGGCAACGCTCGACCCACTGGGTCGTGGTAACGGGCTTCGACGAGCGCTATGTCTACCTGCATGATCCTTTCGTCGACGAGGAAGAGAACAAGACGCGCCTCGACTGCGTGAACATGCCGATCCTGAAGAAGGAATTCACCGGCATGACACGCTTTGGCCGCAATGCGCAGCGTGCGGTCGTGATTGTGTGGCCGCGCCGCAATGGGCTCGAATCCTGATGGCCGAACACCTCGTCGTCGTCGAGAAGCGTTCCGACTGGAAGCCGGACTTTCCGCGCGCGCGCGTCGTCACGGCGACCGAGTATCTGGCAAGCGACGAGTTCGGAAAGCTGCGCGACTGCAAGGTCACGAACCTCTGCCGTAGCTACAGCTACCTGAGCGTCGGCTACTACGTGTCGCTGCTCGCCGAGGCACGCCGCCACCGGGTAATCCCGTCGACGCGCACTCTGTCCGAACTGAGTCGCAAATCGATCTACAGCCTGGATGTCGCCGAACTCGACGGGCTGGTGCACCGCAGCTTGAAGAAGAGCGCCGCCCACACCTTCGACATGCTGATCTGCTTCGGCCAGTCCGAGCACCCGGAGCTCGAAGACCTCGCGCGGCAGATCCACGAGATGTTCCCGTGCCCACTATTACGCGTCGAGTTTAAGCTGCAGGCGGACAAGTGGCGCATCACGCGCATCCGGCCGTACTGGGTGAACGCGCTCGACGAGGTGCAACACAGACCTTTCACTTTGGCGGTCGAGCACCACCTTTCGAAGCGGTGGCGCTCGCGGCGCCGGCGTCCGGATTCGCTGTACGACCTCGCGATACTGGTGAACCCTGCCGACCCATTGCCTCCGTCGGACAAGCGCGCGCTGCGCAACTTTGTGCGCGTCGGCAAGACGATGGGTATCGACGTCGAACTGATCGAAAAACGCGACTACGCGCGGCTCGCCGAGTACGACGCGCTGTTCATCCGTGATACCACGCGCATCGAGCACTACACCTACCGCTTCTCGCGCAAGGCCGAGAGCGAGGGGATGGTAGTCATAGACGACCCGGACTCCATCCTGAAGTGCACGAACAAGGTGTACCTCGCGGAGCTGTTGCGGGCGAACCGCGTGCAGACCCCGAAGACCGTAATCCTCGACGAGGACGGGCTGGCTGCGCTCGAAAAGGAAATCCCGTACCCGATCGTGCTGAAGATTCCGGACGGTTCATTCTCACGCGGCGTGTTCAAGGTGAATGACCGGGCCGAACTCGAAGCGGTCAGCGCCGGTTTGTTCAAGGAATCAGACCTGATCCTCGCGCAGGAATTTCTGTACACGGAGTTCGACTGGCGCATCGGTATCCTGAACGGCACACCAATTTACGCATGCCAGTACTTCATGTCGAAGAAGCATTGGCAGATCCTTCAGCACAAGAAGGGCGGCGGTGTCGCCCAAGGTGCGTGGCGTACGCTGCCAATCGAGGAGACGCCGACCACCGTCGTCCGCACCGCCCTGAAGGCTGCGAACCTGATTGGCAACGGCCTTTACGGCGTCGACCTCAAGCAGACTACCAAGGGTGCTTTCGTCATAGAAGTGAACGACAACCCAAATCTCGACTCCGGCGTCGAGGACGCGGTGTTGAAAGATGAGCTCTACCGCGCCATCCTGAACGAGTTCATCCGTCGACTTGAGGTCCGTAAACCCGCCTGATGATTGAGAAGCTCGTCAACCGCATCTACGCCGAGGTCTGGTTCCGTAACCTCGCCGAGACGCCCCGCGCCACGGTGGTGGCGATTCGCTTTGTCCGCTTCCTCTGGGCTATCGCGCTCGATGTCGCAACGGGCCAGCTGACTCTGCGAGCGATGAGCCTCGTGTTTACTTCGCTGCTGGCGCTCGTCCCACTGCTGGCGTTCAGTTTCGCGCTATTACGCGCGTTCGGCGCGCACAACCAGCTGGAGCCGGTACTGAACCGGCTGCTGATGGGACTCGGAGAGCGCGGGCCGGAACTTACCGCACAGATCGTCGGTTTCGTAGAGAACGTGCGTGTCGGCGTCCTCGGCTCGGTCGGTCTGCTGATACTGCTGTATACCGTAATCTCGCTGGTGCAGAAGATTGAGGACGGCTTCAATTACGCGTGGCGCGTACCGAAGGGCCGCTCGCTAGCGCACCGCTTCAGCGGATACATCAGCGTAATCACGGTCGGCCCGCTGCTCATATTCGGCGCCCTCGGCATCATCGGCCTGGCTCAGAGCCAGGCGATGATCGAGTGGCTACTCGACAATCGGCTGGTCGGGCCGGTGATGGCGCTCTCGTCACGCTTGCTCCCAATCGCGATGATCGCCATCGCGTTCACTCTCTTCTACATCCTCGTGCCGAACACGCGTGTGCGGTTCCGGCCGGCGCTGATTGGCGGGCTGTTGGCCGCTTTCCTGTGGGAGCTGGTCGGCTCTATGTTCGCGAACTTCGTAGTCGCGTCCGGCCGCCATACAGCGGTGTACGCGACCTTCGCGGCCCCGCTGCTGTTCATGCTGTGGCTGTACCTGAGCTGGATGATTCTGCTGCTTGGCTCGCAGGTCGCGTTCTATATTCAGAACCCGCAGTTCATCACGCCGCGCCGCGGCGGCGCGCGGATGGACCACGCGATGCGCGAGCGCCTCGCGCTGTCGGTGATGTACCTGGTCGCCAGGACCTGGGGCAAGTCGTCACCACGATGGACTTTTGATGCGCTGACGCGTCAGCTGCATGTCGACTCGGAGCCGATGTCCGCGGTCACCCGCCGTCTGTTGCAGCGCGGCCTGCTGGTCGAAATCGGCGACAGCGGCTGCTACGCACCGGGCCGCGACCCCGACGCGATCACGCTGTACGAGATTGTCGCGGCGATGCGTCACGATGGTGGCCTCGCTGCCGAAGCGCAGCGCGGCCTGAGTGGTCTGTCGGCGGTCGAAGCGGTGCAGAAGAGCGTCGACGACTCGGTGCAGCAAGGGCTCGGCGACCGCACGCTCCGCGACCTCATCAAGGACCCAAATGGCGATTGATTGGAAAACCTACGATAGCCGCGCGACCTGGGACGAGCTCATCGGACCAGGAGGCAGGCCCCGCGCCGCGGCACGCCGACTTTGCGCGTACCTGAAGTCGCTGTCCGATGAGGAACTCCGCGAACGCAAGGATGCGGCAATCCTCGCGATCCTCGTAATGGGCATCACCTTCACCGTGTACGACGAGGAAGGCGGCTCGATCGACCGCGCATGGCCATTCGACATCATCCCGCGAATCATCTCGGCGAAAGAGTGGCAGCGTACCCGCGAAGGCCTGGTCCAGCGGGTTACCGCGCTCAATTTGTTTATCGGCGACCTGTACGGCCGCCAGCAGATTGTGCGCGACGGCGTATTCCCGGCAGAAATGCTGCACGAATCCAAGAACTTCCGCCCGCAGTGCGTCGGTATCAAACCGCCGCAGGGGACTTGGGCGCACATCTGCGGCTCTGACCTGGTACGCGACGCGAGCGGTACGCTGTTTGTACTCGAAGACAACCTGCGCGTGCCGTCGGGCGTGTCGTACATGCTCGAGAACCGGCAGGTCATGAAGCGAACCTTCCCGGAACTGTTTCATGAACAGGCGATCCTGCCGGTCGACGACTACCCTGCGCAGCTGTTCGACATGCTCAGCGCGCTGTCGCCGCGCGACGGCGAGGAGCCAGTCGTCGTCGTGATGACGCCAGGCATATACAACTCGGCTTACTTCGAGCACAGCTACCTCGCGCAGCAGATGGGCTGCCAGCTCGCCGAAGGCCGCGACATGATCGTCGGCGACGACGACTGCGTGTACATGCGCACAATCGCCGGTCTCGAGCGGGTCGATGTTATCTACCGGCGCATCGACGACCTGTTCCTCGACCCGGAGGCGTTCGACCCCGATTCCACACTCGGCGTGCGCGGCCTGATGCGGGCGTGGCGCAAAGGCAATGTCGCACTCGCAAACGCGCCGGGCGCCGGCGTCGCCGATGACAAGGTCGTGTACTCGTTCGTCCCGGACATCATCCGTTATTACTTGGACCAGGACCCAATCATCGAGAATGTGCCAACGTTCCGCCTCACAGACCCGGTCGAGCGTGAGCATGTGCTTGCTAATTTGCACGAACTGGTCGTGAAACCGGCGAATGAGTCAGGTGGGTACGGAATGCTGATTGGACCGCATTCGACGAAGAAGCAGCGCGAAGAGTTCGCGCAGCTGATCACCAAGAACCCGCGCAACTACATCGCGCAGCCGACGCTGGCGCTTTCAACAACGCCGACGCTGGTTGAGAGCGGCGACTGCGAGCCGCGCCACATCGACCTGCGGCCGTTCGTGCTCTCCGGGCCGGACCCTTATGTAACGATGGGCGGCCTCACCCGAGTCGCGCTGAAGGCCGGCTCGCTGGTCGTCAATTCATCCCAGGGTGGCGGTAGCAAGGACACCTGGATCGTCGATACGGAGGCCGGCTGATGCTTTCGCGCGTCGCGGAGAGCCTGTACTGGATGGCGCGCTACCTCGAACGCGCAGAGGACCTCGCGCGCCTGATTAATGTGAATTCGAACCTTGTGCTCGACCTCCCCCACCGCTTCGACTTCGGCTGGGAGCCGTTAATCGAGATCACCGGCGACCGGGAGCGCTTCGACGAGCTGTACGAGGAACTCGACGAGCGCAGCGTCGTGCGCTTCCTCGTTGCCGACCGCCGCAACACTGGGTCGATACTCAGCGCGCTCGACCTGGCGCGCGAAAACCTGCGCACGACGCGCGACATCGTGCCGCGCGAGGCGTGGGAGCAGCTGAACGACCTCTACATGACTGCGCGCCAGCGCACGCACTCCGGCGTGCCGAAGCGTGGCCGCTACGAGTTCCTCAACAACCTGATCCGCTCCTGCCAGCAGATTACCGGGCTGCTCGCCGGCACGATGAGCCGCAACGAGGCGTACTGGTTCATCAAGGCCGGCCGCTACCTCGAGCGCGCAGACATGACCACGCGCATCGTCGACGTGCGCAGCGAGGACCTGCTCGCCGAGCGAAGCGACGACCTGACGCCGTTCGAAAACATCCAGTGGATGAGCGTGCTGAAATCGCTTACCGCATACCAGATGTACCGGCACCACGTGCGCCTGCGCGTGCGGGCGCCCGACGTGCTGCGCTTCCTGCTGCAGCACGAGCTGTTCCCTCGCGCGGTCGTGCACTGTCTCGGGGAGGTGACGGCGTCGCTGCAGCACCTGCCGAACCACGGCGCACCGGTGCACGCGGTGCACGTCGTGCAGGCGGACGTGCGCGAAGTCGATGTACAGATGCTGTGGCAGGACGAGCTGCACCGGTTCCTCGACCGCCTGCAGGTGTCGATCGCCGACCTGCACGGAGAAATCAATGCGACCTGGTTTGCAGTCGAGCAAGAGGATGAGGACGGCTCATGAGAATCTTCCGTTGTGCCTGTGGAAACCAGGTCTATTTCGAGAACACGCAGTGTTACGCGTGCGGTCGTGCGCTCGGCTTCCTGCCCGAGCACCTGACGCTGAGCGCAATCGAGCCGGCCGGCGAAGAGTGGCAAGCGCTCGCGCCGGCCGCTTCCGGCACGCTCTGGCGCATGTGCCACAACTACACCGAGCAGATGCGCGTGCAGATGAACGAGGCGTACCGGACGCTGCTCGGCCATTTCCGACACGAAAGCGGCCACTATTTCTGGGACCAGCTGGTCCGCGATGACCCGGAAATGCTCGCCGAGTACCGCGCGGTGTTCGGTGACGAGCGGCTCGACTACGCCGGCGCCCTTGAGCGCCATTACATCGAAGGGGCACCGTCGGACTGGTGGGACCGCCACATCAGCAAATACGCGTCGTCGCACCCATGGGAGGACTGGGGCGAGACCTGGGCGCATTACCTGCAGATGACCGACGCGCTGGAGACGGCGCTGGCGGTTGGCCTGACCGCCCGAAACCAGCGCGGCCAGGCGGTGCCTCAGGCAGACCCAGAATCGGTCGAGTTTTCGGGCGCCGCGGTGCGGCGCGATTTCAACGAGATGCTCTCCAACTGGCTGTCGCTGACCGTCGCTCTCAACAGCATCAACCGGAGCCTCGGGCTCGGCGACGCTTACCCGTTCGCGCTGTCGTCAGCGGCCGCCGATAAGCTGCGCTTCGTGCACCGCGTCATCAGTCGCGGAATATCGCCGTGACCGGTTCGCCGCCCGACTTCATGTAGCCGCGGTACATGCCGTCCGAGTTGAACGGCATCGAGACGTTGCCGTGGCGGTCGACCGCAATCACGCCACCGCTGCCGCCGCGTTCGACCAACACCTCCATCACGACTTCGTGCGCCGCCTGCTCGAGCGTGCGCCCGGCAAGCCGCATGCGCGCCGCGATTTCGTGTGCAACAACTGAGCGGATGAAGTACTCGCCATGCCCCGTCGCGGAGACCGCCGCGGATGCGTTGTCGGCGTAGGTGCCGGCGCCGATGACAGGTACATCGCCGACACGCCCCCAGCGCTTGTTGGTCATGCCGCCGGTGGAGGTCGCGGCCGCGAGGTTGCCGGAGCGGTCGAGTGCGACCGCTCCGACGGTGCCATAAGGAATCTCGTGCGCTGCGCGGGATATCTCTGCGGCGCGCGCGCGCTCCAGCGCCTCCCAGCGCTCGTCGGTGTGGAACCAGCGGGGGTCGACAAACGGAATCTCCCGCTCGGCGGCGAACGCCTCGGCACCCTCCCCAATCAGGAATACGTGCGGCGAATGCTCCATCACCGCACGCGCGAGCAGGATCGGATTTCGTACGCGCGTGACCGCCGCGATCGCGCCTGCGTTCAGCGTCGCGCCGTCCATGATTGCGGCATCGAGTTCGTTACGGCCTTCCGCAGTGAACACCGCACCGCGGCCTGCGTTGAACAACGGGTTGTCCTCGAGGATGCGTACGGCTGCGACGACCGCATCGAGGCTCGTTCCGCCGTCGGCGAGCACCGCGTGCCCGGCCTGCAGCGCCGTGCGCAACGCCGCGTGGTACGCGCGCTCCCGCTCCGGCGTCATCGCAGCACGCGACATCGTGCCGGCACCGCCGTGGACGGCGATGGCGAACGGGCGCGTGTCTTCGCTGGCGAACGCGGTGGTATTGCCTAGTGCCATGAAAACCAAAATTGCCGTAAGTAATTTCACCATCAGTCAAACCTCCTCATCGCGGTGCGGAGCACCGCTCCCACACGGAGCACCGCTCCCACACGGAGCACCGCTCCTACATTGCTTTCCTGACATCGCAGACTGCAATTGTGCCGAACCGGCGGGCGCGAGCCTGCGCAGCGATTTAGGCCCGGCGCTGCTCATTGCCGTAGCAGTGCTCGCCGTAAGAGCCGGGCCTCATGAGCAAGCAGGCCTGCGCGCGCCGATTTACTCAGGTTTCCCAGTCGAATTTGGGCAGCCGGTCTATCGCAGCGCGCAGCTCCTCAGTCCAGGTCCGGCTCAGCTTGCGCCAATAGGGATGGTCGCGGTCGAAACTCGCATACCGGTCAACCTCGAGCGAATCGGCCTCGTAAATCACCATCTCGACGGGTGGGCCGACCGACAGGTTGCTGCGCATCGCCGCTTCCATGGACACCAACGCGATGCGCGCGGCGGTCGGCAGCGGCAGGTCCCGACGCACGAGGCGATCCAGCACCGCCTTGCCGGTCTTAAGTTCACCGACCTGCATGAACGGCGTCTCGTCCGTCGCACGGATGTAGTTGCCTTGCGGGTAAATCAACATGACTTCCGGAGGGTCGGCGCCGATTTGCCCACAGAGGATGAAGCTCGCCTGGAATTCGACACCCTGGTTCGGCCCTTCGCGCGTGCCGTGCTGCGCGGCCTGGCTGGCCTCGCCGACATACGCCGCCGCATCGGCCATGTGCTCGAAGCCGTGGAGGTGTGGCCCGTCATCCGCCTCGATATCACGCCGGAGCTGCGTGACGACCGCCTGCGAGGTTGCGAGGTTACCGGCCGACAGCAGCACGAACGCGCTCTCACCGGGGATGCCGAAGCGGTGCAATTTACTGAAAGTCGCGACATCGTCGACGCCAGCGTTGGTCCGGGAATCGGACACGCATACGAATCCGGCGTCGAGCGCCAGGGCCAGGCAGTAGGTCATGTTTTCAGAAACGCCAGCAGTTCAGGAAGTCGATTGCGTGCATCGCGATACCCTAATTCCAGCAGCTCGGTAGTGTAACCCGACTCGAACAAAAGATAGCTGATCAACTGCAAGCTGCCGCGGTTCATCGCGCCGACCCCCCACAGCAACGCGCGCATACTGCGCGGCAACGCACCCACGTGCCGCGCGGCGATTGCGCGCGGGTCCTCGCTCGGGGCCATGATCATTAGCTCCACCGGGCGCAGCGATAGCGCTTCCGCGTCGCGGCTGTCGCGGTCGACCAGCGCGACAGTCTTGTTGATGCGCAGCAGGCGCTCGGCGTCGCTGTACAGGCTGTCAGTGAAAAGCGCGTCGAGCATATAGCCGGCCAACTGGCCAAACGGCGGGTACGGCGCGGGTGCAGTCAGCTCCGGGTTCCGCTGTTCGTTGCGCAGCGCAATCACCAACAGCCGGTCGGCTCCCAAGTGTAAGGCTGGTGACAGCGGTGCATTCTGCCGCAGCGAGCCGTCGCCATAGTATTCGAGGCCGACCCGCGCCGCAGGGAAGACCAGCGGTAGCGCGACCGAAGCCATCAGGTGGTCGTCGGTCAGCGTCGCGCGGCGCCCTTCGCGGCGCGTCCGCTGCCATTCCTGCACCCCGTCCGCCGCGTCGAAGAAAGTAACCGAGCGCGCACTCGAATAGCCTGACGCGGTTACCGCGACCGCGTGCAGCCGCCCTGCAGCGATCGCCGCCGGAATCCGCTCGCACGGAACCATGCTGACCAGCAGTTCGCGCAGCGGCGCGTTGTCGAGCAGCGAGCGCGGCGGCTTCGCGAACACGCCGCCGCTGACGATTGTCGTCAGCCAATGCAGCGAACTGCGCGCCATCGTCCACGAATCCGAGCGCACAACGTGGTGGATACGGAAGGCCCGCCACACACGCTCGAGCGCGGCTGTCGACGCCTGGAAGCTGTCGCCTGCCGACGCGAGGGCCAGCGCATTGATTGCGCCAGCAGAGGTGCCGGTGATCACTGGAAACGGGCTCGTTTCGGTCGGCGGCAGCGCTTCGGAAATCGCCTTCAGAACGCCAACCTGGTACGCGGCGCGGGCACCGCCGCCCATCAGCACCAGGCCGTTGCGCGGCGCCCGCGCTCCCCATGCGTCGATTGCCATCGGTGGAGTATATTACGGGTCTACCGGAGGTACTTATGCGCATGAACACCACCATAACGATAGTCGCGGTCGTCGCGGTCATTGCCATCGCCGCCGCCCTGCTCTATCCCCGCACCGTCGGCGCCCAGCCGCAGGAAGGCGAACCGGCACCGGCCTTCTCGCTGCTCGACCAGAACAACGAGCGGCACACGCTCGAAGACTACGCCGGCAAGTGGCTGGTGCTGTACTTCTACCCGAAGGCCGACACGCCCGGCTGCACGACCGAGGCTTGCAACTTCCGTGACGACATCTTCCGCTTCCGGGCGATGGGCGCCAGCATCGTCGGCGTGAGCCTCGACGACGTTGAGTCGCAGCAGGCATTCGCGGAGAAATACTCGCTGCCGTTTCCCCTGCTCTCAGACGCCGGCAAGGAGATGTCGACCGCTTACGGCGTGCTGACCGCGCGTGGTCCGATTGAATACGCAAAGCGCGAGACTTTCATCATCGCGCCCGACGGCACGATCGCGAAGCATTACGGGAGCGTGAACGCCGACACCCACTCGGCGCAGGTTCTTGGCGACCTTACCGGCCTGATGGGCGAATAAGCGCCCCGCGCAGCCCGCCAGGGCTGCCGGGTTCGGTCCACGCAACCAGAACGGCGTCGCCGGCGCGCGCGAGGCGCGGGAAGCCGCTGCCGCGCGCTGCTGCGGAACGCGCGACCACGAACGCTGGGTCGGCAGACTCGCCGACGCGGCGGATGCGGATTTCCGCGTCGCCGTCCGCGACCGCAGCGAGCCAGCTGACCAGCGCGGTACCGTCATCGAGCATCACCGTCGCGACCCGGCCCAACGGCGCGCCCGCGTCAACCAGCAGCGGTTCGCCGAAGGTGTCGCCGCCGTCGCCGGAGAATGCCGCGTAGACGCGCGGCGCTTCGCCAGCTGCCGTGAACCACGCCGCCGATACGATTTCGCCGTTGGTCGCGAGCATTGGCCCATTGACCGGGCACCCCGTCAGGTGCCAGCCCTCGTCGGCCAGCATCCGCGGCAGCGTCCATGCGCCGTCCCGCTGCGAAGTCAGCCAAATGTCGCGGATTTCGTCACCGGTGCGCCCACGGTACGCGACCGTAACGCCGCGCGCGGTGTGCACCGCGGCGGTCTGGCAGCAATCGCACACCGAGAGGTCGAGCAATTCCTCTTCGCCCCATACACCGCCCGGGCCGAGCCGGCGCGTGCGCAAAGTCATCGGACCGGACGAGTCCGAAGCACCGTGGTGATGCGCGCTGTGCCCGCCGCCCTGTGTCTGCCGCCCGTCGAGCCACACGACCTGTGCGGCGCCATCCGGCAATGGCAGCAGCGACACGAAGCCGTGCTCGGTCTGTGTGCCGTCCTCGTGCGGGCGGAACGGTTCGCTCCAGCTCGCGCCGCCGTCCTGCGAATGCACGACCATCACGTCGTACGCGTAGGTCGCGGCACCACTCTTCTGCAGCCAGTGCGCGACCAGCGTCCCGTCGGTGAGCTCGACGAGCGCCGGGAAGTCAGCCCAGTTGACGAACCAGTCGTCACCGGCCGCGATCGTGCGCGGCTCCGACCAGGTGCCGTCGGCCGCGCGCCGCGCGAACCGGAGCGCATGTCCGCCGGAATCGACTGGCTCAAGCCAGGACAGCAGTACGCCACCGTCGGCGGTGGCGTACAGATTCGGCGCGAGCGCGCCCGGGCCGGCCGGTAACGCGGTTTCAGTGACCGTCCATTCGACCGGTTCGGGCGTTCGCGCGCATGCGGCAAGCACGAGGCCGGCCGCGGCAATCATCAGGATTCGTTTCATGTGCTCAGGGTATCAGTGTCAGCGTCCGCTCGACGGTGCCGGGCAGGAACGGTGTCGGACGCCCCTCGGCCCAGTCCGCATGCCCCGCACCGTAATACGGCGAACGCGGATGCCCGCTCTGCCCGCCCGGCATGTGGAAGTAGCCGTTCGCCTCATCGCCTGGGCTGACGGCCATGCGCTGCGAAGCGCCGAAACGCACGCCTTGCACGCGCGGCATGTTGCCCTCGCCGGGGAGCTGCTGTGCCGGCATGTCCAGCCAGCGGCCGATGAAAGGCACCGCCCGGCTCAACGGGTGTGAAACGCGCACCGTATTCAGGTCACCCCAGGTGCGCGCCGCAACGTCTCCGGCGGTCGCGATGGCCATGTTTTCGAACAGTTGGTCGAGCGCAGCGAGCTTCTGCTCGCGCCATGAACTGAGCCGCGGGTCGAGCAAGTGCGCCGGCTCGAACTCGACGAGCGGCCACGCCCATTCCTCGTTGCGGAAGCTGATGTGGCGCCAGTCCGGGTCGAGCGCGCGCACCTCGACGCTCAGCGCCGCGAGCATCTGCGCGATCATCAGTTGGCGCCAGCCGCGCACCAGCCGGAAGCCCGCGGAATCGACTGCGGCGTGCCCGCTCCAGTTCTCGATTGCGTCCCGGACCGCCGCGTAGCGCGCGTCCAGCGCAACGGTCTCGTCATCGAGCAGAGCGAGCAGTTGCGCGCGCCAGCGCGCGTGGAAAAGCGCTTCGTCGTCGAGTTGGATTGCAAGCATGTCGGCCGGTGTCGCGCGTTCAACTGCAAGCAGCCGGTCGCGAATCTGCCGCGCGCGCTCGCCGAGCGCGTAGCTGCCGTCACCAACCTTGTCGAGCATCTCGCCGTCGACGACCCGCGCGTTCGCGGTCCAGATTCTCGTGTGCTCAGGTCCGGTGACAACCGGGTATTCCTCCGGCGTGAGCCAGCCGTTCCACGCCGGCCCGTCTCCGGACATCGACGCGCGCCCGTCGCTGCGCGCGCGCCGCGGCATTGGGCCCATGAT
>JAIVGZ010000069.1 GCA_020201335.1 Natronospirales bacterium
TCAGTTCGGCGGCGCCAATTGCACCGCAGAAACGCCGACTACGACCGCGACTGGAGGCGATCCGTTCCAGTACGATTCGAACGAGAACACCAGCTATCTGGATACCGCGGTGCTGGTTAGCCAGCTGAACCTGAGTAATGTGTTGGTAACCACGAATGGAAGCACCGGTACGGGCCCCAATGGCGGATCGATTTCCGTCGTTGACCCCGTTTCCTGGAGCTCCGCATTCGGGCTTGAGCTCTTCGCCACCACCTTTGTATCCATAGGCGCCGCAATCACCAACACCGGCACGGGCGGTTTCACGAGTTCTGGCACGAATTTCACGAGTTCCGCCGCCGGCACCATCAGCTTGGCGGGCGGCGCCGTGAACCTGAACGGCCACACCGGCGATATCACGATAGGGGCCGATGTCACCACCGGCGGCGGGGCGTTCACCACGACCGGCGGGACCAGCTTCACCTCGACCGGATTCACCCTGAACACTTCGAACGGCGCAGGCGCGGGCGGCGATGTCACGATTACGTCGTCCGGGGCGCTCGCAGTGGGTGCTATCAATACCGGCGGCACCACCAATGGCGGCAGCATTGGTCTGACGGGCGGAACGGTAACCTTGTCGGGCAATCTGACGGCGACCGGCGGCACCGGTGCAGGCGGCACTGTCGCCATTTCGGGCCCCGTTACGCTGGACGGCGCGGTCGCCATCACCACTACCGGCGCTACAGACGGCCCCGTCAGCTTTGATTCGACAATTGATGGCGCACAGAACCTGACCATTAATGCGGGTGCCGCGGCGGTCACGCTGGGCGGCGCGGTCGGCAGCACGATGCCGTTGGGCATCTTGGCCGTGAACACCACCGGCACGATTGGCCTCGCCGGCAACATCTCCACGACTGACGCTGCCGTCACATTGGCCAGCGGGGGCACCCTGAACCTGACAGCGCCTGTCACGCTGTCGACTGGCACCGGTGAGGTCACCGTCGGTGCGGTCACCGTCGGCGGAGGCGGACAGAACCTGTCGGTGGCGAATTCGGGTAACGCCACCTTCGCGTCGATCAACCTCGGTACGGGCGCCTTCAACACCGGCGGCGTCACCGCCGGCACAATCACCACGACGGGCACATTCACGGCCGGGTCCATTGGCACCGCCGCGGCCGCCTACTCGTTAGTGTTCCAGGGCGGTGGGTCCGTGACGGGTGGAACCGCCACGACGCTCACGAATACCGGCGGCCTGTCTATCGGCGCGAGCTTCGCGTTCGAAGCCGGAATCATCACATCGGGCGGACCGCCGATGACCATCGGGGGTGGTTCCACCGTCGCCATCACCGCGACGAGCGGCGTAATCACCCTCGGTAGCGTCACCATAAACGACGACACCACGCTCTCCCTGGGCGATGGTGCCTCGGCTGTACCCATCACGCTTTCCACCGTCAGCGGTGTCGCTGGCAACGGCCTGTCCCACCTCGTAATCGACACCGGCGATGCCACCGTTTCCTTAAACGGCACCATCGGCACCGACATTGGCTCGGTTAGCATTACCTCTGCTCGCAACATCGTGGTCACCGGCGGCATCACCACCGACGGCGCCGGTATCACAATGAGTGCCAACCAGCAGGTCACACCCTCGAGTGGCAACTTCAATGCCGACGTCAACGTGACTTCCGGCACAATCGACATCACGGGTACCGGCGGCCTGTCGGACTTGAACAACAACAACGATGGCGTGATGGTCAGTAGCGGCACCGTGCGCGCGACGACCACCGGCAGCGTGACTCTCACCGGCAATGCTGTGAGCGGTGCGACCTCAACCGCCGTTTATATTTCCGGCGGAACGGTCAGCGTCCATGACGCCGGGACACTGACGATTGCAGCAAACGGCGAGGAAAGTTTCGGCTTGCATCTACAGACCGGGTCGACCATCGAGGCGACCGGCACGGGTTCCATCGACATTGATGCGAGCATCGACTCCCTCGGTACCGCGATTCTACTGGACAACAACACGACTATCGCTGCAGTGTCCGGAGCGATCACGATCGACATCACCACGCCGTCCGCCGGGTCCGGCACCGGCTTGCGCGCCACTGGAACCACCGCGAGTGACATCACGATCGGCAGCGGCTCGATCACGCTGACGATTTCCGACCAACTTGGTGATTCCGTCAACATTGATGCCCATGACCTCGTATTCGCGACCACGGACGGCGGATCGCTGTTGATCCAACCGCTCGAAACGGATTCGACGGTCCGAATCGGCAATACCGGAAGCGTCACCGATGGAGACGGTGTATTGGCCTTGGAGTACTACGTGTTCTCCGGCATCGATTCGGATTTCAGTTCGGTCATCGTCGGGCGCGCTGATGGCGCCCACGCCGTGGAGATTCTCGGCACGCTTTCAGTGGCTGCGCCCATCACGATTCGCGCACCGGCAGCCGGCGGCACGATCTCCCGATCCGGTGGGGGTACACCGACGTTCTCCGGTGGTGTAACGCTGACCGCTCACGGCGCCGTGACAATTGACCTCGCGCTCTCCGCCGGTGCGGCGGCCATGGTGCTCGAGTCCACCGACGGGGCGGTGACTGGAACCGGGATACTCACTGCCGCTAACCTCACAGTTTTGTCCGCGGATGCTGCTTCGCTGACCGGGGCCAATTCCATCGGTGAGCTGCTCAATGTCGAGATTGCCAACGCGGCTCAGGGATTCACTTTCGTCAACAGCGCCGCGCTGACAGTGACCAGCGTCATCACCGATGGTGGTGACGTGAGTATCACTGCCAGCACAGGCAATCTATCGCTCGACGAGGCTGCTGTCGCCACCGGGACAGGCGCAGTCACGATTACGCTGGAGTCGACCGCGGGCAGCATCCTCGACTCCGGTGATCCGGTGGGTGCATTCAATATAACGTCCGAGGGCGCCATCATCTTCATCGCGGGGACGGATGTCGGCGCAGTCGGTAACGCGCTCGAGATTTCCGGCACCGGCGACATCGATCTCAACGGCGTCGTTGGCACCAGCTATGTGACCACGGATACTGCGCCAAACACGACCATCAGCGACGATACGGTTACCGCCAATATCACATTTGGCGGCGCGACACTCACGATTACAGGCAATTCTGATACCACGGTGACAGTTGAGGCGGGTGGCCGGCCAGGGCGTCGGTGTGCACCTCACCAGCAGTGAGCTAATTTCGCTCAACGCGGTGGGCAACATCGACGTGACGCTGCAGCTGACCGGCGCTGGCGCCGTCGAGGCGGCTGCCGGCGGCGCGATTTCGCTGTCAAGCATCGGCGGCATCGGCCTCGTCATCGATGGCATTGGCGTGTCGGGCGTCGGTGTGACGCTGATCGCGAATAGCCCTCTGACGATTTCCGCACCGGTCGACGGAGGCGGTGGGCTGCTGATCCTCGCCGCCGAAGGCAACCTGGCAACGGACATTTTGACGATTGAAGCGGCCGTGACCAACACCAATGCCGCGATCGAGTTGTATGCAGGTCACGACATCGTCATCGCCGCGGGCGGCTCAGTCACGACGACGACGAGCGGCAACGTTTCGCTGTTCGCTGATACCGACTACAACGGTGGTGGTGGACTGCTCGGCGGCAGCGGTACCGGCGCAATCGAGAACCCGGGTAACGGCCTGATTACGTCGGCGGGCGCCATCGTGCTCGAAGCGGCCACCGGCATCGGTGCGGGCGCGAACCCGGTTTTGACCGCCGGCGCATCCATTACGGCCGACAACTCCGGCACGGGCGACGTCTTTATCACACACACCGGCGCGCTGACCCTCACCCTGACGGCCGCCGACGGTAGCGCGACGGTCGTCGGCGATTCGACGATTGCCACCGGCGGCGCGATTTCCGTGACGACGGGCAACTTCTTGCTGACCGCGACGGACCTAACGATTGGCCATGCGGTCAGCGCGACCGGGACGATCACGATCACCTCGGCGGCGGACGGTGCGCTAAGCGTCGGCAGCGGCGCGGGCCTCGTCATCGATGCGGCTGAGCTCGCGAACCTCACTGCCACGTCGGTCGTACTACAGACCACCGGGCCGGGTCAGCTGAACATCGCTGCCGCCGATGCGTCGGCGACATCAGGCTACGTGCTGACCCTGCGCACCACCGGAAGCGGCGACATTGTCCAAACAGGCTCGTTCCAATTCGGCGGTGCCGTCGCAATCGATTCGGTGGACGCGTATACGATCGATGGATCGAACCTGCGGGCGCTCGGCTGGATCACGGTGGACGCAGTCGGGGGCGTGACGGCCACCGGCGCAGTGCAGTTCCTGACCACCGACGACAACATCACGTTCAACTCGAATGTGACAATCGATACCGCGGCTTCGTCGGCGACTTTCGACTCTACGGACGGCAACAACACGACCGGCACTGGGTCTGTGGTATCCATCCAAGGTATCGACGGCACAGCGGCTAATACCAACGACCTGACACTGATCTCCGGCCAGGGCACGACGCTGGTCAATGGCGCGATCGTCAACGTCGGTACATTGACAATCCAGCGCAACGCGGCGAGCTCGACCGGTACCGTGACCTTCGACGGTTCGGTCGGGGCGGAGACCGTGACGACCTTCGGGCAGGCACACGCGATTGTCCTCAACGCCGGCGCATCGGTCACCAACGCGATGACATTCAACAACACCGGCGCATTGACGCTCGGTGGCGCCGCGACGTACACGTTCACCAACGGCGTCACGGCGACGGCACCTTCGGCCGTCACGCTCGACGGCACTGTCCAGACGACCAATTCGGCGATCGACTTCGGGGCCGCGAGCGTGGTGCTGGCGGGCAACACGACGCTTTCCGCGGGCACAGCGCTCATCACACTCGGCGCGGTGACCGTGTCCGGTGGCGACCAGAATTTGATTTTGCAGGGCTCTGGCGGCGCGACGATCACCAGCGCGAACCTCGGCACAACCAGCGGCACGCTCGACTTGACTGGCATGACGGCGGGTACCGTCGCGCTGACCGGCAGCCTAACTGCATTCGATCTGACCACTGCCGCGAACACGCTGGCCGTGTCGCTGAACGGCGGCTCAGTTGCCAGCGATGTCGCATTCCTGAACTCCGGGACACTCACGATCGGTGCGTCGGGCTTCACCTTCACCGGCGGCCTCACGGCGACCGCGGGCTCGGCGAACCTGGGCGGCAACGTGTCGACGACGGACACGAACATGACTTTCGCGGCCATCAATCTGACCGCACCGGTCACGCTGACGACCGGCGCCGGCACGCTTGGCACCGGCGCGGTGACCGCGACCGGTGACCAGAACCTATCGGTGTCAAACGCCACGGGCTCTGCCGGTGCGAGCTTCGCGTCGCTTGCGCTGAACGCTGGCGACCTGATTCTGTCTGGCGTCACTGACGGCACCGTCACGGTCACTGGCGCAATTACCGCCGGCACTGTCACGACCGGCACCGGAGCGTACAACCTCGTATTTACTGGCGGCGGCACGCTGAGCGAGCCGACAATCTTTGGCGCAATCTCAAGCGTGTCTATCGGCGCGAACTTCATGTTCGAAGCCGGCGTCACCGCGACCGCGCCGCCCGTCACAATCACGAACAACGTACGCATCCAAGCGTTCGACACTTTCAACATCGCGCTCGGCGCGATCACCATCAATAACGGCTTCACGCTCACGCTCGGCAGCGCCGGTGCTGTCGACAACGACATCACCACCGGCACGGTCAACGGCCAAGCCGGCGGCTTCTCGAACCTCTCCATCAATACGCTCGGTTCTGTCGCTCTCGGCGCGGTCGGCACCGGCAACGACGGCGTGGCGGACCTCACGGTCGTCACCGGAGCCGCGTTCTCACTGCCCGCCGTCGACATCACCGGCAACTTGGTGGTGAATGCGGTCGGCATCACGCAGAGTGGCGCGCTGTTGGTTGACGGCACTTCGAGCTTCACCGGCAATGCCGGCGTGATCACGCTGACCAACGCAGCCAAC
>JAIVGZ010000070.1 GCA_020201335.1 Natronospirales bacterium
GGGTACAGGCGCCCGGCAGCCTGCAGGCGTGCGAGCGCGGCGGCGTGCGTGTCCGCGCGCCTTGACTGGTATACCGCCTCCTCATTGGCGGACAGGCCGAGCCACTGCAGGTCCGAAACAATTGCATCCGCGCCCCCGGGGACTTCCCTCGCGACATCGGTGTCTTCGATGCGTAAAAGGAACCGCCCGCCGTCATGCTGGGCGACCAGCCAGTTGAACAGCGCAGCGCGCACATTACCGAGGTGCAGCTGGCCGGTCGGGCTGGGGGCGAAGCGCGTGACGGTGCGGGCGGACATGGCTGGTGATTCTATGACAATATTGGCCGATGAATCGATTCCTGCTTGCCGCCGCGCTGCTGGTCGGCGCAGTTCCCGCCGCGGCGGAGCTGCCAATTGCCGCGACGCTGCCGTACCCCGTGGTCGAGATCGAAACGAGCGCAGGCCGCATCGTGCTGCAGCTCGACCGGCCCCGCGCGCCAATCACCGTCGAAAATTTCATCCGCTACGTGCTCGATGAACAGTACGACGGCACGATTTTTCACCGGGTTATCGACGGGTTCGTGATTCAGGGTGGTGGCTATGACGCCGATTACCGCGAGCGCCCGACCCGAGACGAAATCGTTAACGAATCCGGCAACGGCCTGTCGAATGTAATCGGCACAATCGCGATGGCGCGGCACACGGAGCCACACACCGCGACCGCGCAGTGGTACATCAACGTCGCCGACAACGTCCGCCTCGACCCGTCCGCACGCCGCTGGGGTTACACGGTATTCGGACGCGTCATTGAAGGACTCGAAATCATAGACCGCATCGCCCAGGTCCAAACCGGCCCGGGCGGTCCATTCCCGTCTGACGTGCCGGTAGAGCCCGTGGTGATTACGGCGGTGCGCGTCATCGACCCACCGGAGACCAGCACTGAATGATTACCCTGCACACGAACCATGGCGCGATCGGACTCGAACTCGATGCCGAGAAGACGCCGGTCACAGTCGCCAACTTCATTGCGTACGCGAAGGCCGGTCACTATGACGGCACACTGTTCCACCGCGTGATCCCCGGCTTCATGATCCAGGGTGGCGGCTTCGACGCGCAGATGCAGCAGAAGCCGACGAATGCGCCGATCCGCAACGAGGCCGACAATGGGCCGTCGAACGAGCGAGGCACGGTCGCAATGGCTCGGACCAATGACCCACATTCGGCGACCAGCCAGTTCTTCATCAATCTGAAAGACAACGACTTCCTCGACAATGTCACGAACACGGCGTCCGGCTGGGGCTACTGCGTGTTCGGCCGCGTCGTTTCCGGGATGGATGTCATCGATAAAATTGCCGGCGTGTCCACCGGCACGGCAGGGGGGCACCGCGACGTTCCCCGCGAGCCCGTCGTGATAGAGCGCGTCGAAGTCGGCGAATGACCACGCTGTTCGTCTCGGACCTGCACCTCGACGGTTCGCGGCCCCACACCACTCGGGTCTTCTTCGAGTTTCTCGCCGGCCCGGCTCGCGAAGCCGATGCTCTGTACATCCTTGGCGACCTGTTCGAAGCATGGATCGGCGACGACGATGACGACGCGCACCACCAAGCGGTGCTCGCGCGGCTGCAGGACGCGACGCGCGAGGTGCCGGTGGCCGTGATGCGCGGCAACCGTGACTTCCTGTTTGGAGAACGCTTCGAGCGGATGACGGGCTGCCGCCTGCTAGACGACCACGAGGTTGTCGACTTGTACGGCACGCCGACGCTCCTGATGCACGGCGACCTCTTGTGCACCGACGACACCGGTTACCAGGAATTCCGAGTGATGGCGCGCAATCCGGAGTGGCAGAAAGCGATGCTCGCGAAGCCGCTCGCGGAGCGCCGGGCGCTCGCGAGTAGCGCGCGCAGCGAGAGCGCGATCGCCACCGCGATGAAGGCCGACGCGATTATGGACGTCAATGCAGACGCGGTCGCCGACACGATGCGCCGCTTCGGCGTGCACCGGCTCGTGCACGGCCACACCCACCGCCCGGCGATCCACGCGTTCGAGCTTGATGGTGCGCCGGCGCAGCGCGCAGTGCTTGGCGACTGGCACGAGCGCGGTTCAGTGTTGGTGGTGAACGAAAACGGTCTGGAATTACGGCCAGTGTAGGAGCGGTGCACTAAGTCACAATAGCAATCACCAGATCCATCACATTGGTGCCTGTCGGCCCGGTGTTCACCAAATCGCCCGAAGCAGCGAGCGCTCGGTTTGAATCCGCACGGCGCAGCGCGTCGGCGCCATCGACACCTTCGTTTCGCATCCTGGCTGCACTGCCGCCGTCCACGAGCGCGCCGGCATCCGGGCTCGCGCCATCCACGCCATCGGTGCCGGCAGCGAGCAGCGTGACGCGCGGATCGCCATCGAGCGCGAGCGCCGCGGTGAGCGCCAGGTGTTGGCAACGCCCGCCGACACCGGGCTCCGCCGGCAACACAATCGTCGATTCACCACCCCAAAGGTAGAGGCCGGGCTCGGCACCGCGCAGGTGCTCGGCGATTGCCTCACCCTGGCGCGCCGCGTCGCCGCGCAGCGCCCCGCGCACGTGCACCGGAAGCCCGTATTCAGCCGCAGCCTCGCAGACCGCGTCGAGCGCTGTTCCGTTACTCGCGATGACCTGAAGGTTTGCGCCGAGGTGGCTCGAATAGAAGATGCCTGAACCGACGATTGCCGGGTCGTCGCCTGGCACATCTGCGACCACACGGACGAGGACCGGCCGCTCCCCCACAAACTGCAGCGCGCGACCGTGCTTCAGCAGCGACCACTCGCTGCGCGCGGCGTTCACCGCGCCAATGTCCGCGCCGCTCCGCAGCAGCGTTGCGGTACGATCCGTGACCTCGTCCAATGCCATCCCGTCCCGCAGGTGTTCGACGCAAGCGGAGGTGCCACCGGACACCAGGGCGATGAGCGGCTCGGCCGGTGGC
>JAIVGZ010000001.1:0-96693 GCA_020201335.1 Natronospirales bacterium
GAGACGGTCGTCCGCATGCCGCGCTTCGCGAGACCGGCACGCAAGTGCAGCGCGCAGCCGGGGTTCGAAGTGCAGAGCGTCGCTGCCGTTCCAACTTCGTCGAGCACCTCGTCCCGCAGGCGGGCCGCGAGCGCCGGTTCGCGCAGCAGGTATTCTCCGGCTGCTCCACAGCACCGGCCACGCGCTGAGAGCGGGCGCATACCGGTCAGCAGCCGTGCCGGGCCTGCCGCCTCGCTAGTAGCGGCGAACGTACACGGGGTATGCAGCACGGTGTCTGCGCCCGCGACACGGGTTTCGGCAGTGCGCGCAAGGAGGGTGCTGACATCGACTACGCGCGCCCCGAGCACGGACCGCAGCGTCGCCGCACAGCCGCTCGCGCAATGGACGACCGGGTTGTTGTCGTCGAAAGCTGTGGCGTTCGCCTCATGCAGCGCGCGTGCCGCTTCCCCTTCACCGGCATGAGCATGGAGTGCGCCACAGCAGGACTGTCGCGGGACGCGCACCGTGTAACCCGCGATGCGTAGGGCGCGGAGCGCGGCGGATAGTGTTGCGCCGTCGGTCGCTCGGGCGATGCAGCCGAGGAACAGCGATACGGTTTGTCCGTTGCCGGCCTCGAACGGCCCATAGGTTCCGGTGCTCGGTGCGGGGCGCGCACCCGGCACCAACAACGGATGCAGCCAGGGTAGTCGGCTCGCGGCGCGCAACAACGGCACAACCACCCGATTGAACAGGCGGGGGCGCACAACCAGGAAGCGTAACAAGCGCGCCTGCCACGGTGCGCGCCGCGCAGCGTCGGTTGCCGCAGCAGCGGCATCGGCCAGCGCCAGGAATGGCACCTCGGCCGGGCACACAACTTCGCATTGCCCACAGCGCAGGCATTGGTCCAGATGCATGCGCACGCTTGAATCGTCCGCGGCGGTGCCATCGGCTGCAGCGGTCATCAGCGCGATGCGTCCGCGCGGCGATTCCGCCTCGTGCCGGGCGAGCTGCCAGGTTGGGCAGACCGGCAGGCACTGCGCGCACTTGACGCAGCGCTCGGCAAGGTCGAGCGGAAACTCATGCCAGTTTGAGGTGCTTCGGTCGGGCATCGGGCTGAACAGCAAGGTCGGGGTCGTTATAATAGCGGTTGGATCCATGGGGGAAACATGTACACGAACCGGCAATCGGTCACACGCACGTTGGTGCTTGCTGCAGCGCTGGCCATGCCCGGCGCGCAGGCCGGGGTGTTCAATGCGTCACCAGCATTTCCCAGCCCGCCCCCTGGCGTGGATGAGCCGCCCCAAGGCGAATGGTTGGGCGAACTCGCCATCGGCTTCAACGCGACGAGCGGTAATACCGAGACATCCAGCCTGAACGCCCGTCTGTTGCTCGGTTACCTGCGCGACAAGTGGCGACACACGGTCAACTTGAACGGTAACCGGGCGAGCGACGCGACAGGGACGATCGGCGAGCGTTACCAGCTGACTGGCCAGTCTGACTATCGGATCAGCGAGATTGATTACGTATTCATTACCGCACAGGGTGAGCGCGATCGCTTCGCGGGTATCAGCCTGCGCACCTCCGAGGCTGTCGGCTACGGCCGGGATTTGTTGAAGACCGACCGGCATCGCCTGAACGCTGAAGTGGGCGCCGGTGCGCGGCAGGTCCGGTTCACCGACAACCGCAGAGAGACGGAAGGAATCCTGCGGCTCGCGGGCGGCTACGTTTGGACAATCAGCGAGAACAGCGAATTCTCACAGCGCTTGGTGGTCGAGGCGGGCGATGAGAACACTTATTCGGAGTCGATTACCGCATTGAAGACGAACCTGGTCGGCCGCATCTATTCGAATATCTCGTTCACCGTGAAGCACAACGGTACGGTACCGGCCGGCCGCGAGAAAACCGACACTTATACCGCCCTGCAGCTCCAGTACCGGTTCTGACCGTTGACCCACTATGCCCGCCACATCTTTTTCTGCGTAAATCGGCGTGAGGACGGGCGGGCGTGCTGCCAGGACCACGGCGCCGAGCAGGCCCGCCAGCACGCGAAAGCGCGGGTCAAGGCGGCCGGAATCGCCGGGCCGGCGGGGGTCAGGGTCAATTCGGCCGGGTGCATGGACCGGTGCGAGGAAGGCCCGGTTGCGGTCGTTTACCCGGATGGTGTCTGGTACACCTACCTCGACACCCGGGACATCGATGAGATTGTGGATGAGCATCTGGTCAACGGCCGGGTGGTCGACCGCCTGAGGATTTAGCCCCATCTCCAGTTGAAAAGGGCCCTCCGACCCCGTAGAATTGCCGCTCTTTTGGTACCCGTAGAGCGGCGCGATGCGCCGCGACCGTTGGAGCACCGGATAAATGAAGACTTTCAGCGCCAAGGCTGAGACGGTAAAGCGCGACTGGTTGATCGTCGACGCGACCGACAAGACGCTCGGCCGGCTGGCGACCGAAGTGG
This sequence comes from Natronospirales bacterium, assembly GCA_020201335.1. GTDB lineage: Bacteria > Pseudomonadota > Gammaproteobacteria > Natronospirales > JAIVGZ01 > JAIVGZ01. The sequence continues at coordinate 2,435 of JAIVGZ010000001.1, forward strand.
CGCGCCGCCTCCGTGGCAAGCACAAGGCCGAATACACCCCGCATGTCGATACCGGCGACTACATCGTCGTAATCAATGCGGAGAAGGTCCGCGTGACCGGCAATAAGACGACCGACAAGGTGTACTACCACCACACCGGTTACATCGGCAGCATGAAGTCGATCACCTTCGACAAGATGATGGCCAAGGCCCCGACGCGCGCGATCGAGATCGCAGTGAAAGGCATGATGCCGAAAAACCCGTTGGGCCGCGCGATGTTCCGCAAGCTGAAGGTTTACGCCGGCCCCGACCACAAACACACCGCCCAGCAGCCGAAGGCGCTGGAAATCTGACGGAAGGATGAGAATGGCCAAGGCTCCAAATTACGGCACCGGGCGTCGCAAGACTTCAACCGCGCGCGTGTTCCTCTCGCCGGGCAACGGCAAGATTACGGTCAACACGAAGCCGCTCGACGAATACTTCGGTCGCGAGACTTCGCGGATGATCGTGCGCCAGCCGCTGCAGACGGCCGGCATCGGCGACAAGTTCGACATCATGGTCACGGTCGCCGGCGGTGGCAGCACCGGCCAGGCGGGTGCGATACGGCACGGATTGACCCGAGCGCTGATGGAATATGATGAAACCCTGCGCCCGGCGATGCGCAAAGCGGGCTTCGTGACCCGCGACGCGCGCGAGGTTGAGCGTAAGAAGGTCGGCCTGCGCAAGGCCCGCCGCGCAACGCAGTTCTCGAAGCGCTAATTCGCTTCGGGGGCCGGGACCCTGTTTCATTGGGGGATCGTCTAGCGGTAGGACTGCGGACTCTGACTCCGCCAACCTAGGTTCGAATCCTAGTCCCCCAGCCAAAAAAAACATGGCCCGCTTCGCGGGCCATGTTTTTTGCTGGGTGGGAGCAGCCCTCCAGTGTAGGAGCGGTGCTCCGCACCGCGATGGCAGAGGTCTCAAGTGGCACCGCGCCCGCCGCACCGCTCGCTCCTATGGGTTCACCGGCTTTTACAGAGCCGGCTGAAACCCATAAGTCGCTTCGCGATTGCGCCGGGACGCGGCTCGAAATGTGGGAGCGGCCCTCTGGCCGCGATGGCAGAGGGTTCTAGGTGCTCGCCGCGCAGTGCGCGCCCGGCCGCGTTGTTCAGCGCGTCAGTTTCTTGACGCCATCCGGACCGGCCAATAGCAGGACATCTGCGCCGCGGCGGGCGAAGAGCCCTACAGTGACCACGCCGGGAATCTGGTTCAGCTCGTTCTCGAGCTTCGCCGGTTCGATGATTTCGAGGTTGTGGACATCAAGTATTACGTTGCCGTTGTCGGTGACGAAGCCCTCCCGCAGCACCGGCTGACCGCCGAGCACCACAAGTGCCCGGGCGACCAGGCTGCGCGCCATCGGAATGACCTCGACGGGGAGTGGGAACGCACCCAGCACGGGTACGAGCTTGCTCTCGTCTGCGATGCAGATGAACCGCTGCGCGGCCTCTGCAATCACCTTTTCCCGGGTCAACGCGCCGCCGCCGCCCTTGATCAGGTCCAGATGGCGGGTCGCCTCGTCGGCGCCGTCGACGTACACCGGGATTGGGCCCGCCGAATTCAGGTCGAGTACCTGAATGCCGATCTTCCGGAGCCGCGAGGTAGAGGCCTCGGAGCTGGAGACGGCCCCATCAATCCGGTTGCGGCGGTCCGCCAGCGCGTCAATGAAATGGTTGCACAGTTTTTAGGGAATCATCGAGGGCTACGCCAAGCGGAGCCACGCGCCGGCAGGCGTCGCCGACTTTAATGGACCAAAAAAAAACCGGCCCACTAGGGGCCGGTTCTCAGTAGACCTGAAGCTCAGGCGGTCTTTGCCGCCGTCTTCTTACGGCGCGTCGTCTTGCGCTTCTTGCCAGCAGCCTTTTTACGGGTTGCCTTCTTGCGCTTCGGAGCGGCCTTCTTGCGCTTTGCGCCAGCCTTCTTGCGCTTCGCGCCAGCCTTCTTACGCTTCGCGCCAGCCTTCTTGCGCTTCGCGCCAGCCTTCTTACGCTTCGCGCCAGCCTTCTTGCGCTTCGCGCCGGCTTTCTTCTTACGCTTCGGTGCGGCTCTCTTCTTCGCCGCCTTCTTGCGCGTCACAGCCTTTTTACGTGCAGCTGCAGTACGCTTCTTCGCAGCTTTCTTTCTCGTCGTCTTCTTCTTCGCGGTTACTTTCCGCTTCGCGGCCGGTTTTCTTTTCGCCGCAGTCTTCTTACGTTTAGGTGAAGCTTTCTTCTTTGCTGCCATGTGTGTGTATCCTCCGAGTGCCAAGTACTCGCGCTTGAGTATATACGAGAAAACGAAAAATTCCAGATAGTTGCAATCGGGGGTGTCAAGGGCGACCTCGCGCGGTCGGCGGGATGCAGCAGCGGCATCCGCGCCGTGTGCGCGCCGCTGCGGGAGTGGAGCGGCGGGATGAACGGATGCGCAGTCGCATTCGGCAGCCAGTCGCGCCGCGCGCTGCGCAGCGCGTGTGTGCGTTTCAGCCTTGTTGCGAAATCGGGCGCCGCAGGCGCCGCTGGAAGCGGATGTCGACCGCAATCCAGCGGGGTGCGTCCGGGCGGCTGCCGGGGTCGAAATGCGCATCTTCGGGATCAAACTGGGTTGGGTCGGGGTAGCCGCTGCGGACGATTTCGGCGACGCCGGTGATGGCGGGCTCGGCGCAACTCGAATGATAAATGAACACAAGGTCGCCTTTCGCGACGTCATCGCGCAGCATGTTGCGCGCCTGGTAATTGCGCACGCCGTCCCAGCGAGTGCGCTTGTCGCGCGCGAGGTCGTCGATTGAATAACTACTCGGCTCCGACTTCATCAACCAGTAATTCACGCATGCTCCTCGTGCGAGTTGAACCACCACAATCCCGATTCAGTGACCACGCCGTCCAGCGGGACATCCCAAGGCGCGGAGTCGATTTGCGCGGTGCGCTGGCAGTCGAATGCGACGCCGACGAGGCGCGGTTTGCGGAATAGCCGCCGCATGCGCAGGAACGCGAAAGTGCGGTCGTAATACGCGGCGCCCATCCCAAGGCGGTTGCCCCGGTCGTCGAAGCCCACCAATGGCACCAGCGCGAGGTCCAGAAAAGTCGGGGCCACCGTGGGGGTGGCGACCGGCTCCGGAATCCCGAACCGGTTCACGGCCAGGGCCTGGCCAGCCTTGGCGAGGCCAAAGCGCAGCCTGGCTGGCTGCAGGGGGGCGAGCATCGGCAGGTAGATACGCCGCCCGCGCAGCCGCGCCGCAGCAAGGAATGGGCCGGGGTCCGCCTCCGCATCCGACGCCACATATCCGGCAATCCGCATATAGCGGCGCGTCAGCAGGCCGGAAACGAGCTGGCGAGCGATGGCGAGCGACGCTTCGGTGCGGTAAAGCGGGTCCAATGCGCGCCGGGCCCGGCGCAGGTCGCGCCGGAGGCGCGTGCGGTCAGTCATAAAGTGCCTCCCGCGTGTGCCGTCCCGGGCCGTTGCCCTTGAACCGAGAGTTCAGGTGGGGCCGCGACCCTCGCTTCAGGCTTTCCGCGCGCGGGCGGACATGCACACCGGCGATGGGATCGATGGCCCCGGGGCAAGTGATTAGGCTCAAGAGGTATCCAGGCTCGAGTCGAACACTGCAGGAGACATGGCCATGATAATGCGCCACTGGGCGCCTTTCCATGTCAGATTTCGTGCTGGCGCGCAGCGCCGAGCGCTTGCTCCACTTTTTCCTGCAACATGTGGATCTTGCGGCTGAGGGGTTCGGTGCCGGACCCGCGGCCGGCACGCGTCTCGAGGAGTTCGTGGGAGATGTTCAGCGCAGCCATCACCGCAATCCGGTCTACGCCGATGACCTTGCCGCCGTCGCGAATCTGCTTCATCCGGTCGTTCAGCAGGCGCGCCGCTTCGACCAGCGCCGGCCTTTCCTCTTCGGGGCAGGCGACCTGATAGTCCTTGTCGAGTATGCGGATCGTGACTTGGACGGGGGCGGCCACTTAACCGTGCTCCAGCGAGCGAAGCCGGGAGATCATCGCTTCGACGCGCGTGCGCACAAGTTCGTTCTTCTGCACGAGCGCCGCGCGTTCCGACACGAGCACATCTTGTTTCTGTTGGAGGGAGCGGTTTTCTTCCTTCAGGCGTTCGACCGCACGGATCAATTCGTCGATCCTGAAGTCGAGTTTCTTGAGGTCGAGTTCTGCTTGGGTTTCGCGCGGCGCGTCGCTGGCCATGCGCCGCATTATGGAACCCACCCGGCGCGCGGTCAACGGCGCGCGCTTGCGCTAAAATGCAGCATGGCCGTAACGCATCATTCGCTGGACCGCCAGCTACGCAGGGTTCATGCAGCAATGGACGCATCCGAGTGCCACGGCTCGTTGTGTGGCGTACTCTGCGCACCGGAGGCGGACGCCGAGGCGTGGCTCGCCGCTGCGCTCGACGGCATTGATCCGACAGCCGGCGGCGTGCGCGAACTGCGCTTCGATTTGCTCGCGCTTGCCGCAGAAATGCGTCAGCAGTTGCGCGCGGGCGACATGGCATTCTCGCCGCTGCTGCCCGACGACGATGAGCCGCTCGTCGATCGCGCAGGCGCGCTCGGTGAATGGTGCGAAGGATTCCTGTTCGGTGTCGGCAACGCCCGTATAGGTGATTTCGACCGGCTGCCGCCGGCCGTTCAGGAAGTGATCCGCGACTTGATTGAAATCGCGCGCGTCGGCGTCCCGAGTGACGGTGACGAAGGGGACGAGGCTGCTTACACCGAGCTGGTCGAGTACCTGCGTGCGGGCGTGCAGCTTGTATACGACGAATTGAACCCGGCGCCGCCGCCGACCGTTGTCGGCGGCCCCCGCGGCGTCCACTGAACCGGAGCCAAGAGAGCGATGAAGCCAACCGAACACGCCCGCCGTCGGCGCCAGCTGATGCAGATGATGGAGCCGGGCTCGATCGCGATTATCCCAGCGGCGACCGAGAAGACCCGCAACAACGACACCCATTACCCGTATCGGCAGGACAGCGATTTCTTGTACCTGACCGGATTTCCCGAGCCGGAGGCCGTCGCGGTGCTGATTCCGGGCCGCAAGCAGGGCGAGTACGTGTTGTTCTGCCGGGAGCGGGACCCGACGATGGAAACCTGGAACGGGCGGCGCGCCGGGCAGGAAGGTGCGGTACAGGAGTTCGGCGCAGATGATGCGTTCCCGATCACCGACATAGACGACATCCTGCCGGGCCTGTTGGAACAGGTCGACCGCGTCTATTACACGATGGGCAACCATGCTGAATTCGACCAGCGGCTAATCGGCTGGGTCACGCACCTGCGCGCACAGGTCAGGCGCGGCACCCACACACCGGCCGAGTTCGTTTCGCTTGAGCACGTGCTGCATGACATGCGGCTGGTCAAAAGCAGTGCGGAAGTTGCGGCGATGCGCAAGGCAGCCAAAGTCTCCGCCGGGGCGCACAAGCGGGCGATGCAGGCTGTGCGGCCGGGCATGCGTGAATACGAACTGGAAGCGGAGCTGCTGTACGAGTTCCACCGTGCGGGCGGCGAGCCGGCGTACACGTCGATTGTCGGTGGTGGTGCCAACGCCTGCGTGCTGCATTACGTCCAGAACGATGCGCCGTTGGGCGATGGGGATTTGGTGTTGATTGACGCAGGCGTGGAGCTGGACGGCTACGCCTCCGACATCACGCGCACATTCCCGGTGGGCGGCCGCTACAGCGCTGAGCAGCGTGCGATATACGACCTTGTACTGAAATCGCAGCTCGCGGCGATCGAGCAGGCGCGCGTTGGCAACCACTGGAACGACCCGCACGATGCCGCGGTCAAGGTGATTACGCAGGGGCTCGTCAAGCTCGGGCTGTTGAAGGGCTCGGTGTCCGCGTTGGTCCGCAACGGCAAGTATCGGACGTTTTACATGCACCGTACCGGCCACTGGATTGGCATGGATGTCCATGATGTCGGTGATTACAAGGTCGACGACCAGTGGCGGCTGCTTGAAGCTGGCATGGTGATGACCGTCGAACCGGGAATCTACATCGCCCCTGGGACGCGTGGCGTGCCAAAGCGTTGGTGGGGGATTGGGGTGCGCATCGAGGACGACGTGCTCGTCACGCGGGGCGACCCTGAAGTGCTTAGCGCTGATGCGCCCAAGGACCCCGATGAGATAGAGGCGTTGATGGCTGCGGCCTGACGACGATGAGCGCACCCGCTCAGCAGTTCGATGTACTCGTCGCAGGCGGCGGGCTGGTAGGCGCCAGCCTGGTACTCGCACTCGCGCCACTCGGGTTGCGCGTGGGCATCATCGAAGCGCGTGCGCGGCCGGGGCCGGCAAAGGCCCATTATGATGACCGCGCAATTGCGCTTGCCGACGGCAGCCGACGCGTACTCGAAGCAATCGGCGTCTGGCCGCTGGTTGCGCCACACGCGGAACCCATCCGTCGCGTGCACGTGTCAGAGGCCGGACGGCCCGGCATTGCCATTCTGGACGCTGAAGAAATGGCGATGGAGGCGCTCGGGTGGGTTATCGAGAACCCGCCCCTAGCACACGCTTTCGAAGCTGCGCTCGCGCATGAGGGCACAATCGAGCGCTTCCAGCCAGCGACAATCATCGATCTTGAGGCGGGCGCGGAACACGTCGGAGTCGAAATCGACGCCGGCGGGGTAGTTCAGCGTTGCAGCACGCGTCTTTTGGTTGGTGCGGACGGCGCTGGCTCAACCGTGCGGGACCGCGCCGGCATCGGCGTCTCGCGGCATGAGTACGGACAGACTTCGGTCGTTACGAATGTCACCACCGCGCTGCCGCACGAAGGCGTCGCGTGGGAACGGTTCACACCGGCAGGGCCGCTGGCCTTCCTGCCGCTGCAGGAGCGCCGCTGTGCGTTGGTATGGACCGTACCGGCGGGCGATGCAGATACTGTCCTCTCGCTCGATGACAGCGCGTTCGCGGAGCGTGTGAACGCGCTGTTCGGCCACCGGCTCGGCGCGATCGAGCGCGTGGGCCGACGCCAAGCATGGCCGCTTGCGCGCGTCCTCGCAAAGCAGCTGTGGCGAGGACGGGTCGCACTAGTCGGGAACGCAGCGCACAGCTTGCACCCGATCGCCGGACAGGGCTTCAACCTCAGCCTGCGCGACTGCACTGCGCTTGCTGAAGCTGTGGCCGCGGGCATCGCGGCGAGCGATGATCCGGCGGATTGCGGCGCCCTGCAACGATGGGCGGATGGCCGGATCGCCGACCAACGCAGGACTGCCACATTCATAGACGGCTTGAACGCCTTGTTTGCGCTGGACCTGCCTGGCGTGGGGCTTGCGCGTGGCGTGGGCATCGGCCTGTTCGGCCTCGCAGGTCCTGCGCGCCGACTCCTGGCGCGCTACGGGACCGGCGTCGGTGTGCCGCTGCGGTGAAATACGATTACGACATCGTGATTGTCGGCGCCGGAATGGCCGGCGCGACGCTCGCGGCGATGCTGACGCCTTTGGACTTGAAGGTGTTATTGACGGATGTCGAGGCGCCCGTGCCGTTCACGGGCGGAGACACCGGCGTCCGCGTCTCAGCGCTCGGGCGCGCATCCGCGCGCATCCTCGACGCGGCCGGTGCTTGGTCCTCGATTGTCGCTGCCCGCGCGGCCCCGTACCGAGCGATGAAGGTTTGGGATTCCGGCAGCAGCGGCGAGCTCTCATTCGACGCTGCTGACGCAGCGCTGACCGAACTCGGCTGGATCGTTGAGAACCAGCTCGTCCAACACGCCTTGCTGGAGCGAACTGCGCAAAGCCGCACTGTTCGGACCGCATGGCGTACAGACATAGAAGCCGCAGAGTTCGCCGACGACGCGGTGCTCGTCAAGACCGGAGGCCGCGTGGTCCGCTGCGCGCTGCTGGTCGGTGCAGACGGCGCGAACTCCCAGGTCCGCGAGCTGGCAGGTATCGGTGCGCACGCGAAGGGCTACGGGCAGCGCGCGGTCGTCGCGGTGGTCACTACTGCACTTCCGCACCAGGACACCGCATGGCAACGCTTTCTCGACGGGGGGCCGGTTGCGCTGCTGCCATTGCCGAACGGCCGCTGCTCGCTGGTCTGGTCGTTGCCTGACGCGGACGCGGCGCGCGTGCTCGTGCTCGATGAAGCCGCGTTCTGTGCCGAATTGAGCGCCGCGATCGAGCACCGTCTCGGTCCGGTTACTGCTGCTGGGCCGCGTGCTGCGTTCCCGCTGTCGCGCATGCACGCAGACGAATATGTAGCGCCACGCTGTGCATTGATCGGCGACGCCGCCCATGTTGTGCATCCGCTCGCCGGTCAGGGCGCCAATCTCGGGCTACTCGACGCGGCGGCACTTGCTGAATCGCTGCAGGACGCGGTGCGCGCCGGCGCCACTCCCGGCGCCTGGCATGCGTTGCGCCGCTATGCGCGCTGGCGCCGCGCGCACAATGCAGTAATGCAGGAAATGCTTGATGCATTCCACCGGGTATTCATGAGCACGAATCCGCTGCTGCGGAGTCTGCGAGGCGCCGGGCTCAACGCGGTGAACCGGCTCGGCCCGGTTAAAACTCAGATGGTGCGATATGCGACGGGCGAGCAGGGCGACCTGCCGGCAGCGGCGCGGCCCCGGGCGGGCTTCCGCTGATTCACTCGCCGACGAGTTTCGACGTTTTCGCGGCGCAGATGAAATCGTTCTCGGACAGACCGCCGATGGCGTGGGTAGTCCAGCGGACAACGCACTTGTTGTAGCTGACTTCGAGGTCTGGGTGGTGACCTTCCGCGTTGGCGACCCACGCCAGCGCGTTCACGAATGCAATCGTCTTGTAATAGCCCTTGAACGGGAACTCGCGCCGGAGCGCTTTCGCATCGGCGTCGAGTTCCCAGCCCGGCGCGATGCGGGCGAGATACTTGTCCGCTTCGGCGCGCGTCAGCGGCTGTACGCCGCCCTCGCACGGGACACAATGTTTTTCTGCCAGTTGTTCGGTCATCGTCAAGCCCACTTAGGTGCGTTTTCGTCAATCGGGAAAGTCGGTGTGTGCATGCCGAGCCGCCGGGCCTCCGCTATGAGCGCGAACAGGTCCATCTGCGCAACCTTGAACAGCTCATCGAGGCTTTCGATGGTGAAGTACACGGTCTGGAAGATGTCGATGCGGTACGGCGTGCGCAGTGCCTCCACCGGGTCAAACGGCTTGCGCAGCGGTACGTCGCTCTCAATCGAATACGGCGTCTCGCCAATTGAAGAGACGATGCCGGCGCCGTAGGTCTTCAGGCCCTTCGCGGTGTTCATCAGCCCAAACTCGACGGTGAACCAGTAAAGCCGTGCGAGCATCGCCCGGTCTTCCTTCGGCGCCTGCAAGCCCGCGAGCCCGTATGCGTGTGTGAACTCGGCGAAGCGCGGGTCGGTGAGCAGCGGAGTGTGGCCGAAAATCTCGTGGAAGATATCCGGCTCCTGCAGGTAGTCGAGTTCCTCCCACGAGCGGATGAACGATGCCGCCGGAAACTTTTTCTCGGACAGCAGGCGGAAGAATTCGCCGAATGGAATCAGCGCAGCTACCGGCGCGACCTGCCAGCCGGTGTGCGCGTGCAGGATGTCCGACACTTCGTTGCACTGCGGGATGCGGTCGGTCGGGAACTTCATGCGCTCAAGCGCAACGAGGTACTCGTCGCACGCATACTGCTCGGCGATTGGCCGCTGGCGCGTGATCAGGTGGTTCCAGACCGCGTGCTCGTCGTCGGTATAGCTGATGTAGCCGTCGGCATCCGGGGTCTTCGCGACGTATTTTGTGCCCTTACCCATGCCGGCTATTTTAACACTAGCGCTTCGCGAAGGTCCGTTCGACGTATGCCTGCACGAGTTGCTGGAAATCGCCTGCTATCGCGTCGCCTTTCAGCGTCACGGTCTTTTCCCCATCCTCGTAAACGGGCGCGACCGGGCGTTCGCCGGTGCCCGGCAGGCTGATACCGATGTTCGCGTGTTTGCTTTCGCCCGGGCCGTTGACCACGCAGCCCATGACCGCGACGCTCATGTTCTCGACGCCGACGAACTCACTGCGCCACTGCGGCATTTGCGCTCTGAGCCAACCCTGGATGTCGGACGCGAGTTCCTGGAAATAAGTGCTGGTCGTGCGTCCACAGCCGGGGCACGCGGCGACAAGTGGCGTGAACGCGCGCAGGCCCATCGTCTGCAGGATCTCTTGTGCGACGATGACCTCCTGAGTGCGGTCGCCACCCGGCTCGGGTGTCAACGACACGCGAATCGTGTCGCCGATGCCTTCCTGCAGCAGAACGCCGAGCGCTGCGCTCGAAGCAACGATGCCCTTCGAACCCATCCCGGCTTCGGTCAGCCCGAGGTGCAGCGCGTGGTCGGTGCGCGTGGCGAGCTTGCGGTACACCTTGATCAGGTCCTGCACGCCGCTCATCTTGCAGGACAACACGACCTGGTCACGGCGCAATCCGAGCTCCACCGCGCGGGCAGCGCTCCCGAGTGCCGAAGCAATCATCGCCTCGTGCATGACATCCCGCGCATCGAGCGGTTCAGGGAGACTCGCGTTGTCGTCCATCATGCGCGTGAGCAAATCCTGGTCGAGGCTGCCCCAGTTGACTCCGATGCGCACCGGCCGGCCGACCCGCGCCGCGATTTCGATCATGATGCTGAACTGCTCGTCGCGTTTCTTGCCGCGTCCGACGTTGCCCGGATTGATGCGATATTTTGCCAATGCTTCGGCGCACGCCGGCGTGTCGGTCAGCAGTTTGTGCCCGTTGAAGTGGAAGTCGCCGACCAGTGGTACCGCGACGCCGAGTGCGTCGAGCCGATCCCGCACAAGGGGCACAGCTTCGGCGGCCGCAGCGTTGTTGACCGTCAGCCGCACAATCTCCGAGCCAGCGTGCGCGAGCGCTACCACTTGCTCGACCGTACGGTCGATGTCGGCCGTGTCCGTGTTCGTCATGGATTGCACGACCACCGGTGTGCCGCCGCCGACCCGGACGCCACCGACGTTGACACCAACAGTGAGCCGGCGCCGCACCGGGTGCTGAGGGTCGGCAGTCATGCGGACGCGCGTTCCTCTATCCAGGCATCGATGTGGCGCTCGAGCACGTCGAGCGGTACCGCGCCGTTCTCAAGCACGGCGTCATGGAACGCCCGTACGTCGAAGCGGTCGCCAAGGCGTTGCTCCGCGCGTCGGCGGAGTTCTTTCAGCTTCAGCTCGCCGATTTTGTACGCGAGCGCCTGGCCGGGGTTCGCGATGTAGCGGTCAATTTCGTTGATGATGTCCGCCTCGCTCTTCGCAGCGTTCGCCATGAAGAACTCGATAGCCCGCTCGCGCGTCCAACCCTTGTGATGCATCCCGGTATCGACGACGAGCCGGACCGCACGCCACATCTCGTAGGTCAGCTGGCCGAATTTGTCGTACGGGTCGTCGTACAGGCCGAGCTCTTCGCCGAGGTACTCGGCGTAGAGGCCCCAGCCTTCGCTGAACGCGGTGAAGCCGCCGTACCGGCGGAAATTCGGCAGGTCGCCGAGTTCCTGCGCCAGCGCAATCTGCAGGTGGTGGCCGGGCACTGCCTCGTGCAGCGACAAGGCCATCATCTCGTACTTCGGGCGCACTTCAGGGCGGTATATGTTCACATAGTAGTTTCCGGCGCGCGAGCCGTCGGCCGCGGGTCGACTGTAGTAAGCGGTCGTCGTGTCCGGCGCGATGTCCATCGGGATCGGGCGCACGCCGTAAGGCATACGCGGCAGCCGCCCGAACAGTTGCACCATCAACGGGTCGATTCGCTTCGACATGGCGCGGTACGCAGTCAGCAGCTCGTCGCCGTCGTCGAAATAGAACTGTGGGTCGGTGCGCAGGTGGTCGAGGAACGCGTCGAAGCCCCTTTCGAAACCGACCGCTTCGATGACCTCCATCATCTGCGCGCGAATGCGTTCGACCTCAGCGACGCCAATCTCGTGTATCTCGTCGGGCGTCAGTGAGGTGGTCGTGAATACGCGTGCACGGTGCCCGTAGTACTCGCGACCCTCGGGCAGGTCCCAAGCGCCGACGGTCGTGCGTGTCGCCGGCAGATACTCTTCGTTGAAGAACTGCGCGAGCCGCCGATAAGCAGGGATCACCGTGTCGGCAATGGTCTCGCGGGCCGCTGCTGTCAGGCGCGCCCGGTCCGGCGCGGGGACACCATCCGGGTACCGCTCGAACGGCTTGAAGAACGGGCTTTCGTCCGGGGTGTTGACGAGGTGCGCCGCGAGTTGCGAGGGCACACGCTCCATGATGACGCGGGGCCGGACCCGGCCCTCTTCGATGCCAGCGCGCATCAGCGCGATGTTCTGGTCGATCAACGTATCGACTGAAGCGAGGCGCGCGAGCCAGTCCTCATAGTGTCGCGTGGTGTCGAGCCGCAGCGTCTCTGTCATGTTGTGCAGCGTCTGTACGCCGCCGCGTTGGCTGATTGGCATCAGGAAGTCGCGGTAACGGTGCGCGGCAACATCATTGGCGAGTCGCTGCTCGAACAGGTCGTAGTTGAGGCGCTCGGCGGGCGGCAGCGTGTCACGGCTTATGCCGCGAAGTCGCTCAAGTTCACCCTCGGTCGCCCGGTGCCTGGCCTCGATTGCTTCAAGCGATGCATCGCCCCATTGGTCGTTCCAGCGCAGGTCGCCGAGGTTCGACGCGAAAGTCGGGTTTTCGCGCAGGCGACGCTCCCAGGCATCGTCGAATAGCGCGTGGAGGGCAGCAATCTGCTCGTCAGCAGGGGCTGCGGACACGGCGAGCTGGCAGCCATTCAGGAAAAGGACGGACAGCAGGGCCGTGATGACGGCACGAATCAAGTGCATACGGGTGCTCCGGTGCGACAGGGGCGAAACGGCGCCATGTTAGCAGGGGCGTGCGACCCTCGGCGAACCGTCGTTGAGAAAATTAATGAGAATCATTATCATCGCTGGCATGAGAAATTCAATCGCTGTTGTCTTCCTCGCGTTCGTCGCTGGCTGCACCAGCGCGCCGGCGCAAGGCCCGGACCAGCTGGTGATCTACAGTGGGCGCTCAGACCAATTCGTCCGCCCGGTCGCGAACCGTTTCACTGAGCAGACCGGCATCCCGGTCGTGCTGCACGCCGGCAGCGCAACGGAGTTGCTGAGCAAGCTGCGGGCTGAGGGGTCGCGCACCGAGGCAGACCGACGCCGCCCCTACATCCGTGTTCGACTTGGCAGACCCGCGCTGGCGCGGTCAGCTCGGCATCACCCACTCAGCGAACGAGAGTTTCGTTGCGGGCTTGAGCGTCTACATGGCAAAAGCCGGCCCCGAAGCCGCCGAGCGATGGCTGCGTGGCCTGAAAGCCAATGTCGGCTCCGATGTCTACACGCGACACGGCGCGGTGGTCGCCGACGTCGCTGCCGGGCGGCGAGCGGTTGGGCTCGTCAACCACTACTACGTGTTTCGTCACCTGGCCGAGTCGCCGGACGCACCGCTACGCATCGTGGTGCCGGACCAGGGTGAGGGCGGGCTCGGCGTGGCGTGGAATATCGCCGGCATCGCGGTCAGCCGTCACGCGCGCAACCGCGCTGCCGCCGAGGCGTTCGTCGCGTTCGTCTTGTCGGAGGAAGGGCAGCGCATTTTCGCCGACGCCAACATGGAATACCCGACGCGGAACGATGTCGCGGCGCACCCGGCGCTCCCCGCTTCCGGGGACATCCGTGTCGCCGATGTGCCGCTCGGCGAACTCGCGGCGCGCCGAGGCGTTGCAATCGAGTTGATTGACCGGGTCGGAATGCCGTAATGCCGGGTGTCGGGCGACGCCTGCACACGTTGCCCGCGCTCGCATTCGTCGTGGTCGCGCTCGCGGCCGTGCCGCTGGTCGTCGTAGTCTGGAACAGCGCGCAGTTGCACGCCGCGGAATGGCAGGCGCTCTGGAGCGCGCGCATCCCGCAGCTCATGGTAAACACGCTGGGGCTCGCCGCATGGGTTGCAGCCGGCTCGCTGCTGCTCGGAGTCTCCGCCGCATGGCTGGTCGCGCGCCGCGAGTTCCGCGGACGTACGGTTGCGGTGTGGCTGATGGTGCTTCCTCTGGCGATTCCGACCTATGTGTTCGCACACATTTACACAACGCTGCTGCCGACCGGCATCGGGCCGAGCTTCTACGGGATGCCGGGCGCTGCGTTCGTCCTCACGCTCGCGAGCTACCCGTATGTATTCCTGCTGGTGCGTGCCGCGCTGGGTGCGCAGGGCGCCCACCTCGACGAGGCGGCGCGTATCGCTGGATATCCGGGCTGGCGGCGCTTCGCGACGGTCAGCCTACCGCTGCTGCGGCCCGCACTTGCGGCCGGCGTTGCGATTGTCGTGCTGCACGTGCTGTCTGATTTCGGCGCGGTCAGCATGCTGCGCGTGCAGACCTTCACGCTCGCAATTTTCCTGCAGATGAGCGGGCGCTTCGATTTCCAGGGCGCCGCTGGACTGAGCCTCGTACTCGTCGTGTTGAGCATGACCTTCCTCGTCGCCGAGCGCTTCTTCCGCCGCCGCCAGCGCTACTTCATGCACGGCGGCGGGGTCGCGCCGAGGCCGATTCGCGCCTGCGGCTGGGAGCTCGCGCTCGTCTGGGGTTGGCTGGGGGTGGTTACGCTGTTTGCGTTGGCGATTCCGCTGGCGTGGATGGTGGGCTGGACCTGGGTTGCGCTGGACACCGGTGCCATCGGCGCCCGGTTCTGGGGATACGCAAGCAACTCGTTCATTGCGGCGGCGCTCGCTGCCGTCGTTGCGCTCGCCGCTGCGTTGCCGGTCGCGCTATACCACGCGCGGCGGCGCAACATCAGCAGCGCGGTGGCCCTGCAGCTCTCCAGCGTCGGCTTCGTGTTGCCCGGCCCCGTCGTCGCGCTCGGCGTCCTCGTCGCCGTGCTGGCCGTCGCCGCGCCCGTGTATGGCACTTTGGTCGCGCTTGTTGCGGCGCTGGCGATTCGCTTCCTGCCGCTGGCGATCCAGGCGCAGGAAGCGGCGTTGCAGCAGATCACCCCGTCGGTCGAGCTCGCCGGCCGGGCGCTTGGCGCCGGCCCGCTCGAGAATCTTGCCCGGGTGATTCTGCCGATGATGCGTGGCGGCCTCGCCGCGGCATTGGTGCTGGTTTTCATCGACGCGCTGAAGGAATTGCCCGCGACGCTGCTGCTGCGGCCGATTGGTTTCGACACGCTCCCGGTGCGTATCTGGATTGAGGCGAGCGAGGAGATGCTGGAGCTCGCGGCGCCCGCGGCATTGATGCTCGTCGCAGCGTCGGTTCCGGCAATCTGGCTGATGCTCAAATCCACCGGGGCTGTTATCCTACGCGCTCGATAAATCCGTCCGTGGAAGAGTGTGGCTCGGGGCGGTTGACGCTACCCGGGAGCAACCGATGGGTCACCGCACACCCCTATATCAAGCACATGTCGACGCCGGCGCGAAGATCGTGGACTTCGGCGGCTGGGACATGCCTCTGCACTACGGCTCGCAGCTCGACGAGCACCACCAGGTCCGCCGCGATTGCGGCATGTTCGATGTTTCGCACATGTGCGTGCTCGACCTCCACGGCGCGGGCGTGCGCCCGTTCCTGCGCCGCTTGCTGGCGAATGATGTCAGTAAGCTCACCGCAACCGGTCGCGCGCTCTATTCATGCATGCTCAACGAGCAGGGCACCGTGCTTGACGACCTGATCGTCTATTACATGGATGACGAATGGTTCCGGATGGTCGTCAACGCAGGCACGCGCGACAAGGATATTGCGTGGATCCGCCGGCATGCGGCAGCCGCCGACGTCGAAGTGGTCGTGCGAGACGACTTCGTGATGATTGCGGTGCAGGGCCCGAACGCGCGTTCGCGCGTCGCGCCCCTCCTGCCCGAGGCTGACCGCCCTGCGGCGGCGGCGCTCGGCCCGTTCCGCGCGCGCGCTTGCGGCGACCTGTTTGTCGCGACGACCGGCTATACCGGCGAAGATGGATTCGAAGTCATGGTGCCCGCGGACCGTGGTAAGGAATTCTGGAACGACCTCGTGGCGCAGGGTTGTGCACCATGTGGCCTTGGCGCGCGCGATACGCTGCGCCTGGAAGCCGGCATGAACCTGTACGGCTCAGACATGGACGAGTCGACCACCCCGCTGGAATCCTCGCTCGGCTGGACGATTGCCTGGGATCCAGCGGACCGGGCGTTCATCGGCAGGCCCGCGCTGGAGAAGCAGCGCGCGGCGGGCGCCCGGCGCAAGCTTGTCGGCCTGCTGCTGCAAGACAGAGGCGTGTTGCGCGGGCACATGCGCGTCGTAACCAGCGCTGGAGATGGCGAAACGACCAGCGGCGGCTTTTCGCCGACGCTTGGCAAGTCGATTGCGCTCGCGCGCGTGCCGGTCGGTGCGGGCGACGAGCTTGAGGTCGAAGTACGCGGCAAGTTGTTGAAGGCGACCGTCGTGAAACCGCCGTTCGCCCGCAACGGCAAACCCTTGGTATGAATCGGAGACCAATCGCATGAGCAACATACCTTCAGACCTTAAATACGCCAAATCCCACGAATGGACCCGCACCGAGGACGACGGCACCGTCACGATCGGCATCAGCGACCACGCGCAGGCGGCGCTCGGCGACCTCGTGTTCATCGAGGCACCGGAAGTCGGCCGCACGCTCGAAGCCGGTGAGGCCTGTGCGGTTGTCGAATCCGTGAAGGCCGCGTCCGATGTTTATGCGCCGGTCGGCGGCGAAGTCGTCGCGACGAACGCGGTTCTTGCAGATGCGCCCGAGACAGTGAACAGCGACCCGTACGGCGACGGCTGGCTGTTCCGCGTGCGACCTGCGGGCGGCGGCGCGGCCGATGGCCTACTCGACGCGGCCGCATACGAGAAACTGCTGGCGGACGAGGGGTAATACACGGATGCCGT
This sequence comes from Natronospirales bacterium, assembly GCA_020201335.1. GTDB lineage: Bacteria > Pseudomonadota > Gammaproteobacteria > Natronospirales > JAIVGZ01 > JAIVGZ01. The sequence continues at coordinate 19,225 of JAIVGZ010000001.1, forward strand.
TTATTCCGCATACGGAAGCTGAAACGCGGGCCATGCTGGACGCAATCGATGCCCGCGACATTGAGGCACTGTTCGACGAGATCCCGGCCGCGTTGCGCGCCGGTGAGATGGCTGCGGTACCCGATGGTGTCGGTGAGTATGAGATATCGCGGCTGATGCACGCGCGCGCCGCGCAGGACGGCGCGCCGCTGTGCTTCATTGGCGCGGGTGCGTACGAGCACCACATCCCGGCGGCGGTATGGGAGATTACGACGCGCGGCGAGTTCTACAGCGCGTACACGCCGTACCAGGCCGAGGCGAGCCAGGGCACGTTGCAGTTGCTGTACGAGTACCAGACCATGATGGCGAAGCTGATGGCGCTCGATGTTTCGAATGCCTCGCTTTACGACGGCGCGTCGGCGTTGGCTGAAGCGGTGTTGATGGCGGTGCGCGCGCACAAGACTTCGAAGAGCCGTCGCGTGCTGGTCGCCGGTACCGTGCATCCACTTTACCGCGCAGTCGCCGAGGCGATCTGCCGGATGCAGGACATCAAAATCGAAGTCGTCCCGTTTGACCCCGCTGCGGGCACGACGCCGGTGGCTGCGTTCGCACCGTTCGAGGGCGCCGATCTGACAGCAGTCGTAATACAGCAGCCGAGCTTCTTCGGCACGCTCGAGGATGTGCATGCGCTCACCGACTGGGCGCACGCACAGGGCGCGCTGGTAATCGGCTCGGTGAACCCGATTGCGATGGGCATGTTGGCGCCGCCGGGCGAGTGGGGTGCGAAGGGCGCGGACATCGCTTGTGGGGAGGGGCAGCCGCTGGGTATTCCGCTCTCGTCGGGCGGCCCGTATTACGGTTTCATGGTGTGCCGCAACGAGATCGTGCGGCAGATGCCAGGGCGCATCGTGGGACGAACCGTAGACCTGGACGGCAAGCAGGGCTTCGCGTTAACGCTGCAGGCTCGAGAGCAACACATCCGCCGCTCGAAAGCGACCTCGAACATTTGTACGAACCAAGGCCTGATGGTCACCGCATCGACAATCCACATGGCGATGCTGGGCCCGGCGGGGCTCGAGGCAGTTGCGGCGACCTCGCATGCGAACACCGCGTTACTGGTTGAACGGCTGACAGCGCTGCCCGGCGTCGAACGCACCTTCAGCGCGCCGTTCTTCCACGAGTGCGCATTTACGCTCGACCGGCCGGCAATACCGGTGCTCGACCGGCTCGCAGACCAGGGCATAGCGGGCGGGCTGCCGCTCAGCGAATACTACCCGGAGCTAGGCGACCGCGCGTTCATCGCGTGTGCGACCGAGGTCCGGACCGAATCCGACATAGACGCCTTTGCCGCCGCGCTCGCCGTGGCGCTGAAGGCCTGACCGAGGACACACCCATGGCCGAAACCAAACTGCACGGCAACACAATCCGCACAAATGGCACGCTGCCGAAGGTCGGCGAAAGAGCACCCGATTTCACGCTCACCACAACCGACCTCAAGGACGTATCGCTCGCTGACTTCAAGTCGCGCGCGAAACTGATCAGCATCTTCCCGAGCATCGACACGCCGGTCTGCGCGCTGTCCACGAAAAAGTTCAACGATCACGCCCGCGCGAACCCCGACGTGACCATGATGATGGTCGCCGCCGACCTGCCGTTCGCGATGGCTCGATTCTGTGGCGACGAAGGCCTCGAGAACGTGAAGGCGCTATCGATGATGCGGGACCGAAAATTCGCCGACGACTACGGCGTGCGCATCACCGACGGTCCGCTTGCCGGCATCACAGCGCGCGCGGTGCTGGTGCTCGACGCGGACAATGTCGTCACTTACGCGGAACTCGTGCCGGAGATCGGGCAGGAGCCGGACTACGACGCAGCAATCAAGGCTCTTGCTTGATGTTGATATTTGACCACTCCATGCCTGGGCGCCGAGCGTACGCCCAAGCGCCGGCGTCCACGCCGGCGACGCCAGGCCTCCCTGCGGCGCTGCGCCGCCGCGCTGCGCCCGATTGGCCTGAGGTGTCGGAGCTGCAGGTCGTGCGGCATTACACACGTCTGTCGCAATTGAACTTTTCGATCGACACACATTTCTACCCGCTCGGTTCGTGCACGATGAAATACAACCCGCGCGCGTGCAACCGGCTGGCGATGTTGCCGGAGTTTCTCGCGCGGCACCCGCTCGCGCCGGCGTCGCATGGCCAGGGCTTCCTAGCGTGCATGTACGAGCTGCAGGAGATGTTGAAGGATGTCACCGGCATGCAGGGCGTCTCGCTGACACCGATGGCCGGTGCGCAGGGCGAGCTTGCCGGCGTGATGATGATTCGCGCGTACCACGCTGCGCGCAACGACACCGCGCGCATCGAGGTGCTGGTTCCAGACGCCGCACATGGTACGAATCCGGCGACCGCTGTGATGTGCGGGTTGAAAGTGAAGGAAATCCCGACCGACAGAAATGGCGACGTCGACATGGACGCGCTGCGCGCGGCGGTCGGCCCGCAGACCGCCGGCATCATGCTGACGAATCCGTCCACGCTGGGCGTCTTCGAGCGCCGGATCAAAGAGATTTCCCAGATCGTCCATGAAGCGGGTGGCCTGCTGTACTACGACGGCGCGAATCTCAACGCGATCCTCGGCAAGGTAAGGCCGGGGGACATGGGTTTCGACGTCATCCACATGAACCTGCACAAGACGTTCTCGACGCCACACGGTGGCGGGGGTCCCGGCGCAGGGGCGGTCGGCGTCGGCAAGCGCCTGCTGCCGTTCATGCCGACACCGGTCGTCGGCCGCGACGGCGACACCTACCACTGGCTGACCGACAAGGACCTGCCGCAGTCGATCGGGCGGCTGTCGGCGTTCATGGGCAATGCCGGCGTGTTGCTGCGCGCTTATGTGTATGCGCGGATGCTCGGGCGCGAGGGCATGCGTCGCGTCGCCGACTACGCGACCCTGAACGCGAACTATCTGATGGTCAAATTGCGTGAGGCCGGTTTCGATTTAGCATTCCCAGAGCGCCGTGCCAGCCACGAATTCATCGTGACGCTGAAGCGCGAGTCGAAGGAGACGGGCCTCACCGCCATGGATATGGCGAAGCGGCTGCTCGATTATGGCTTCCATGCACCGACCACCTATTTCCCGCTGCTGGTGCCGGAATGCCTGTTGATTGAGCCGACCGAAACCGAGACGCGCGAGGAGCTCGATGCGTTCGTCGCGGCAATGGCGGCGATCCGCGACGAGGCGAAGAACGACATCGCATTCGTCAAGGGCGCTCCGTACACCACGCCGGTGCGACGCCTGGACGACGTGCGCGCGGCGCGCCAGCTGGATCTCGTATGGCAGCCGACGACGAGCGCGTGAGCCTCCGCCCGCGCGGACCGGCCGGCGTCTGGCGAGCGCTGAAGTGGTCGCTGCTCGGCTTGAAATGGGCGTTCGTTCGCGACGACAGTTTCCGCCTGGAATTGATCTTATGCGCGGTGCTGGTGCCGGTTGCGCTCATCATCGGCGAGAGCGGGGTCGAGAAGGCACTGCTCATTGCGGTGCTCTTGCTGATATTGGTCGTCGAGTTAATGAATTCTGCGCTCGAGGTCGTGTTCGAACGCTACGGCAACGACCACCACGCGCTGACTGGGGTAGGCAAAGACATCGGGTCGGCGGCGGTGTTCGTCGCCGACATCCTTGCGGCAGTCGTCTGGCTGCTGGTGCTGTTCGGGTGATAGGAGTTTCGCATTCATGTCGGCATTGATCTGCGGTTCATACGCTTACGACACCATTATGGTGTTCAACGACCGATTCCAGCAGCACATCCTGCCCGACCAGGTGCACATGCTAAATGTTTCGTTCCTGGTCCCGGAGTTACGGCGGGAATTCGGCGGTTGCGCGGGTAACGTCGCCTATAACCTGAAGATGCTGGGCGGGGAAGGGTACGGGATGGGCGCCGTCGGTCACGATTTCGGCCCCTACGCGGAATGGCTCGACCGTAACGACATCTCGCGCAGGTTCCTCGTAGAAATACCCGACGCCTTTACTGCGCAGGCGTACATCACGACCGATGTTGACGACAACCAGATCACTGCGTTCCACCCCGGTGCGATGAATTTCTCACACAACGCTGCGGTACCGGATGATGCTGGCATCACGGTCGGGATGATCTCCCCGGATGGACGCGCGGGGATGATCCAGCACGCGGCGCAGTTCGCCGAAGCCGGCATCCCGTTCGTCTTCGACCCGGGCCAGGGTTTGCCGATGTTCGACGGCGAGTCATTACACAACTTCATCGAGCTCGCAAACTGGGTTGCGCTGAACAGCTACGAGGCAGCGCTGCTTTGCGAACGGACCGGTTTGACGATTGAACAGGTCGCCGAGCGCTGCGAGGCAGTCGTCGTCACCGCGGGCGGTAACGGCTCGAAGATCTACTCCGACGGACAGTGCGTCGAGGTGCCGGCCGCGCCGGTGGAAACGGTGGCAGACCCAACCGGCTGTGGCGATGCGTATCGTGCCGGACTCCTCTACGGCCTGATGAACGACCTCGATTGGGAGATCACCGGACGCATCGCGTCGCTGATGGGCGCGATGAAGATTGAGCACCACGGCACGCAGAACCACACGTTCACCCGTGACGAATTCGACGCCAGGTACCAGAAAGCGTTCGGTAGCAAGCTCTGACGCATATGCGGTATGCCGTACAGACCGGTTACGGCCGGTAGACGGACACTGAATGCGAATCATCATCTAGGATTCGCTCCCCAAAGCAGTAACCCGGCGCCGCATCCTCCCCCCAAGGGATGCGGCGCTTCTTTTTCCGCCGTCAATGCAGTACATCGCCCGATATTCCCGCCACCTGTCGCTGGCTAATCTCGAAACGTATGTTTGCGACCCCCGTGACCAGAATGCAGAACCCAGCCCACGTGATGCCGGCCTTCGCGCCGACGGTCTCGTTGGCTGCTGAGCCACCACCCGACACTGAATTCCTTTTAAGCGACGAGCTCTGTGCGTTGCTCGCGCAACTCGCCATTCGCTATCGCTCGGAGATCGGCCTGCTGCTGGACGAGCGGGTGGAAACGCAGCAGCGCTTCAATGCGGGCGCGCTCCCTGATTTTGCTGCCGAGACGCGAGGCTTACGGGAAGGCGACTGGAAGGTGGCGCCAATCCCGGAGGGGCTGCAGGACCGCCGCGTCGAGATAACGGGGCCGGTCGAGCGCAAGATGGTGATAAACGCGCTGAATTCCGGCGCCCGCGTGTTCATGGCCGACTTTGAGGATTCAACGACACCGACCTGGGCGAACCTGATGCACGGGCAGCACAACCTGTATGACGCCGTGCGCGGGGCAATAGAATTTACGAACCCCGACGGGCGCGAATACCGCCTCGGTCCGAACCCGGCTGTGCTGATGGTGCGGCCGCGGGGCCTCCACCTCGAGGAACGGCATGTCGTGGTCGAGGGCCTGCCGATGCCGGGTGCCTTGTTTGACGCTGCCGTGTTTCTGTTCCACAACGCGCGCGAGCTGGTGATACGCGGCTCCGGACCGTATCTGTACCTGCCGAAGCTGGAGAACGAGAACGAGGCGGCCGTGTGGGATGCGGTGCTCACCGACATCGAGTATTCGCTCGGCCTGACGCCCGGGACGGTCAAGGTCACCGTGCTGGTGGAGACCATAACCGCGGTGTTCAGGATGCACGAGATCCTGCACGCCCTCCGCCGGCGCGTGGTCGGGCTGAATTGCGGGCGGTGGGATTACATATTCAGCTACATCAAGCGGCTGCGTGGGCACCCCGACCGCATCTTGCCGGATCGGAACCAGGTGTCGATGGAGACACCGTTCCTGCGCGCGTACTCGCGGCTGCTGATTCAGACCTGCCACCGCCGCGGCGTGCTCGCGATGGGCGGGATGGCCGCGCAGATTCCAGTCCGCGGCGATGACGAAGCCAACAGCGTTGCGCTGGCACGGGTGCGGGCCGACAAGGAGCGCGAAGCGGGCGATGGGCATGACGGAACATGGGTTGCGCACCCGGGCCTAGTGCCGGTCGCGATGGAGATATTCGACCGCGTGCTCGGCGACGCGCCGAACCAGGTGGCGGTGCAGCGCGACGATGTGCATGTATCGGCTGCCGACCTGCTCGAGCCACCGCCAGGGACAATCACCGAAGCGGGTGTTCGCGGGAACATCGCGGTGGCAATCCGCTATCTCGCGGCGTGGCTGTCCGGCTCCGGCTGCGTACCGATAAACAACCTGATGGAGGATGCGGCGACGGCAGAGATTGCGCGCGCGCAACTTTGGCAGTGGGTGCGCAGCGATGCCGCGCGGCTTGATGACGGCCGCAAGCTATCCCGGTTGCTGGTCCGCAACTGGTTGCTGCAGGAACTGGACGCTGTACGCAGTGCGGTCGGTGACGACGCATACAGAGACGGCCGATTCCGGCAGGCCGCGGACCTACTTGAACGCATTACCGCTGACGACGAATTCGTCGAATTCATCACGCTGCCGGCATACAAGGAGATCGACGACGATGACCCAGGAACTTGAAGCAACGCGTCTCGCGCGCGATTGGGAGGAGAGTGCGCGCTGGGTGGACGTCGAGCGCCCGTACAAGCCCGAAGCAATGCTGCGGTTGCGCGGCAGCGTAGCGATTGAGCACACGCTTGCCCGGCGCGGTGCCGACAAGCTCTGGTCGCTGATGCATGAGCTGCCGTTCGTGAACGCGCTGGGCGCACTGACTGGCAACCAGGCGGTGCAGCAGGTACGTGCTGGGCTAAAAGCGATTTACCTTTCAGGCTGGCAGGTTGCTGCAGATGCAAACCTGGCCGGCCACATGTACCCGGACCAATCGTTGTATCCCGCGAATTCGGTTCCATCGGTCGTACGTCGAGTCAACAACGCGTTGATGCGCGCCGACCAGGTGCAACACGCAGAGGGCGGCGACGACATCGATTGGCTTGCACCAATCGTCGCCGACGCTGAGGCCGGTTTTGGCGGCGTGCTGAACGCACACGAGTTGATGAAAGACATGATCGATGCCGGCGCGGCCGGTGTGCACTTCGAGGACCAGCTTGCATCGGCGAAGAAGTGCGGGCACATGGGCGGGAAAGTGCTCGTGCCGACCGCGGAGGCTGTTCAAAAGCTGGTCGCTGCGCGTCTCGCTGCCGACATCGCCGGCGTAGCGACCGTGATCGTCGCACGCACCGACGCAATGGGTGCGGCGCTGCTGACTTCTGATGTCGACCCCCGCGATGGCGAGTTCCTGACCGGTGAGCGCACCGTCGAGGGCTTCTACGAAGTGCGCCCCGGCCTCGACCAGGCGATTGCGCGCGGCATCGCGTACGCCCCCTATGCGGACCTCGTCTGGTGCGAGACCTCGACGCCGAATCTCGACGACGCGCGCCGCTTCGCAGAGGCAATCCGCAACAAGTATCCTTCGAAGCTCCTCGCGTACAATTGCTCGCCGTCATTCAACTGGCGGAAGAACTTGTCGGAGTTTGATATCGCTCGCTTCCAGCGCGAATTGGGTGCGATGGGTTACAAGTACCAGTTCATCACGTTGGCAGGATTCCACGCGCTCAACTTCAGCATGTTCGAGCTCGCGCGCGGGTACAAGGCGCGCCAGATGGCGGCGTATGTCGAGTTACAGGAAGCGGAATTCGCGGCCGAGAAGTACGGCTACACGGCAACGCGCCATCAGCGCGAAGTCGGGACCGGCTACTTCGATACGCTTGCGCAGACCATTTCGGGTGGCAATTCTTCGCTCGCGGCGCTGAGCGGGTCGACCGAGGAGCAGCAGTTCTCGAGCGCGGCTGGCTAATCGCTGCCCCTGCCGGCGCGTCGCGACGGCAGGAGTAGCGGTCAGGTTAGCCGGTGGCGCGGGGTTTCAACTGCAAGTCGTTAATTACCGACTCGACGCCTTCAACCTCACGGGCGACCTGTTCGGCCTCGGGAATCTGGCTCTCGTCATCGACGAAGCCGCTGAGCTGAACCACGCCGTCGTGTACTTCGACGTTAACGTCGATGACGCGAAGGTGTTCGCTGGACGCCATCGCAGTCTTCACCTTCGTGGAGATCCACGCATCGCTCAGGAACTCGCCCGGTTGCTGGCGGGTCTCGACGGGCGCGCAGGCGACTGCCGTGCCGAGCACGGCGGCCAAGGCCAGTGTATAAAGTTTGTGTGAAGTCCTCATTTTCTGAATCTCCGTATGTCCGGTATCAGTCGATAAGGTAATCGTTCCGCGTGCGCCACACCGTTCGTAGGACAGCATTACCGTTACTGGGCAGCGGCCGCCACCCTGAATTTGCGCCGGTAATGCCGCTGGATCAGCGCGATCGCGGCGAATGCGATCGGGAACGGCGCCACCCAGGGAATCAGCATCACCCACCACGGCTGGCCGGTGTACAGGTCCGGCCACAGGCGCGACGCCCCGAAGGCAAAGAACGCGATGTGCGCGGCCATGCCGGACACGATCATGTTCTGCATGTGGGTGAACCACCAGAATCGGGGTTCGACCTTGAGCGGCTTGCGCAGGGCGAGCAGCTCCGGGATGGCGATGATCAGTCCCACCAGACCGAACACGAAGAACAGCGCGAAGCGGGTCTCCCACCATTGCCACAGTAAGCCGACGCCCGCAGCCCCGATCACCACCAGCATGAACAGTTGACCGCGGCTGCGCAGCCACTGCGGCTCGTTCTTGTGCCGCAGCACCCTGACTCCGGTCCAGACCGCCGAGAAAGTGATCAAAGTAAGGAACCCGAGGAACAGCGCGGCATTGCGGTTGGCACCATCGAAGATGACGGTCGAAAGCGTCATCGTCGCGGCGCTCCCCAGGATTACGGCCATCGCGCCGACGAAGACCCAGCCGAACGCGCGGTGCGCCTTAGCGCCCTTCTTCAGGAACAGCGGCACCCAGAAGGCGGCGAGCGCGATGAAGCCCGTGGCGAGGTGGAGCGTACCCAACAGCGATCTTGTCGTTTCCATTTCCGTTACCTCTGTGATTCGGCTCGCGCCTCGAGCAGCGCAATGCATTCGTCGGCCCACTCGAGCTTCACCCTCAACTTTTTGAGGCCGAGCGCGAGCGTGAACTGGGGGAACAAATCGGTGTCCGGCAGTTTGTCCGGGTAGCGCGGGTCGCTGCTGCGCCAGTGCGCGTCAATTGCTTCGAGCGCCGCGAGTTCGCGCGCGAATTCGGCGCGCAGCGAGACCATGAACGGGAGCGCGCGCTCCGGCACCGCGTTCAGGAACCACACCTGCGCCAGCCATTCCAGTCGCTCCTGGCCGTTCGGCTGCCCAGAAATGACCGATTGCCTTGTCGAACGCGCGCTTGATGTCGGAGCCGCTACCGGGCTCGCGTAAAAGGCCGAGCAGAATGTGTTCCAGTGCCATGCGGGGATGGTATATAACTTTTTATATAAGTCAATACTTATGGACTGTACGCTAGAGTATGGTGTTCCCACGCCGTGCGTGGGACGCTGGAAAGATGCGATTTCCGAAGCTCAGGCGGATTCTCAAGGTATCCGCATTTCTATTAACCGCGCACCTGATTGGTTTCGCGACGTCCCTGCACGCGTTGATGGAAACGCGGACGGCGCCCGGGACCGTCGCCTGGATCGTATCGCTGAACACATTTCCGTACGTCGCCGTACCTGCTTACTGGGTATTCGGGCGCAGCGAGTTTGAAGACTACGTGCTGATGCGGCGCGAGCGCGTGACCTCACTGAACCAGGCGCTGGCGTCGGACCTCGACTCGCTGCGTCCGTTCAGAACCGAATGGGAAGGCGCGGATGAACCGACGCTGCGCGCAGTCGAGCAACTGGCGCGCCTGCCGTTCGTCAGCGGCAACAGTGCAGAGTTGCTCGTCGACGGCCCCGCTACCTATGAAAGCATTTTTGCAGGCATCGACGCTGCGGAAGACTACGTGCTGGTGCAGTACTACATCGTGCGCGACGACGGCGTGGGGCGGGAATTGCAGCGGCGGCTAATCGAGCGGGCGCAAGATGGCGTCCGCGTGCACCTGCTGATGGACGGGGTCGGCAGCGCGGACCTTAGCAGCCGTGGTGATGGCTGGCGGGACGCACATATGCGCATCGAGGGGCCGGCTGTGCTCCACCTGCAGCTGTCGTTCCTCGAGGACTGGCGCTGGGTTACCAGCGAGTTGCCCGCGGTGTCATGGACGCCGCATGCGCCTGCCGGTGCAACGGCACCGATACTCATCCTGCCGACCGGCCCAGCCGATCGTTTTGAAACGGGGAGCTTGATGGTTCAGCAGTTCATCCACCTCACCAAGCGCCGTATCTGGATTTCGAGCCCGTATTTCGTGCCCGACGAAGGCGTCATCGCCGCGTTGAAGCTGGCCGCACTCGGTGGCGTCGATGTCAGGCTCATGCTGCCAGAACGCAGCGACAGCCGGCTCGCAACACTCGCCGCAGAAACCTATATGGATCCGCTGATTGCAGCCGGGGTGCGAATCTATCGGTACCAACCCGGCTTCATGCACGCGAAGCGGTTCTTGATTGATGACCATGGCGCTGCGGTGAGCACCGTCAACCTTGACAACCGATCGTTCCGCCTCAACTTTGAACTTACGGCGTTGGTCGCCGATGCGTCCTTCGCGGCTGAAGTCGAACGAATGTTCGTTGCTGACTTCGCCGACTCCAGGGAAATGGTACGAGACGAATTCGCGAACAAACCGCTGTGGTTCCGCCTCTCCGCGCGCGCCGCGAACCTGTTTGCCCCGGCGCTGTAGCTCAGTCCGCGAGGCGCCAGTCGGTAGTCAATCGACTGCCACGTACATCGCAGCCGAGTTCGCCTAACCAATCGGCAATCGCGTGGTTGGAGTTGTAGCCGAGCGTATACGGCGTCGGGTGCGGCGCGAACCGGGCGTCCGGGTCGCCGGCGCCCGTGCGGTACAAGGATTCCAGTTTCCCGGCCAGCGCGTCTACGCGCTGTGTCGGCGCCATGAGCACATAGGCGCGTTCAACTTCGATGCCCACGGCACGCACAACAGCGTCGAGTGTCGGCGCTGCCTGCAGTTCCACGCGCATGAGAACGGCCGGGGTATCGCGGAACAGCGCATTGAAACCTGAACGTAAACCGGTATCGCCGAGCGCGTACCAGCGCCGGTCGCCGTATGAATAGCGCACGACGGTGCGCGCGTCGGTTGTCAGTGCCAGGCTCGTGTGCCGGCCGTGGTCGAGCAGGAACACGGGCTTGGCATCGCTCACGGGTGGGCAGGACACAATGGCGGAGCAGCCCGATAGAAGCACGAGCGAACCGAGCGCACCAATCAAGCGATGGATGCCGGCGGTCATGAATCAAGCACCCGCGGTGCTTCGCAATGATGGCCGACGCAGCGGTAGAGCGTTGGCTTGCCGTCGAGCGCCGGCTGGTGCGCCAGCTGCCCCGGCAGCGATTCGAGTTCGGTCGGAATCCGGAATTCGAGCGCCGGCGGGTCGACCGGCGCGCCGAGCGTTGCCAGCGCGTCGCGCGGGCCGCGCATGATGGCGAGCTCCGGTGGAGTCTCGTGCTCCGAGAGCGCGAGCAGCACCGCGGCATGCGCGTGCGGCCAGTCGCCGATGCCGGCGACCGCGGCGCCGATCGTTGTGCGGGCCGCGTCCGTGTAACGCGTATCGCCGACGAGCCGACCAAGGCGGTTCAGCGCGTGTGCGGCAACGCCGTTTCCGTTCGGCGTTGCGTCGTCGGTGAATGACTTCGGGCGCTGGATCAATCGTTCGTGGTCGTCCGGGGTGAACCAGAAACCGCCGCGTTCCTGATCCGCGAAACGGTCGAGCAGGTCATCGGCAAGGTCCGTCGCGAACGCCAGCAAATCTGCATCGAATTCCAACTGCAGCAGTTCGAGCAGGGCATCGAGCAGGTACGCGTAGTCGTCGAGGAACGCAACCGGGAGCGCGCGCCCGTGGTGCCAGCTCGTCACAAGGCGACCGTCGCGCCATAGCTCACGGCGCACGAAGCGGGCGGCGGCGAGCGCCGACGCGGTCCAGGCCGGCTCGTGCCAGGCCCGCCCCGCCATCGCCATGCCCCGGATCATCAGGCCGTTCCAGCCGGCAAGCACCTTGTCGTCCAGCGCCGGGCGCACGCGTGCCGCCCGCAGCGCGTGGAGCCTCGTCGCCGGGACGGTGAGAGCCGCCTGCGCAAGGTCAGCGTCGCCGGCGTGGTGCAGGTGCCAGCGGCTCTCGAAGTTCGATGGCCCGTCGAGGCCGTACGCGGGTGCGAACGCCTGCCACTCGTCCGGCTGCAGCGCCGCGCGCACCTCTGCAGCATCCCAGGTATAGAAGCGGCCTTCTTCGCCTTCCGAATCGGCGTCGAGGCTCGCGAAGTAGCCGCCGGCCGGGTGCTGCATCTCCCGTATCGTCCACTCGGCAGTAAGGCGCGCCGCGTGCGCAAACACCGGGTCGCCGTCGTGCGCTACGGCGAGCGCCGCGAGCAGCGTACCGTTGTCATACAGCATCTTTTCGAAGTGCGGGATCTCCCAGCGTGCGTCGACCGAGTACCGGTAGAAGCCGCCACCGAGTTGGTCGAACAAACCACTACGGCACATCCGGCCGAGTGAGAATCGCGCCATGTGCTGTGCGCGCGCATCGTCGCGACGGATCAGCCACTCAAGCTGGGTCGTATGCGGGAACTTCGGCGCGCTCGAAAAACCTCCATGCCGGGCATCGAAGTCGTGTTCGAGCGCCGCCTGCGCGCGGTGGCCCGGCCCCGAGCCGTCGCCGGTCGTGGTGCCGCGCTCTGCGGGCGGTGGCGCGCCGAAGAATTCCGAGAGCGCCCGGTTGTTCTGCGCGCGCGCTTCCGGTTCCTTGCGGTACCAGTCGGCCACGCGCTGCAACACATCGCGGAATGCCGGCAGCCCATGCCTGCTGTCACGCGGGAAGTAGGTGCCGACGAAGAACGGGTGGTGCGTGTGCGGGTCCAGGAATGCGGTGAGCGGCCAGCCGCCGCCTCGCCGCTGGATCAGCTGATGGGCGAGCTGGTAGATGCGGTCGAGGTCGGGGCGTTGTTCACGGTCGAGCTTGATGTTGACGAACAGCTGGTTCATCAGCGCGGCGGTGTCGGTGTCTTCGAACGACTCGTGCGACATGACGTGGCACCAGTGGCACGCGGCATACCCGATCGACAACAGGATCGGTTTGTCCTCCGCGCGGGCGAGCGCGAGCGCGTCGCTATCCCACTCGTGCCAGTCGACAGGGTTGTCCGCATGTTGCAGCAGGTACGGGCTCGAGGCATCGGCGAGGCGGTTCGGCATAGTCGAATTATGCTATCTTGCGCGGGCCAATGGAACTCAAGCCACTGATTCTCAAGAAGAACGAAGAGCGCAGGCTGCGCGCCGGTCACCTGTGGGTGTACTCGAACGAAGTCGATACAGCGGAAACGCCGTTGACCGGCTTCACGCCGGGCGAGCTGGTCGAGGTGCGCGAACGCGGCGGCCGTCCGGTCGGCACCGGCTATGTGAATCCGCACTCGCTGATCTGCGCACGCCTGCTCTCGCGCGACGCCGCGCACCCAGTATCACGGTCACTGATTCTGCACCGCGTAAACCAGGCGCTCGCGCTGCGCGAGCGCCTGTCGGATGCGCCTTTTTACCGGCTGGTGTTCGGCGAGGCGGACTTGCTGCCAGGTCTTGTCGTTGACCGTTACGGAGACCATCTGGTTGTGCAGATTACGACGGCGGGCATGGAGACGCTGCGCGACGACATACTGGACGCATTGGACAAGGTCGTCGCGCCGCTTGGCATCCTGCTGCGCAACGACTCCTCGGCGCGCGAACTCGAGGGTCTGCCAAAATCAGTCGAGGTGGCCCGCGGCACGGTGCCCGACGAAGCCGAACTCGTGGAGCACGGCACGCGCTTTCGCGTGCCGCTCGCCGCCGGGCAGAAAACGGGTTGGTTTTATGACCAGTCTGACAACCGAGGTCGTCTGCTGCGCTACGCAGCCGGCGCGCGCGTCCTCGATGTATTCAGCTATGTCGGAGCGTGGGGCATCCAGGCGGCTCGTTTTGGCGCGAGTGATGTCCTTTGCATCGATGCATCCGAGCGGGCGCTGCAGCACGCGGCTGCGAACGCGGCACTGAACGATGTTCACATTGAAACCCTACAGGCCGACGCGTTTGACGCGCTGAAGGCGCTGCGAGCTGAAGGCCGCGACTTCGATGTCGTCGTGGTGGACCCACCGGCGTTCATCAAGCGACGCAAGGACCACCGCGCAGGCCTCGACGCCTATCGGCGGCTGAACCAGGCGGCGATGCAACTGCTCGGCAAGGACGGCATCCTTATCTCGTGTTCCTGCTCGCATCACCTTGGTGACCACGAACTGCTCGGAATGATGAACCTCGCCGCGCGCCACGTGGACCGTAACCTGCAGGTGATCGAGACCGGAGGGCAGGCTTGGGACCACCCGATACACCCGGCGATACCGGAGACGCGGTATCTGAAGGCGATCTTCGCGCGGGTTTTTATGTGAGTGCATAGGTTAGAATTCCCCGGTGTTCCAATACCCCGACATAAACCCCGTTGCGCTGTCTCTCGGCCCGGTGACCATCTACTGGTACGGGTTGATGTACCTGTCAGGCATCGCGCTCGGCTGGTGGTTGTTGCATCGCCGCGCCGAACGCTTCGGATGGACGAAGAACCAGGTCTCCGACATCGTGTTCTGGGCTGCACTCGGCGTGATTGCCGGCGGCCGCATCGGCTACATGCTGTTCTACGTGCCGGACGAGTTCTTCGCGAACCCGTCGATGCTGGTACGCCTCGGGCAGGGCGGGATGTCTTTTCACGGCGGTATGGCCGGCGTCGCGCTCGCCATGTTCTGGTATGCAAGCCGCCAGCGCCGCCGCTTCCTCGAACTCACCGATTTCATCATCCCGGTGGTGCCGATAGGGCTGGGCCTCGGGCGCATCGGGAATTTCATCAACGGGGAGCTGTGGGGGCGACCGACTGAAGTCCCGTGGGCGTTCGTCGTCGACGGCGTCGCACGCCACGCGTCACAGCTTTATCAGTTCGCGCTGGAAGGGGTCGTTCTGTTCGTCGTGCTGTACCTCTATTCGGCACGCCGTCCGCCGGTGATGGCTGTATCCGGAATGTTCGCGTTGCTGTACGGCGTGTTCCGCATCTTCGTTGAGTTTTATCGGCTGCCTGACGCGCACATCGGCTACCTCGCGTTCGGCTGGCTGACGATGGGGCAGGTGTTGTCCGTGCCGCTGGTTCTGCTCGGCGCTGCGCTGCTGTTCGCCGCGTATAGGGGGCAGCGGTGAGGCAGTACCTGCACCTGATGCGTGAGGTGCGCGAGCGTGGCGTATCGAAAGATGACCGGACCGGAACCGGCACGCTGTCGTTGTTCGGTCACCAGATGCGCTTTGACTTGTCGGAAGGGTTTCCAGCCGTCACGACGAAGAAGCTGCATTTCCGCTCGATCATCCACGAGTTGCTGTGGTTCCTGCGCGGTGAGACCAACACGCGCTACCTGACGGAAAATGGTGTCTCGATCTGGGACGAATGGGCGGACGAGAACGGCGAGCTCGGCCCCGTCTACGGCTACCAGTGGCGGTCGTGGCCGACGCCCGGCGGCGGCCACATCGACCAGATAGAGCGGCTCGTCGAACAACTGAAGACCAATCCGGATTCACGCCGGATGATCGTTAGCGCGTGGAATGTTGCGGACCTCGACCGGATGGCGTTGCAGCCCTGCCATGCGCTGTTCCAGTTCCATGTAGCAAAAGGCAGGCTGTCCTGTCAGCTTTACCAGCGCTCGGCCGACATCTTCCTCGGCGTGCCGTTCAACATCGCATCGTATGCGCTCTTGACGCACATGCTGGCTGAGCAGTGCGACTTGGAGGCGGGTGACTTCATCTGGACCGGCGGTGACTGTCACCTGTACCGGAACCATTTCGATCAGGTTCGCAGAGCTGCTCGAACGCCGCGATGATCAGGCGGTCCGCGGCCTCTTCGCGGATTTGCCGGTACAGGACATCGCTGACGCTATCGGTGACTGCGGGCCTGCCGAGCGTGCGGATGCGTTCAGGCTCGTCGCCGAAGGATTACAGCCCGAAGTCTTCGCCCACCTTGACGATGTTCGCCAGGAATCGCTCGTCGAGACGCTGACGCCGGACGAGATGCGGCGCGTGATGAACGAGCTGTCGCCCGACGACCGCACGGCGTTGCTCGAACGGCTTCCGCGCGACGCCGTGAAGCGACTGCTGTGGCTGCTGAAGCCCGGCGAGGTGCGCGAGGCCGTCCGCTTGCTCGGCTACCCCGAGGAAAGCGCGGGCCGGCTGATGACCCCGGACTGTGTAAAGGTCCGTGGCGACTGGTCGGTCGCGCGCGCGCTCGCGCACATCCGCCAGCTCGGCGACGAGCGCGAGACCGTAAACCTCATCTACGTGACGGAAGGCAGTGGCCGCCTCCTAGACATCGTGTCGCTTCGCCAATTGGTGTTCGCAAACCCTGCAGCGCTCGTTTCGTCGCTCGCCGACGAAAGCCTGATTACGATCCAGCCGGACGCGGACCGGGAAGAAGCCGTGCGGTTGATCCAGCACTACGACTTGTCGGCGCTGCCGGTCGTCGACGTAGACGGGCGCCTGCTCGGCATAGTCACCGTCGACGACGTGATGGACGTCGCGGAGGAGGAGGCGACCGAGGACTTCCACAAGATGGGCTCGGTTGGCGCGCTGCACCTGTCGCTGAAGGACGCGCGGCCGTTCCTGCTGTACCGCAAACGCATCGGTTGGCTGGTGATGCTGGTCGCGGTGAACGGCATCGGCGCGATCGGTATCAAATACTTCGAGGCCAGCATCGAAGCCGTCGTGGCGTTGGTGTTCTTCCTGCCGCTGGTCATCGCGTCGGGTGGTAACGCCGGCGCGCAGGCGGCGACGCTGATGGTTCGGGCGCTCGCGACAGGCGACGTCCACGCCCGCGACTGGCTGGGCCTGTTCATAAAGGAGCTGTCTGTCGCGCTGGCACTTGGGCTCACGATGGGCCTGTTCGTCTGGGCCGCGGGTTCAATGATCGGCGGCGGGGGCTTGGGACTCGCGGTCGCGCTGGCGATGATCTGCGTCGTGCTTGTGAGTAGTTTGTTCGGGCTGTTGCTGCCGTTCGTGCTCGAGCGCATGAATTTCGACCCGGCGACCGCCAGCGCGCCGTTGATTACCTCGGTCGCCGACATCGCCGGCATCGCGATCTATTTCTTGATTGCGACCGTCATCTTGGGGTTACCGATGCCGGGCGCGTAGCCGGTCACCAGAACATCGCCAGCAAGACGACACCCAGCGCGACGCGGTAGATGACGAACGGCTGCATCCCGATGCGGCGGATGAACGACAGGAACAGGTGGACCATCGCGTAGGTGCTGGCAGCCGAAACGACGAAGCCGAACAACAGGATCCCCCACTCAGTCTCCGCACCGCGCCCGACAAGGTCGCGCGTGGACAGCAGCGTCGCGGCCGCGATGATTGGGACCGACAGCAGGAACGAGAATCGCGCAGCAGCGTCGCGCGACAGGCCGACGAACAAGGCTGCGGTCATGGTGATGCCCGCACGTGAGGTGCCGGGGAACAACGCGAGCACCTGTGCGAAGCCGATTACCAGCACATCGCGGAGCGTCAACGAGTATTCGTCACGTGTGCCGCGGCCTTTCCAATCGGCGATGCCGAGGACGATACCGAATACGATCAAGCCTACGGCGATCAGCACCGGGTCGCGCAGCTGCCCGTTCGCGAAATCCTTGAGTAGCCAGCCCGCCGTTGCGGCGGGCCAGGGCGATAAGCAGTGCTTGGAGCCACGACATTCGGCGGATTCTACCTGACGGTCCGACGATTGTAGAATGCGGCGATGACACCGGAACTCACCCTCGTCGTCGCGCACGCGGACAACCGCGTAATCGGACGCGACAACCGCCTCCCGTGGCACTTGCCGGCAGACCTCAAACACTTCAAAGGGGTGACGCTTGGCAAGCCGGTCGTGATGGGGCGGCGCACCTGGGAGTCGATAGGCCGCGCGCTGCCCGGCCGCCTCAACATCGTCGTCAGCAGCCAATCCGTGACCGGCGACCTTGTCACGGTCCGCTCGCTGGACGCCGCGCTTGGCGCCGCGGGCGCGGTACCCGAAGTCTGCGTGATTGGTGGCGCGCGCCTGTTCGCCGAGGCGTTGCCGCGTGCCGCGCGCATCCACCTGACGGAAGTCCATGCGGATATCGAAGGCGATGTGTACTTTCCGCCGTTGGAGCCCGGCGTATGGCGCGAGGTCAGCCGCGAGTTCCGTGTGGCCGATGAGCGGAATGCGTATCCGATGAGCTTCGTGGTGCTGGAACGCGGCTGACGACCAATTGATCGGCCCGGTCGAGGTCGATGTCCTCGATGCGCTCGACGCGCTGCGTTAACGCGTCAAGTATTTCCTTCTGCACGCGCCCACGCGTGTATGCCTCAGCGTATGGCATGGAATGGAACATCACCATTGCGTAACGCGGGATAAAACGGTCTGGGTGTCGCTCCTGCAACAGGAACTCGAGTTTTTTCTGTAGCTGGAAGCGCGGTTGTGCAACGAGGTCGCGCATCTCGACGTAGTTCTCCAGCGCCATTGTTGCGATTGCGTCCGAGTTTGGCTTGCGCAGCGCCTCGAAGTCAGCGAACACTTGTTCCCAGTCATTGCCGTGTTCGGCGATGCATGCATCGAGCGCCACACAATCCTCGAACGCGGCGTTCATGCCCTGGCCATGGAACGGCACGATTGCATGGGCGGCGTCGCCGACCAGCAGCGCCTGCCCGCCGATATGCCATGGTTCGGACCGTACCGTCACCATGCGGCCGGTCGGATTCGTGGCGAACTGCTCGGCAAGGCCCGGGATCAGAGTATGCGCATCCGCAAAGTGCTCGCGGAAGAACGCGTCGACCTCTGCCGGCCCGCTCAGTGCGGCGAAGCTGTCCTGCCCGTCCACCGGCAGGAACAGCGTGACGGTGAAGCTGCCGTCGAGGTTCGGCAGTGCAATCAGCATGTATCCGCCGCGCGGCCAAATGTGCAGCGCGTTGCAGTCCATCGCGTGCGCGCCACCGGCGCCCGCCGGCATCGTCAGTTCCTTGTAGCCGTGTTCGAGCAGTTCCTCTGAGACCGTGATACCGCGCTGGGCGTGCATCGCCGCTCGGATCGCGGAACCGGCGCCGTCGGCAGCGATCACAGGGGTGCCGTCATCCACATCGAAATCGTGACCGTCGCAAGGTGTACCGAAGCGAATTTCGACGCGGCCGGTCGCTTCCGCTGCATCCATCAGCGCGGCGTTCAGGCTGCCACGGGATACCGAATAGATCATTTCAGTCGGCGTGCGCCCGTACGGCTGGAAGCCCAACTCACCGGCCGGCGTGTGCAGCATCCGACCGCGCATCGGCGTGAGCAACGGCTCGATTTGTGGCATTAGCCCGACGCGGCGCAAAGCGTCGATACCGCGGTTAGCGAGTGCCAGGTTGATTGAGCGTCCGGCGGAGATATCCACCTTGCGCAGGTCAGGGCGCCGCTCGAGTACGGTCACCGTGTAACCACGCTGTGCGAGGAAAATTGCGGCAAGCGAGCCGGCGAGGCCGGCCCCGACGACGGTGATCGGGCCGCTCACAGCACCGCCTCGATGAGCGCGGCGACGAAACGCTCGATCTCCTCCGAGGTGTTGTAAAGCGGTGTTGGGGCGACGCGGATCACATCCGGCTCGCGCCAGTCGCAAACGATGCCGCGCTTGCCGAGTGCGTCGTGCACGCGCTTGCCGTTGCCGCCGCGTATCCGCAAGCTCAACTGGCAACCGCGGCGCGCCGGTTCGCGCGGCGTCAGGATTTCGACCACATCCCCGGCGCGGCGCTCCAGTAACCGTTCCAGCATGCCGGTTAGTTTCTCCGAATGCGGCCGCAGGCCCTCGACGCCACCGGCAGCGTCGAATATCTCCAGCGAGGCCAGCAGTGGCGCCAGTGAGAGTATCGGCGGATTCGACACCTGCCAGCCGTCGGCGCCGCGCTGCGGCACGAATTCCGGGCCCATGCGGAAGCGGGTGGATTGGTCGTGCCCCCACCATCCGGCGAAACGCGGCAGGTCGAACGACTCGGCGTGCCGCGCGTGTACGAAGCAGCCGCCGACCGCGCCGGGTCCAGCGTTGCAGTACTTGTAGTGGCACCAGACCGCGAAGTCAGGACCCCAGTCGTGCAGCCGCAATGGGACGTTTCCGGCTGCGTGCGCGAGGTCCACACCGACTCGAGCGCCTTGCGCGTGCGCTGCTGCGGTGAGCCGCTTGATGTCGACGAACTGGCCGGTGTAGTACTGGACGCCGGGAAGCAACACTAGTGCAATCGTCTCGCCCAGGCGTGCGAACATCGCCTCGATGTCTTCTTCGCGCAAGGTCGCTTCGCCTTCGCGCGGCTCAAGTTCGACCAGCCCGTCTGCCGGGTCGATGCCGTGGAAGCGCAGCTGCGAAACAACTGCGTGGCGGTCAGACGGGAACGCGCCGCGCTCGATGACAATCTTCGTGCGCGTTCCGGAGGGCCGATAAAAGCTGACCATCATCAGGTGCAGGTTCACCGTCAGCGCGTTCATCGCGACAACTTCGTCCGGTTGCGCCCCGACCAGGCGCGCGAGCGGCTCGCGGACGAACTCGTGGTACGGCATCCACGGGCGGCGAGCCTGGAAATGGCCCTCGACTGCGAGGCGCTGCCAATCCTCGAGTTCCTCGCTGACCAGCGTAGCGACGCGCTTCGGCTGCAGGCCAAGCGAATTGCCGCAGAGGTAGGCGAGCGGGTGACCCGACGCGTCTACCGGCAGGTGAAACTGGTCGCGGAAATTCACGGAGCGAGCCGCTGGAGCAGTACGCGGCTGGGCGCCGCGTCGGAGATGAACGCGGGAACCTGCAGGCTGAGCAGGTAAAAACCGTCGTCAATTGTGTCCGGTGCAAACACCATCTCGGTGACAGTCGCGCCCGACCGCGTCGTATTCGGCGTGCCGTGCCCTGCGGGTGGCAGGCCGAAAAACACGCGGTGTGCAAGCAAGCGGCCTTCATCGTGCGTCCGGTCGAGCGATGGGCCGTCGAACAGCAGGTGCATGATGCGGCGCTGCACGACCACGCGCATTGCATCCTGCGTGAAGAACGGCGCATCCCGCTTCGACCAGTCGGCGGTACGCTTTCCCAGGTCGTTCGGAAGCGTGCGGACGACCAGCGCGGACACGTCTGGTGGCGCACTGTCCACTTCAAGTGCGCGTTCGACCATTTCCGCAGTAATCAGCAGGTCGTGTGCCTGACTGGCGGGTACCGTCTTGTCGCTGGTTTCGGTACGCTCGACCGGCGTGACCGTAATCAATTGCGCGACATAGGAGCAGCTTTGCGCGCAGGTCAGCCTCTAACACCAGCGATTCAACCAGTTGGCCGGGTGGCGATTCGCCAAGTGGGAAAGGGTAGTCACTGCCGATCACGATGCGGTCGTCGCCGAACAGCGTGAGCATATGGCGCAGCATGTCCGGGTCGTGAACCAAAGAATCGACCCAGAAACGGCCGAGGTAGTCACGCGGGTCGACGGCGTTGTCGACCGCGCACAGGTCGGGACGGACCTTGTAGCCGTGAGCGATTCGCCCAATCGTGCCCGGGAAACTGCCGCCGCCGTGCGCAAACGCGACGCGCAGCCCCGGCAGCCGTTCGAACACGCCGCCGAAGATCATCGAGCAGATTGCGAGCGAGCTCTCGGCGGGCATCCCGACCAGCCACGGCAACCAGTACTTCGGCATGCGTTCCTTGCCCATCATGTCCCACGGGTGCACGAACACGGCAGCCCCGAGGTCAGCCGCTGCCTCGAACACCTCGAACAGTTCGGGGTCTTCCAGGTTCCAGGCATTTACGTGCGTGCCAATCTGCACGCCGGACAAGCCAAGTTCGTTCACGCACCGCTCAAGTTCCTTCACCGCCAGCGCCGGTGCTTGCATAGGCAGCGTGCCGAGCCCTGCGAAACGGGTCGGATGCTCAGCCACTACACTCGCGATGTGGTCGTTAAGCATCCGGGACAGGTCATCGGCGTCGGCCGGCTTCGCCCAATAACTGAACATCACCGGCACGGTTGAAAGTACCTGCACCGAGACGCCATCCGTGTCGCACTCCTCAACCCTGATGGCAGGGTCCCAGCAGTTACGCGAGACTTTCCGGAACGCATTGCCGTCTATCACCATGTCGGCGCAGCCACAGCCGTCGTGCTCGAGCGCGACGAAGCCCCCATACCCATAGCGTTCGCGCAGGTCCGGCCAGCGCTCGGGGAGGATGTGCGTATGAATATCTATCTTCAACGCGGCGCTTCCATGACCGTACCGCATTGCGAACAGGTTCTTTTCTCGAGCGAGCCGAAGAATCGGTCGAACACCGGTGGGAAATCCTTCTCGATGTCCTTTAGTTCGAAGTATTCTTCGTACAGCATGTTGTTGCAGCTCTCGCAGAACCACATCAAACCGTCCTTCTCTCCCGGACGCCGCCGGCGCTCGATGACGAGTCCGACCGACTCCTCGAACCTGTTCGGTGAGTGCGGGATGCGGGCAGGCAACAGGAAAATCTCGCCCGCGCGGATAGGGATATCGACTGGCTTGCCGTCCTGCATGGTCTTCAACACCATCTCGCCTTCGAGCTGGTAGAAGAATTCCTCACCTTCGTCGTAGTGGTAGTCGCGGCGACGGTTCGGGCCGCCGACGACCATCACGATGAACTCCCCGTCCTGATACACAACCTTGTTGCACACCGGCGGCTTCAGAACTTCGCGGTTCTGGTCGATCCAATCCTTGAAATCGATTGCTTTCATCGGGCGCATGGGCTGCTCCTCAGCGGGCGGTCGCGACGCATTTAAGCTCGATGGCGATTGGCGTGGGCAACGCGCTGATCCCGATCGTGGTGCGGCACGGCGCGTTTTCCGGAAAATACTCGGCCCACAGCCTATTGTACGCGGCGAAATCCGCTTGCATGTCGGTGAGGTAGACGGTCACATCGACCAGGCGGTCCCAGCTCGAACCCGCATCTTCGAGGATCAGGCGGACATTCTCGAACACCGAGCGCGTCTGCACTTCGATGTCATACGCGACCACCCGTCCCTGGTCGTCGAGCGTGACGCCGGGAATCACACGGGTCCCTGGTTGCCGCGGGCCGACGCCGGACAGGAACAGCAGGTCGCCGACCCGGCGCGCATGCGGATATGCGCCGACCGGCTCAGGCGCGCGTGTGCTGTTGAATGTGTCGTTCATTCGCTCTCTCCAGCGATACGGATGCAGATGTTGCGCGGCTCGGTGAAGAATCGCAGCGCTTCCAGCCCGCCCTCGCGCCCGACACCCGATGCCTTGACGCCCCCAAACGGCGTACGAAGGTCGCGCACCATCCAGCAGTTCACCCAAACAATGCCGGCGCTCAACGCGCGCGATACGCGGTGTGCACGGTCCAGGTCGCGGGTCCAAACAGTCGCGACGAGGCCGTAGCGCGTGCCGTTCGCGAGCGCGACGGCTTCGGCCTCGGTGTCGAATGGTGCGAGCGTCACCACCGGGCCGAAGATCTCCTCCTGGTTCGTTCGGCAATCCAGCGGCAATCCCTCAATCACCGTCGGTGCGACGAACCAGCCGTCGGCGCAGCGCCCGGCCGGGCGCACGCGTTCGCCTCCCGCCAGCACGGTACCGCCTTCGGTGCGTGCGGTTTCGATCGCCGCAAGCACCTTGTCGAGGTGCGCGCCGGAGGTCAGCGCGCCAAGGTCGTTGCCGTCAGCCGGGTCGCCGACCGTCAACGCTTTCGCGCCTGCGACGAACGCGTCGCGGAAACGCGGGTACAGCGCGCGTTCGACGTATACGCGCGAGCCGCACAGGCAGATCTGGCCCTGATTCAGGAACGCGGCACGCACGCTGTCCGCAACTGCGCGCTCGAAATCACAGTCCGCGAACACGATGTTCGGGTTCTTGCCGCCCAGCTCTAGTGACAGTTTCTTCAGCAGCGGAGCGGCGGTAGCAGCGAGGCGCGTGCCGGTCGCGGTTCCGCCGGTGAACGATATTGCGGTGATGCCTGGGTGTTCGACCAGCGCTTGCCCTGCCCGCGGCCCTTGACCGTGGACGACATTCAGCACGCCGGCAGGGAGGCCGGCCTCGGCGCAAGCGTCGGCAAACATCGACGCTGTCGCCGGCGTTAATTCGGACGGTTTCGCCACCACGCAATTTCCCGCCGCGAGCGCGGGCGCAATCTTCCAGGTAAACAGCAGCAGCGGTAGATTCCACGGAGTGATGCATCCGACGACGCCGTGTGGTTCTCGCAGCGTGTAATTCAACGTGCCCGGCCCAGTGTGTGATTCACTCGAAAATTGCGTGATTGCTGCCGCGAAAAAACGGCAGTTCACGACCGCGCGCGCGATGTCCATCCCGCGCGCGAGCGCCACCGGCTTGCCCGTGTCGCGCGACTCCGCAGCTGCGAACTCAACGGCGCGCCGTTCAATGGCATCGGCGACCGCATTAAGGTGGCTTGCTCGTTCGGCGGCCGGGAGCGCGGACCACGCCGGAAACGCCGCCGCCGCCGCTCGCGCCGCGGCGTCGATGTCAGCTTGGCTGCCGTCGGCGACTATCGCGTACTGCGCGCCGGTCGCGGGTTCGTAGACGGGGAGCGTCGCGCCGTCCACGGAATCGCACGGCGCGCCGCCGATGAAATGCCGGAACGTGAGCATCAAAGCGAGCTCGTGCGGCCGCCGTCGACCGGGATGTTCACCCCGTTCACATAAGACGCAGCTGGCGATGCGAGGAACGCGATCACCGCGGCAATCTCCGCTGGGTCGGCAAAGCGACCGAGCGGGACCGCTGCCTGTGCATCCGCTTCGATGTCGGCACGCGGCCGCCCGGTCTTTTTCGCCTTGGTCTCGAAGATGTAGTCGAGCCGTTGCGTGGCGGTGAATCCCGGTAACACGTTGTTGACGGTGATGCCGTCCCGGCCGAGTTCGCCCGCGAGCGTCTTCGCCCAGGCGGCGACAGCGCCGCGCACGGTGTTCGACACGCCGAGGTCCCGAATGGGTTCTTTCACCGAAGTCGAGATCACATTCACGATGCGACCCCAGCCCGCGGCGCGCATGCCCGGTAGTGCGGCCTGTACGAGCTGGTGCGCGGCGAGCAGGTGCTGTCGGAATGCAGCAGTGAACGCGTCGGACTCGGCAAGGTGCGCCGGCCCGCCCGGCGGGCCACCGCTGTTGTTGATGACAATCGTCACCGGTCCGTGCGCCGCGATATGCGCATCAACCGTGCGGCGCAGGGCGTTTGGGTCTGCGGCATCGGCGACCAGTGCGTGGTGGCCGGCCCCCTGGAGCGCCGCGCGCGCTTCTTCCAAAGCGGTTGCGTCGCGCGCGAGCAGCGTCACGCGAGCGCCGAGCGCGGCCAGCGTTTCTGCGGCCGCTCTGCCGATACCGCGGCTGCCGCCGCTGACCAGCGCGTGCTTTCCTTCCAGCGAGAGGTTCATCCGGTGATGATAAGCCATCACCCGGAGCAGGGGACCGAGTACCAGCTGCCGTCGCCGTCGAGTCGCAGTGCGGTGAGCTGGCCGCCCCAGACGCAGCCGGTGTCGAGCGGATACACGCCCTGGCCGGGCTGGCGCTGCAGCGTTGACCAATGGCCGAACACGATGTGCAGGCCCTTGTGCAGGCGGTCAGGGTGCTCGAACCAGGGGACGCAGTCTTCGGGCTGCGTGCCGGGTGCGCCTTTGTGGGCGAGCGCAAGGCGGCCATCGCGGGTCACGTAGCGCAAGCGCGTTAACGCATTGACGATGTAGCGTATGCGGTCCGTACCGACGAGTGACTCATCCCACTCCGTTGGCTCGTCGCCGTACATCTGCTGCAGGAGTACGTCGACCTCCGGACCCGCCAGCAACGCTTCAACCTCGCGTGCGCATCGGCTGGCCGTTGCCAGGTCCCACGCCGGTGGCAGACCCGCGTGAACCATCGTGTAGCCGAGTTCGGCGTCGTGGTGGAGTAGCGGCCTGCACCGCAGCCAGTCGATGAGCTCCGGTGCATCGTCGGCGGCAAGCACCGCGTCGAGCGTATCGGTCGGACGCAGCAGCGCCGGGTCTCGCGCGGCAGCCACGAGGTGTAGGTCATGGTTACCGAGGACGGTGATGGCGCCTGCATCGAGGCCGCGGACAAAACGCAGTGTTTCAAGAGAGCCGGCACCGCGGTTAACCAAATCGCCGCAGAACCAAAGCGTGTCGTCGTTGGGGGTGTAGCGGATCCTGTCGAGGAGCCGCAACAGGCTGTCATGGCAGCCCTGGATGTCGCCAATCGCGAAAACCGCCACGGATCAGGTATTGGGGTTTAGGCGGACCGCCAGCACGTCGCAGGGCGCCGCATTGAGCACCGACTTTTCAGTAGTCCCTAGCAACAGCGCGAGCCCATGCCTTTCATAGCTGCCGAGCATGATCAAGTCGGCGTCGATTTCCTGAGCGACCCTGAGTATCTCGTGCTTGATGGTACCGATTTCGATGCGGCGGTCGGCATCCCCAAGCCCGATGCTCGTTGCGAGGGTCTCGAGCCGCTGTCGCGCGCTCGCTACGAGCTCTTCCTCGAGGTTCACCGGTGGCGGCAGCAGCGCTTCACCGGCCGGGTCGACCGGGATGAACTCGACCACATGCAGCAGAGTCAACGACGCTCCGGTCGCCTGAGCGACCTCGATTGCGCGCCGCGCAACCAGTTCGCTTTGCCCGCGAAGGTCGATCCCCAGAAGTATCCGACGATAAGCCATCCAGCACCCCCTCCCCAGGAAATCCAGTGCCGAGTTTACCGCGAATCCGGCGTGGCCCCGCTGGTGGCGGCGAGCCGGCCGAATGCCTCGGGGCTCACAGTTTCGGGGCGCGCGCCCGGGTCGAGGCCGGCCGCCTCGATTCCTTCGGCATCAACCAAGCCCCTCAATGCGTTGCGCAGCGTCTTGCGCCGCATCGAAAACGCCTGGTTCACGATGCGGGCGAAACGCTCTGGGTCACCGAGTGCGAACGGCGGTTGGCGGTGCGGGACGAGCCGCACAATAGCCGAGTCCACTTTCGGCGGCGGAGTAAAAGCGCCCGGGCCAATCTCGAATAGCGGCTGTACCGCGCAGCGCGCGGCGAGCATCACTGACAAGCGGCCGTATGCGTCGTCCCCGGCGCTTGCCGCCATGCGGTCGACGACCTCTTTCTGCAGCATGAAATGCATGTCATCAATAACTGCGGAGTGGTCGAGCAGGTGGAACAGCAATGGCGTCGAGATGTTGTACGGGAGATTGCCTACCAGTCGGATGCGCTCGCCCGACGCCAGCGCGGTGAAGTCAAAGCGCAACGCGTCGCCCTGATGCACGACCAGGGCGCCGACCTCCAAACAGCGCTCAACCAGCAACGGAATCAGGTCCCGGTCGAGTTCGACCACTTCAAGCCGCCCGTGACGCTGGAGGAGGGGGATCGTCAGTGCGCCGAGCCCCGGGCCGATTTCCACAAGCCGTTCGCCTGATTGTGGTGCGATTGTGTCGACAATTTTCGCGATCACGCCGCCATCGTGCAGGAAATGCTGTCCAAATCTTTTTCGTGGTCTATGGCTGGTTTGTATCATGCGCTTTTAGCGGCCATTGTGGCCGCAAGTTCAATGGCCGCTGACAGGCTGCCCGAGTCCGCGCGGCCGGTGCCTGCGAGGTCTAGGGCAGTGCCGTGATCGACAGAGGTGCGGACCAGCGGCAGGCCGAGCGTGCAGTTCACGGAGTGCCCGAAGCCGGCGTGCTTGAGCACCGGCAGGCCTTGGTCGTGGTACATCGCCAGCACCGCGTCGCAACGCGCGAGCGCCGCCGGCGTGAACGCCGTGTCTGCAGGCAACGGGCCGGTTACTGCGATGCCGTCGCCGCGGACGCGCTCGACCACCGGGGAAATCACGTCGATCTCCTCGCGTCCAAAATGGCCCGCTTCGCCGGCATGTGGGTTGAGTCCAAGCACCGCGATGCGGGGTGTCGCGATGCCGAAGCGCGCCGTGAGGTCGCGCGCAAGTATGCGCAGCGTTGATTCAACCCGCGCCTCGGTGATGGCATCGGGAACCTCACGCAATGCCAGGTGCGTAGTGACAAGCGCCACACGCAGCGTTCCGGCGACCAACAACATCACCGGCGTGCCGCCGGTGTGCGCTGCGAGGTACTCGGTATGCCCGCTGAACGGGATTCCGGCGGCATTGATTACAGACTTCTGCAACGGCCCGGTAACGATCCCGCTGAAAGTCCCGCGGGTGCAGCCGTCCATAGCCAGGTCCAGCGCAGTGAGCGAAGCGCGCGCGTTCGCGGGGTCCGGGGTGCCGGGTTGGGGGTTGGCGGCGAGTGGAACGGCCCATACCGACAACACACCGGCGTCGAGGGCGGCTTCGTCGCCTGGTTGCCATGCGCGAAAGTCGATTGTGAGTCCGAGTTGCACCGCGCGTTGCGCGAGCGCCGTCGGGTCGGCAAGCGCGACCCACCGAATGGTGCGCGTTTGCGCCGACAACTGCAGGACGAGGTCCGGCCCGATGCCGGCCGGCTCGCCGGGCGTCAGCGCGAGCGGACGCACCTCATCCGCCCAGCCGATTCTCGATGTAGGTCTCGCCGCGGAGGCGAAGCAGCCACTGTTCCAACTCCTCCTCGGCTTTGCGCTCGCGTAGCACGCGGCGTGCCTGCGCTATACGCATCTGGTCGGTGCCGTCGTGCGCTCGGCGCTCCATCACCTGCACGATGTGCCACCCGTACTCGGACGCGAAAGGTTCGCTGACCTCGCCGGGCGTTAGTGATGTTATCGCTGCGTCGAACGCCGGTACTGTCTCGCCGGCACCCACCCAGCCCAGTTCGCCGTTGTTGATTGCGCTGTTCGGGTCCTCGGAGTGGCGCCGGGCGAGGTCTCCGAAGTCTCCGCCCGCCAGAATCTCTTGACGCAGCTCGGCGAGCCGCGCTGCGGCACGGGCATCGGTCATCAACGGGTTCGTGCGGATGAGAATGTGCCGTGCGCGTACCTGGTCGACGACCATGCGCTGGCCGGTGTTGCGCGACTCGGCGAGCTTGATTACATGCAGGGCGCCCGGCGTGCGGATAAGGTCCGATACTGCGCCAGGCTGCATGCTGACCACGCTTTCAGCGAACACCGCGGGCAGCTGTGTCGAACGCCGCCAGCCCAGGTCTCCCCCTTCGAGCGCCTGCTGTCCCGTTGAGTACGCGACTGCGAGCCCGCCGAAATCTTCGCCGGCGCGCGCGCGCTGCACGATGTCTTCGCCTAGCGCACGCACGCGGTTTGCCTCTGCGGCCTCGGCGTCAGGATCAACGCGGAGCATAATGTGCTGCACGCGAAATTCGCGCCCGTCGAGCGCCTCGGCGCCTTCGCCCGCGAGGAAAGCATCGACCTCGCGCGGAGAGACATTGATACGCGCGAGCACTTCGCGCTGGCGCAACTGGGTCATGATTATGTCGGCGCGGACGTCGTCACGCATCTCGGCGAAGCTGATGCCGTCATTCGCCAGCGCCTCGACCAGCTGGTCGAGCGTCATGCCGTTCCCACTCGCGATATTGCTGATTGCCTGGTTCAGCTGGTCTTCCGACACCGTGATGCCGACCCGCTCGGCGCGTTGCAACTGCACGCGCTCGAGGATCAGGCGTTCGAGGATCTGTTCGCGGAGTACATTGAGCGGCGGCTCCGGATTCGCGCTGCGGGCGAGTCCGGCGCGCACGGTGCGCAGGCGCCGGGCGACGTCGCTATGGAGAATCACTTCCTCATCGACGACTGCAGCAATGCCATCGAGTTGCACACCCGGCGCATTGGCGAACAGAGGAGCGCTGAAGATGGTGAAAAGGAACAGGATTGGAAGGTATTTGAACGACATGGACTCGGTCACCGGCGGGCAGAATAGCCAAGAATACCACGCTCAAGCATCGCTCCGGTCCCGCGGCCCACGTTCGCAAGACCCTTCAGCTCGAGCTGGAAGTACAGGCTGTGGCTCGTATCGCCGGCGCGGGTCGCGATGTATTCGCGCGACACCACCCGAATCGCCCAGCAGCAGCTTTGATACTCGAAGCCGACAAAAGTTTCGATGTTTCGTCGCTCGTCGACCGACCAGTTCCAGCGGCCCACGGCGCTCCAGCGGCTACCGAGCGGCCAGGCGAACGCGATATCGGTCTGGTCGATCTGGCCGCGGCGGAAGCGCCAGCCGAGGTTCAGCAGCCGGTCGCGGTCGGGGTGCCACCGCAGCTGGACCAGGCTGCGCTCGAGGTGCGCGCTGTCCGGGTCATATTGGAGTGCGACGCGGGTCGACCACTCGGACGACAGGTTGATTGACGCCTCGCCGAGATAATCCGACCAGCGACTTGAGGCGGGCGTACCGAGCGCGCTCTGCTCTCGGTACGGGATACGTAGCCAATACACGCGGGGCTCGAGCGTTTGCACACGGTCCCCGGACATCGGGCGATCGAATGTGAGGCCGGTGTCGACGCTGTAGAGCGGCAGCGTGCGCGACTGCTCCGGCAGGCCGCCGCTGAGTGCGTAGTGCGTATGCCTCCAGGCTGCGCGCGGAACGACATGCCAACCCGCGCCATCCAATACCCAGGTCGCGGACGGAACGATGTCCATGCGCGACCCGGTAACGCGGGTGTCGTCGTCCGTGTGGAAGTAGACGGCTTCCGCGTCGACGGACAGTTGCGCGCCGCGGTCACTTGCCGGCCAACGCGCGTGCCAGAGAACCTGTGGCAGGCGCGAATACGGGTGCGCGGCGGTTGGAATGGTGTCGTCGAGCGTCTGCCAGCCGTCGAGCCGCGCGACCCACGACTGCTGGTCGCCGTGATAACTGAGCTCCATGCGCTTCGGCAAGTGCGTGACGATGGTCCGCTCCATACCGCCGGCAAGGTCCTCGTAATAGAGCTCGTCGCTTACGTGTTGTACGTCGGCGTGAAACTGCCAGCCGGCCGCGGCTTCCGATATGTGCCACCACGCACCGCGCGCGCGCGTGTCGCCGCGTTGGCGGTCGGTCGGTAGCACTTCAAGGTCCAACTGGCCTTGATGGCGCTGGTACAGGTACCGATACTCGGTGCCGACCTGCAACCCGCGTTCCCCCATCCAACGTGGCGTGATAGTCGCGTCACGCTCGGGCGCGATGTTCCAGTACCACGGCGCGCGTATGTCGATGCCGGTGTTGCGCGCGCGCCCGGCGTCCGGGACGAGAAAACCGCTCTTGCGTTCGTCGTTCAGCGGGAACGATATCCACGGCGTGTAGAAGATCGGAACACCCATGAATTCCACGCGCACATTGCGGCCGACGCCGACGCCGGTCTCGGTATCCAACTCGAGGCGCGGCGCGTGCAGCGACCACGCCTCGCTATCCGCAGGGCAGGTGGTGTATCGCGCATCGGTGACGGTGATGGGGATGTCGCGGCCGGCTTCGAGTGAATCCGCGCTGCCGCGCGCACGGCGCGCGAACAGTCGGAACTCGAGGTCGTCGAAGCGGACGCGGTCGGTGTTGAGGTCCAGCAGCGCGCGCTGCCCGGCGAGTTCCACGGAATCGTCGACGAAGCGAATCTCGCCTTCGCCGCTGATCAGGTTGTCCGCGCGTTCGTGGCGCACCCTGTCGGCGGTGAGTGTGCGCGATCCTTGCTGCAGTAACACACGTCCCGAAAACAGGCTTTCGGTCGTACGCTCACTGTCGACAGAATCTGCCTGTATGTGCAGTGGCGCATCGGAGACCGGCAGCCCCGCATCCGGCCCGACTGGAAGCGCGCGCTCGGGCAATGCCGGGCACAACGCCCATCGGTCGTCGTCTGCCTGCGAGGGCGCACTTGTAAGCGCCAGCAGTGCGGCGATGGCCAATTTCTGTCCGTTCACGCGTCGGGATTCCCGCCGAGGTGCTGAAAATCGCATAGTATACGCTCGCATATGAGCTGCCACCCGAACCGCGCGGCGCGCCCGACCCCCGAACGCTGGCTCGAAGCGCGCATTGGCGCGGGCCTCACGCTGACCGTGGCGAGCGCCGACGCGAGCTACCGCCGCTATTTCCGCGTCCACGGCGCGGGCTCGACACGCATCCTGATGGACGCACCCCCGGAGCATGAGGACTGCAGAGCGTTCGTCCGGGTGGCGCGCCTGCTGCGCGCAGTCGGCGTGAACGCGCCGGAAGTCGTTATCGAGGACATCGAAAACGGATTCGTGCTGCTCGAGGATTTTGGTGACGAGACCTATCTCGCGGCGGTGGAGCGGGGTGTCGATCCTGCGGGGCCTTACCGTGACGCAATCGCCGCATTGGTGCGCATGCAATGCCTTACCGTAGGCGTAGAGGCGCTGCCGTCATACGACGAACGGCTGCTGCGGTTCGAGCTGTCGCTGTTCACTGATTGGTTCCTCGCGCTGCAGGTTGGCATCGGCTACCTCGCAGACATACCCCGCACGCTCGGCTACGCACGCAACACCGCGCGCCGGCACCGCGACCTAAAGCAGCTCGCCGAATGGCTGGACAAGGTAGTGCTGCCTGCGCTGCGCGTGCGGGGCAGCGTGTGATGCGCGTACTGCTGCTCGCAGCCGGTCGCGGCGAGCGGATGCGCCCGCTGACCGACGACACGCCGAAGCCGCTGCTCGAGGTCGGCGGCCGCGCGCTGATCGAGCACCACATCACGCGCCTCGCCGCCGCCGGATTCAGCGAGCTCGTGGTCAACCTGTCTTGGCACGGCGAGCAGCTGCGCGCGCGGCTCGGCGACGGGGCCCGCTACAGCGTATCGATCGCGTATTCGGACGAAGGCCCCGAGGCGCTCGAGACCGCCGGCGGCATCGTGCACGCGCTGCCACTGCTCGGAGACGCGCCGTTCGCAGTGGTCAATTCCGACATCTGGACGGACTACGACTTCAGTCGGCTTGCACTACCGGCCGGGAAGCGCGCGCACCTCGTCCTGGTGGCGAACCCGGAACACAACCCGAATGGGGATTTCGCGCTCGCACCCAGTTTCGCGCTCGCACCCAGTGGGAGCGAATCTGTGATTCGCGATGCTTTAAACCCGGCTCCCAGAGGCACTGCTTTTACCTTCGCCGGCATCGCAGTGTATTCGCCTGAACTCTTCGCAGCGCTGGAGCCGGGAAAGCGACCACTGGCGCCTTTGCTGCGCGAAGCTGCGGAGCGGGGCGAAGTCAGCGGGGAGCTGTTTAAGGGAGTTTGGGACGACATCGGTACACCGCAGCGGCTTGAGGCTTTGCGCTGCCGCCTGGGCGCTGATTAACCAGCGGCGTGCAGGACCTCTTCTGCCATTAAATCCGCGTGGTACGACGAGCGCACCATCGGGCCGCTCGCAACATGCGAGAAACCCATCTTGTAGCCCTCGACCTCGAGCATCTTGAACTCGTCCGGGTGGACGAAGCGCTCGAGGCGCAGGTGGAATTTCGACGGTTGCAGGTACTGGCCGACGGTCAGCATGTCGCAGCCGTGTGCGCGCAGGTCGCGCATCACTGCCAGTACCTCGTCCATCGTCTCACCGATGCCCACCATCACGCCGGACTTTGTCGGAATATCCGGATGCTGTGCCTTGAAACGCTTAAGTAAATCGAGCGACCACTGGTAGTCGGAGCCGGGGCGTACGGCCTTGTACAGCCGCGGGATCGTCTCGAGGTTGTGGTTGAACACATCGGGCGGTGCTTCTTCCATCAACCTCAGCGCGACGTCCATGCGGCCGCGGAAGTCTGGCACGAGGATTTCGACCTTCGTGTCGGGCGTCAGCTTGCGGATTTCGCGGATGCAGTCGACGAAGTGACCCGCGCCGCCGTCGCGCAGGTCGTCGCGGTCGACAGAAGTGACGACCACATACTTGAGTTTCATCGCGGCGATTGTCCGCGCGAGGTTGAGCGGTTCTTCTTGGTCCAGCGCATCCGGGCGGCCATGCGCAACGTCACAGAAGGTACACCGGCGCGTGCAGATGTCGCCCATGATCATGAAGGTCGCGGTGCCCTTGCCGAAACACTCGCCGAGGTTCGGGCACGATGCCTCCTCGCACACGGTGTGCAACCGGTTTTCGCGCAGGATTGCCTTCAGGCGCGCAACTTCCGGCGTCGCCGGCGACTTGGCGCGGATCCAGGACGGCTTGCGCAGCGGGTTCTCCGTCGGCGCGATTTTTATCGGGATGCGCGCCATCTTTTCGGCCGCGCGCTGCTTCTTCGAAGGGGTCTCGCTCATGGCTGCAAATTGTAACCCAGCCGCTCCACCAGGTGCGGGACGAGGTCGCGGCCGACCAGGCCCGTATCTGCCGGCCCGCCGAGCGCGCTGACCTGCGTGACCTCGAGGCCTGCGTAGCCGCACGGGTTGATGCGGGTGAATGGTTCTAGGTCCATCGCGACGTTAAACGCGAGCCCGTGGTAGGTGCAGCCGTGGCGCACGCGCAGCCCGAGCGCCGCAACCTTGCGGCCGTCGACATACACGCCGGGCGCGTCATCGCGCTGCTTGGACGCGATGCCGTAGCCATGCAGCACGTCCATCACAGCACGCTCGAGCGCGCACACGATGCCGCGCACCGTCAGTTTGAGACGCCGGAGGTTGACTAGCGGGTAGACGACCAGCTGGCCGGGGCCGTGGTAGGTGACCTGGCCGCCGCGGTCGATAGGCACGACCTCGATGTCGCCGGGCGCGAGCAGGTGCTCGCGCTTACCCGCAAGCCCGAGCGTGAACACCGGCGGGTGTTCGAGCAACCAGATTTCATCAGCGGTGTCGGGGCCGCGCGCATCGGTGAACGCGCGCATCGCGTCCCAGGTCGGTTGGTACTCGACCTTGCCGAGTTCCTTGACCACCGGTGCGGGAATCGCCATCGCACAATTGTACCTGTGGGAGCGAATCTGTGATGTGGGAGCGAATCTGTGATGTGGGAGCGAATCTGTGATGTGGGAGCGAATCTGTGATGTGGGAGCGAATCTGTGATTCGCGATTCCTTTGCCCTAGGACCGGCTCGCCGCGCCGGGCGCCTGCTCGCTCATATGGCCGCGCTTATCCAGTGCCATCGAATGCCAACACTGCCGCCGGTCGCTTGACCAAAATCGCTTCGCAGTGCGCCCGGACGCGTCTCACACCGTGGGAGCGGACCCGCTGCGCCAGCTCGCGATCAGGTCGTCGAATGCCGCTCGCAGTTTCGCGTACAGCGGACCCGGCTTGCCGGCGCCGACCGGTTTGCCGTCGATGCTGACAATCGGGCCAATCTCGCGCGTCGAGCTCGTAATCCAGACCTCGTCAGCGGCGTCGAGTTCGTCGACGGTCAGCGCGCGTTCGGCGACCGGGATGCCAAGCGATGCGCAGAGTTCCAGCGTGACGATGCGCGTGATGCCCGGTAGCAGTTCCGCGCTCAGTGGCGGGGTGACGACGCGCCCGCCGGAAACGATGTACGCGTTGCTGACCGAGGCCTCGGTCAGGTGGCCGCCTCGGTGCAAGATCACCTCGTCGGCGCCGGCTGCGTGCGCCTGCTGGCGTAGCAGCACGTTCGCGAGCAACGAGATTGTCTTCAGGTCACAGCGCGCCCAGCGGAAATCCTCGGCAGTGATCGCTTTCAGACCGTTCCGGTCGACAGCGGCGTCGCGCGCCGGCGTTGCGGTCGAGAACATGAACACAGTCGGCTCAACGTCAGCCGGGAAGCGGTGGTCCCGCCCGTGCTCGGCGCCACGCGTGACCTGCAGGTACAGAGACTGGTCGCCGGATCCGTTGCGGGAGATGAGCTCGTTGATGCGCGACTGCCACCAGTCGTCGTCCCATGGAGAATCGAGCTCGATGCCCTCGAGCGAGTGCGCGAGGCGCGCAAGGTGATGGTCGGCGTGGAACGCCCGGCCACCGTATACCGGGATCACTTCGTATACGCCGTCGCCGAACAGGAAGCCGCGGTCGAACGCGGACACGCGCGCGTCGGCCGCCGCGATGAAATCGCCGTCGAGGAACGCGAACGGCAGCGGCGCGCGTGGCACGCTATTCGAACCAGAGAAGTACTGTGTCGACCGCACGGCGCCAGATACTGCCTTCAGCCACCGGGGCCAGGGTGTGCAGCGTCCGTTCCGCGACTAACTCGTCGTTCAGCGTTACGCGCACGCGCCCGACTTCCTGCTCGGTGTCCACGGGCGCGACAAGCTGCGACTGCATGTCCATCGCGGCGGTCAGGTTGCGATAGCTGCCTCGCGGTATTGTGATCCACAGGTCTTCCTGCAGCCCCACCGGAACGGCTTCGCCGGTGCCTTTCCACACCCGCGCCTCGGCGAGTTCGGTGCCGGCCGCGTACAATCGGTGCGTTTCGAAGAAACGGAAACCGTAATTCAGCAACGCGAGGCTGATGTCGGCACGCGCTCGCTCGCTCCGTGTGCCGAACACCACCGACACGAGTCGCTGTTCGTTGCGTAGCGCCGAAGTGACGAGGCAGTAGCCGGCGCTTTCCGTGTGTCCGGTTTTCACGCCATCGACTGTCGAGTCGCGCCAGAGCAGCATGTTGCGGTTCGTCTGGCGGATGTTGTTCCAGGTGAACTCGCGCTCGGAATAGAGCGCATAGTCTTCCGGAAAGTCACGGATCATCGCGATTGTCAGCGTCGCGATGTCGCGCGCGGTCGTGTACATCTCCGCGTCCGGCATGCCGGTCGAGTTCGTGAAATGGCTGTCGTTCATGCCGAGGCGCTGCGCGTGTGCATTCATCATCTCGGCGAATGCTTCCTCGGTGCCGGCGATATGCTCCGCGAGCGCAACGGTGGCGTCGTTGCCCGACTGGATGATGATGCCGCGCAACATGTCTTCAAGGCGCACCCGGGTGTTCACATCGACGAACATCCTCGAGCCGGGCATCCGCCACGCGCGTTCGCTGATCAGCACCCTGTCGTCCATCGCCAGGCGCCCCGCACGCAATTCCGTGAATGCGACATACACGGACATGAGCTTCGTGATGCTCGCCGGCTCCATCGCTTCGCCGGCATTCGCCCCGGCGAGTTCGGCGCCGCTATTGAAATCGACGACGAGGTACGCGCGCGCATCGACCGTCGGAGGCGAGGGCACCGGAACCTGTGCCTGTGCGGACAGGGTGGCGGTGAGTGCTAGGACTGGCAGGAAGTGGCTGGCTTTCATGATTCCTCAATCGATGACGACACGGGCCTCGGGGAAGCCGGATTCGGCGACACGCACGCTGGCCGCGTCGACCTCGTCGACACCAGGTAGCGGTCCGACCCGCACGCGCCAAAGTGGTGGTTCGCTTTCCGGCACGGGCGATAGCTCGACATTATAGATGCGTGCGTCGCGCAGGAGGGCGGCGACCCGCTCAGCATTCGGGAGGCTGGCGAATGCGCCGACCTGGACGAACAGGCGCGGGGAGGCGCCACCCGTGCGGTTGGGTTCTCCGGCGACAGTCGTGGCCGCAGGCGCCGACGGGTCAATCACCCGGACCTCGACGAGGCCGGTACCGGTGCCGACGATGTCCAGGCGCGCGGCTGCGGCATACGACAGGTCGATCACCCGATTGTGCGCGAACGGACCGCGGTCATTGATGCGGACCACGACCGAACGGTCGTTCTCGAGGTTGCGCACCTCGGCGTAGGCGGGCAACGGCAGCGTGCGATGCGCAGCTGTCATCGCGAACATGTCGTACGGTTCGCCGCTTGAAGTCATCCGCCCGTGGAACTTCGTGCCGTACCACGACGCGATGCCTCGCTCGACGTGCCCGTTCGCGGACTGCATCACGAAATAGCGTTGTCCGTCGACCTGGTAGAACGGCGGGTTGCCGCGGGCAGCCAGCGGTTCGACCCGCGGTGTCGCATCGGGGATTGCTGCGAGGTCCACCGAAGAAACATCGGGCGGGCCGTCGGTCCCGGGCCACGAGTGCGACGGGATGCCGGTGCGCGGCAGCGTCGCGCCGCCGGTGGTGCTCGCCGGTTTGCCGGCGCAGCCGGCGAGTGCTCCAAAAATCACCACGGCAACCAACGGGGTCAGCCTCACTACTCTGACCCCACGGTGTCGTGCGCCTCCCGGATCGCCTGCGCGAGCTGGTGTACTGCCATTGCGTAGAGCGGGCTGCGATTGTATCGGGTGATTACGAAAAAGTTGTGCAGAGTCACCCAATGCTCGTCGGCTTCCTCGGATGTCTCAAGCATCAGCAGGTTTGCGCGCGCGTCGTCCGGAAGTTGGCGGGCCGGTAGGACGCCGGCTGCGCGCAGCGCACCGACGTCGGGCCAGCTGTTCCACAAGTCGCGGCTGCCGGATCCATCGAAGTCGACGGCGTACGCACGGTAGCTGGATGAGATGAACTGTGGCGAGCCCATCGCACCCGCGTACGAGCCGGTTGCGCCGGCCGCGTCCAACTGTTCTTCGCGAGCGAGCAGCAGGAAGTGCTCGAGCTCGCTGCGGAAGAACGCTGCGCGCGGCGGGTAATGGAAGCCGAGCGTGACGAGCGCGTCCACCACACGGTACCGCCCCTGTACGCTGCCGTAGTTTGATTCGACGCCGATAATCGCCACGATGATTTCTGGCGCGACGCCATACTCACGCGCAGCCCGTGCAATCACCTCCTCGTATTCGTTCCAGAAACGCACGCCGCCGGAGACACGCGCATCGGTCATGAAGATGCGCCGGTAGCGGTGCCAGGGCAGCGCCTCGGCGGGGCGCGTCATCGCGTCGATGATGTCTTGCCGCATCTCCGCGCCGGCCAGCAGCGCGGTGACGAACTCTCGGTCCAAGCCGTGTTTCGTGGCCATCTCATCGACGAATTCACGGTATTCGGGGCGCAATTCGGCCTGTACGCCGAGGGGCGCGCAGGCAGTCATAAGAGCGGCCAGCGACAGTGCAATCAGCGTGTTCTTCTGCATCAGTATGAGATCAACTTCCGGTGCGTATGGATGGACATGAGGATACCGAATCCTGCCAGCAGGGTCACCATCGCAGTGCCGCCGTAGCTGAACAGCGGCAACGGTACGCCAACGACCGGAAGGAGACCGGACACCATCCCCGCATTAACGAACACATAAACGAAAAAGGTCAGCGCAAGGCTGCCGCCGAGCAGCCGCCCGAAGGTATCCTGCGCGTTCGCGGCGATCCACAGGCCCCGGCCGATGATGAAAAGATAGGTTGCGAGCAGCGCGAGCAGCCCGAGCAGTCCAAATTCCTCGGCGAACACCGCGAAAATGAAGTCCGTCGAGCGCTCGGGCAAAAATTCCAGCTGCGACTGGGTGCCGTTCAGCCAACCCTTGCCGAACAAGCCGCCGGAGCCAATCGCAATCTTCGACTGAATGATGTGATACCCGGCTCCGAGCGGGTCTTGCTCAGGGTTCAGGAACATCAATACGCGTTGGCGTTGGTAACCGTGCATAAAGTGCCAGAGCACGGGCGTGAGCGCTGTGCCGAGCACGGCGAGTCCAATCATGATCCGCCAGCGTAGTCCGGCGAGGAACAGCGCGAAGAAGCCGGCGGCCGCGACGAGCAACGCTGTGCCGAGGTCCGGTTGCGCGGCAATCAGGACCGCCGTGAGCGCGATCAACGCGCCGCAAATCGCGACCCGCCCCAGGTCGACAGGCAACGGCCGCGAGAACGCGAGCCACGCGACCATCATCGGCATCGCGAGCTTCATGATTTCCGAAGGCTGGAAGCGGATGATGCCGAGGTCGAGCCAGCGCTGTGCACCCTTGCCGACGTCGCCCGCCGCCAGCACCGCACCAAGCAGCAGGATGCCGAGCCAGAAAAGCCACGGTGCCGCACGGTAAAGAACGCGCGGCGGGATCTGCGCGACGACGAGCAGCGCGCCGAACGCGATAGCTAAACGCGTTGCTTGCCGCAAGACCATCGCCATGTTTTCGCCGCTTGCGCTGTACAGCGCGACCAGGCCGACCCCGGCGACGAGCACGAGCGCGGCGAGCAGCACGCCGTCGACGTGCAATGCTCGTAACAGGCGCCCCAGCATGCCCGTGCTTCCCTCGCCGTCGCGGAAGCGGGGATTGCGGTCTGCGAACTCGATCATGGCTGCCCCCGCTTTATCCAGGCATCCAGCACTGTGCGCGCGACCGGTGCGGCAATATCGCTCCCGCCGCCGCCATGCTCGACGATGACGGCGATTGCAATCCTTGGGCTCTCTACCGGTGCGAACGCGATGAACAGCGCGTGGTCTCGCAGGTGCTCCGGAAGTTGCGGTCGGTCGACGCTGCGGTCGTCGTCCTGTGCCAGCGTGAACACCTGCGCGGTTCCGGTCTTCCCCGCAATCGTGTATGCCCCCTCGCCACGCGGCGCGATTGCGCGCGCGGTACCGGCCGCGCCGTGCACCACGTCGGTCATGCCTTGTATCGTGCGCCGCCAGTCACCGACGCGCTCGGGAATGAGCGGCGCCACGCGCTCGGGAGCCGCGTCTATCGGTGCGACGATGCGGGGGCGGTACGCGTGCCCCCGGTTCGCGAACAGTGCCGCGGTCTGCGCGAGCTGCATCGGCGTCGACAACATGTAACCCTGCCCGATGCCGACAATCAGCGTTTCGCCGTGGAACCACCCCTGGTTCATCGTGTTCCGCTTCCACTCGCGCGACGGCATCAGGCCAGCAAGCTCGCCCTTGAGGTCGATGCCGGTGCGCACGCCGAAGCCTGCAGCGGTGAGGAACTCGTGCATGCGGTCTATGCCGAGCTCGAGCGAAAGTTCGTAGAAATAAACGTCGCACGATTCGACTACCGCGCGGTGTAGGTCCACGCGACCATGGCCTTCACGACGCCAGTCGCGGAACCGTCGATCGATGCCGGGTAACTGGAAATAGCCCTCGCACCACACTGAGCGGCGCGCGAGTTCGGTTCGGAATGCGTCGGCGGCAAGCGCCAGCACGGGCTTCACGGTAGAGCCCGGCGGATAGCGGCCGCGCAGCGCGCGGTTGAACAGCGGCCGCCGCGGGTTGCGCTCCAGGGCACCGTACGCGGTGGCATCGATACCGTCGACGAACGCATTCGGGTCGAAACCGGGACGGCTGACGAGTGCAAGCACATCGCCGTTGCGCGGGTCGAGCGCGACAATAGCACCCGCGCGGTCGCCGAGCGCGCGTTCCGCCGCGAGCTGCACTTCTATGTCGAGCGTCAGGTGCAGGTCGTTGCCCGGCGTCGGTGGTGAGTATTCAACGACGCGCAGCACACGGCCCTGCACGTTGGTCTCGACCTGTCTGAACCCGACTGCACCGTGCAAAACGGACTCGTAGGCAAGCTCGACGCCGGACTTGCCGTAGTGGGTGGTGCCGCTGTAGCGCGCGGCATCGACCTGTGCGAGGTCGGCCTCGCTGATCGCGCTCATATAGCCGATTGCGTGGACGCCAATCGCGCCGAACGGATACCGGCGTGCGAGCGTTGCGCGGATATCGACCCCGGGAAACAGATGTCGGTTGACTGCGAACGCGGATGCCTCCTCGTCGGAGAGCTGGAAGCGGACCGGCACCGCGTGAAAGCGCCGTTGGCGAAGCAGTTGCCGGTTGAACCTGGCGAGGTCCTGTTCCCGAATCTCAATCAGCTCCCCGAGTGCGGCGAGCGTTGCCGGAATGTCCGTTACCTGTTCCGGTACGATTTCGAGCGTGAACGATGGTTCGTTACCGGCGAGCAGCACGCCGTTGCGGTCGAAGATTAGCCCGCGCGTCGGCGCCAACGGCTCGATGCGCATCCGATTGCCGTCCGACAGCGTCGCGTAGTGTGCGTGTTGCCCAACTTGCAGTGCGACGAGTTGCGCAACGAGGCCGCCGGTCAACACCAGCACGACGACGACCGCGAACAAGGCACGACCCAGGAACAGTGCGCGTTCCGCTTGCGGATTCGTCAGCCAGGTCTTCGCCATCAGGTCACATTGAAGCGGCGCCGGACCCTGCGCAACAGCACGAGAGCCCACGGCCACAGCAGCGCAGTCGTCAGCACCGGGCCCCAACGCACCTCGGACCGGGTACCGGAGATACCGTCGGTCCAAAACAGGACGAATTCATACATGCCAACGAGCGCAACCAGCACGAGCGCCTGTTGCCACTCCGGATACACGCGCACTTGCAGGTGCATGCGGGCCACTACCCAGCCAACCAACGCGAGCGCGAGCGCGTGCTGGCCAAGCAGCGTACCCATCAGCACGTCGAGGCCAAGTCCTGCGAGCCAGCACCAGCCGATGCTGACGCGTGACGGCAGCGCCATGGCCCAGTACACGAGCACGATAAGCGTCCATTCCGGGCGGAACGGAGCGGCCCACCCGGGCATTGGCAGCAGCGCCAGCGCCCAGGCAATCAACACGGTCAGGACGATGACCCAGCCGCCGTTCATTGCGGCGCCTCTTCAAGCTGAGGCGGCGGGGTGCGGTCCGGGCGCACGAGCAGGACTTCCCGGCTGCGGTTAAGCAGCGCGGTCGGGCTGGCGGTGATCTCGGCAAAGCGCTCGCCGGGGCGCCGGGTGACAGCTGTGACGATTGCAACCGGGTAGCCGGCGGGGAACTTGCCGCCGAGCCCGGAAGTTACCAGCAGGTCGCCGACTTCGATGTCGGCGTTGTTCGGCAGGTAGGGAAGTTCGAGTCGGTCGAGCTCGCCGGTTCCGCGCACGATTGTACGCAGGCTGTTGCGGTTCACTTCGACCGGCAACGCGTGGCTCGGGTCGGTAATGAGCAGCGCGTGGCTGGTCAACGGGTTCACCCGGTGGACCTGGCCCATGACGCCGTGCGCGTCGATTAATGCCTGCCCGGGTACGACGCCATCGCGTTCGCCGCGGTTCAACACCAGCTGGTGGCGGAACGGGTCGAGGTCGACCGAGAGCAGCCCGGCGACTTCGGCCTGGTACCGGTGCAGTTCCGCCGATTGCAGCAGCGCGCGCAGGCGCCGGTTTTCGGCCTCGAGCGTCTCGTAACGCAACAGCGTGGTTGCCTGCGCGCGCAGCTGATCGCGCAACGTGGAATTTTCAGCGACGAGTACCCGCCGCGATGCCAGGTTTTCTCTGGTCCAGTGCGCAGCGCGGAACGGTGCATCGACGAGCCACGGTACTGGATAAAGCACCACGGACAATGCGTCGCGCACGTTGTCCAGGTGGTTCTGCCGGTGGTCGACGGTCATCAGCACGACCGAAGCGATGGCGCAGACGAAGAGTCGAGTGTTTAGGGAGGGGCCCCGTAGAAAGAGCGGCTTCGGGTCGCTGCGGCCGATCACTCGATTGCGAACGAGAACACGCCGCCATGTTCATCGAAGAGTTCCAGCGCACGGCCGCCGCCGCGTGCCACGCAAGTCAGTGGGTCCTCGGCGATGACTACCGGCAATCCAGTTTCTTCCATCAGCAGCCGGTCCATGTCGCGCAGTAGAGCGCCGCCGCCGGTGAGCACGATGCCACGCTCGGCGACGTCCGAGCCGAGTTCAGGCGGCGTCTGTTCGAGCGCCGTCTTTACCGCGCCGACGATGCCGGAGAGCGGCTCCTGCAGCGCCTCGAGTATCTCGTTCGAATTCAACGTAAACGCGCGCGGCACGCCCTCGGACAGGTTGCGACCCTTGACCTCAATCTCCCGTACTTCCTCGCCCGGGAACGCTGAACCGATTTCGTGTTTGATGCGCTCTGCGGTCGCCTCGCCAATCAGCGTGCCGTAGTTGCGGCGTACGTACGCGATGATTGCTTCGTCGAAGCGGTCGCCGCCAATACGCACGGAGGCGGCGTACACGATACCGTTCAGCGAGATGACAGCAACTTCCGAAGTGCCGCCGCCGATGTCGAGGACCATCGAGCCGCGCGCTTCATCAACGGGCATGCCGGCGCCGATTGCGGCGGCCATCGGTTCTTCGATCAGGTAGACCTTGCGTGCGCCAGCACCCTGTGCGGATTCGCGGATCGCGCGGCGTTCGACCTGCGTCGACCCGTACGGTACGCAGACGAGCACGCGCGGGCTCGGCCGGAAGAAACTGTTGCCGTGCGCCTTGCGTATGAAGTACTGCAACATCTTCTCGGTGACGGTGAAGTCGGCGATGACGCCGTCCTTCAGTGGTCGAATCGCGGTGATGTTGCCCGGCGTGCGGCCGAGCATGCGCTTGGCGTCGGCACCGACAGCCTCGATTACCTTGCCGCCACGGCCCGGCTCTTCCCGGATCGCGACCACAGAGGGCTCGTCAAGGATGATGCCCTTGCCGCGCATATAAATGAGCGTGTTGGCGGTACCGAGGTCGATTGACAGGTCGGTCGAGAAGAAGCCGCGGAGACTGTTGAACATCGTGAAAGTGACCCACCCTTGTTATGCCGGAGTACTCTAGCAACGAGGGACCGTTGGAGCAAGCACGGACCTATGGTAATTTGCTCGTTTTTTCCGCCCGGAGAAGCCCTTTGGCACTGACCCCCGAACATGTGGCTACCATCGCACATCTCGCCCGCCTCGAAGTTCGTGACGAGGATGTGTCGGGATATTGCGACAGGCTGTCCCGCATCCTCGAATTCGTCGCCCAGCTCGAAGCAGTCGATACATCGGCGGTCGAACCGATGGCGCATGCCGAGCGCATGTCGCAGCGCCTGCGGGAGGACACTGCCGTACCTGTCTCCGAGCGCGACCTGTTCCAGCAGAATGCGCCGGCCACCGACGGCGGGCTGTACCTGGTTCCAAAGGTCATCGAATGAGCGAATTGCACTCGAAGACGCTCGCCGAACTGTCCGGCCTGCTCGCCGACGGCGAGACTTCGAGCGTCGAACTCACGCGGACGCTGCTCGAGCGCGTCGGCGCGCGTGACGCTGAGCTGAATTCATTCATCACCGTGACGCCAGAACGCGCGCTCGCGCAGGCCGAGGCGGCTGATGCCCGGCGCAAGCGCGGCGATGCCGGCCCGCTCACCGGTTTGCCGCTGGTGCACAAGGACATCTTCTGCACGCGCGGCGTGAAGACGAGTTGTGGCTCGCGCATGCTCGACAACTTCGTCGCACCATATGACGCGACCGTCGTGCAGCGGCTCGACGCCGCCGGGATGGTGATGCTCGGCAAGAGCAACATGGACGAGTTCGCGATGGGGTCGTCGAACGAGACGAGCTGGTACGGACCCGTGCGCAACCCGTGGGACACGGCGC
The DNA here is from genome assembly GCA_020201335.1 of Natronospirales bacterium. Classification (GTDB taxonomy): domain Bacteria; phylum Pseudomonadota; class Gammaproteobacteria; order Natronospirales; family JAIVGZ01; genus JAIVGZ01. The sequence continues at coordinate 64,150 of JAIVGZ010000001.1, forward strand.
GTGTACCCGGCGGCTCATCCGGTGGCTCCGTCGCGGCAGTCGCCGCATCGTTTGCGCCCGCGGCGACCGGCACCGACACCGGCGGCTCGATTAGGCAGCCGGCGGCATTCACAAACCTGACCGGGTTGAAACCCACCTACGGGCGCGTCTCGCGCTACGGCATGATTGCGTTCGCATCGAGCCTCGACCAGGCGGGTACGATCACGCGTACTGCAGAGGACGCGGCGATGATGCTCGGCGCGATGGCCGGCTTCGATGACGCTGATTCGACCTCCGTGGACCGCGAGGTGCCCGTGTACCGCGCGACGCTCAACCGTGACCTGAAGGGGCTTAAGGTCGGTGTGCCGGTCGAGTTTTTCGATGAGGGTCTTGATTCGAAAGTGGCGGACGCGGTGCAGGCGGCGCTCGATGTTTATCGCAGCCTTGGTTGCGAAGTCGTGAAGGTCAGCCTTCCGAACCTCATGCTGTCAGTCCCGACTTACTACGTGATTGCGCCCGCCGAGTGCGCATCGAACCTGTCGCGCTTCGACGGTGCGCGTTTCGGTTATCGATGCGAGAACCCGCGCGACCTGACCGATATGTACGAACGCTCGCGCGGCGACGGGTTTGGTGACGAGGTCAAGCGCCGCATCATGACCGGCACCTATGTGCTATCCGCGGGCTACTATGATGCGTACTACCTGAAAGCGCAGAAGACCCGCCATTTGATCGCAGCGGATTTCGCCAAGGCGTTCGAGGAAGTCGACTTGCTGATGGGGCCGACGACCCCGACCCCCGCGTTCAAACTCGGCGAGAAGACTGACGACCCAATTACGATGTACCTGAACGACATCTACGTAAACGGCGTGAACCTCGCCGGTCTGCCGGGGCTGTCCATCCCGATGGGCTTTATCGACGGGCTGCCAGTCGGCTTCCAAATCATCGGCAACCACTTCCAAGAGGCGTTGATGCTGAACGCCGCACACCGCTACCAGTGCGAGACCGACTGGCACACGCGCACGCCGGAAGGGTTCAAGTGATGGAATGGGAAACTGTAATCGGGCTCGAGATCCACGCGCAGCTGTCGACGCGTTCAAAGATATTCTCTAGCGCGCCGACCGCGTACGGAGCGGAGCCGAACAGCCAGGCGAACCTGGTCGACCTTGGCTACCCGGGCGTGCTGCCCGTGCTGAACGGCGAAGCCGTACGCATGGCCGTGAAGCTCGGGCTCGCGATTGGCGCGACCATCGCGCCGCGCTCGGTGTTCGCGCGCAAAAATTATTTCTACCCGGACCTGCCGAAGGGTTACCAGATCAGCCAGTTCGAACTGCCGATCGTCGCGAGTGGTACGCTCGACATCATGCTTGACGACGGCTCCTTAAAGACCGTCGGCGTGACACGCGCCCACCTCGAAGAGGACGCCGGCAAGTCGCTGCACGAGGACTTCCAGGGGATGACCGGTATCGACCTGAATCGTGCCGGCACCCCGTTGATCGAAATCGTCTCCGAGCCGGACATGCGTTCGGCCAAGGAGGCGGTCGCGTACATGAAGAAGATGCATTCATTGGTCCGCTACCTCGAGATTTGCGACGGCAACATGCAGGAAGGCTCGTTCCGCTGCGATGCGAATGTTTCGGTCCGCCGCGCGGGCGAGGAGAAGTTGGGTACGCGCTGCGAAGTGAAGAACCTGAACTCGTTCCGTTACATCGAGCGCGCGATCAACTATGAGGTTGAGCGCCAGATTGAATTGATTGAGAGCGGCGGGACCGTCGTCCAGCAGACGCGCTTGTTTGACCCCGACAAGGGCGAGACCCGTCCGTTGCGGTCGAAGGAAGAGGCCAACGATTATCGTTACTTCCCGGACCCCGACTTACTGCCGGTGCTGCTCGATGACGCGTATATCGACGGCGTCCGCGCGACGCTACCCGAGCTACCGGACGCGAAGCGCGCGCGTTTCGTTGAAGAGTATGGGCTGTCGGCGTACGACGCGACGGTACTGACCGCAACGCGCGAGATGGCCGATTACTACGAAGCGGTGGTGAAATCCGCCGCCGGCGCAGAAGCGAAGCTCGTCGCGAACTGGGTAATGGGCGAGCTGTCTGGCGCGCTGAACCGGGACGGCATCGAAGTCGAAAGCAGCCCGGTCAGTGCGCAAATGTTCGGTGGCTTGCTGGCGCGCATCGCTGACGACACGATCTCGGGCAAGATTGCGAAGGAGGTGTTCGAGGCGATGTGGGCAGGCGAGGGTGACGCCGACGCGGTCATCGAGAAGCGCGGCCTTCGCCAGATCACCGACACCGGCGCGATCGATGAGATCATTGACAGCGTGATTGCCGCGAACCCCGGACAGGTCGAGCAATACCGGTCGGGCAAAGACAAGCTGTTTGGATTCTTTGTCGGCCAGGTGATGAAGGAGACCCAGGGTAAGGCGAACCCGGGTCAGGTCAACGAGCTTCTGAAAAAGAAACTGTAAAGTGGGAGCGGTGCTCCGTGTGGGAGCGGTGCTCCGCACCGCGATGGGCCTGATACTACCGCTCGTCTGCTACAAAAACGCCGCTGTACCGCGCACACAAGATTCCCTGTGTGTCTTCGACGGAAGCCCGCAGCACGATCCGCGCACGCTTCCTGCCGGCGAAGCGCTTGTCGAACGCATTGAGCTCGGCGGCAGCAGGTGCGCCACAGCGCGCGATGAGTTCCGTCGTGAGTGGTTTTAGGTAATCGATCTCGCTGCGTGCGACCACGAGTCGCGCGTCGGCGCCGGACTCGCGCAGGTGTGTCCACAGCCAGCCCCAGCACGCGAGCGTCGCAAGCGCGGCGATACTGCCGCCGAACGCCGTGTCTTGGTGGTTGACGTTCGGCGCGAGCGGGGCGCTGAGCACCACCTCGTCGGGGCCGGCTGCGCGCGTTACCACTTGCATGGCATCGACAAGCGGGATCGCGCCGCGCAGGTAATTGTGCAGCGCTTTTACTTGCATACAGAGCACCCCGGGTCACGAGCGAATGTACTTTCGTCCCATGACAGCGACGCGGCGTCGAAGCGCAGCAGGCGCCCATGCGCCGGCGTTCCAATTCCCGCGAGCACGCGCATCGCCTCGACCGCCTGCATCGTGCCGATGACGCCGACGAGCGATGCCAATACGCCGTTGCCGGCGCAGTCGTCCAGCGTCTCGTCGTCTTCGTCAAACAGGCACGCGTAGCACGGACTGCCGCCGCTGAAGCTGAGCACCTGGCCACGGAGGCGGACCGCCGCTCCGCTGACCAGCGGCGTGTGGGTCGCGACGCTCGCAGCGTTCAACGAGAAACGCGTTCCAAAATTGTCGCTGCAGTCGAGCACGACGTCTGCGCCCGCCATCACCTCGCGCAGGCCGCGCCCATCGAGGCGGCCGTCGTGTTGCACAAAGTCGACGTCGGGGTAGCGGGCAGCAAGCAGCGCATGCGCGGCATCCACCTTGCGCCGACCGACATCCGCGTCGGTGAATAGCAGCTGTCTTTGTAGGTTGGTCGGGTCGACGATGTCGAAGTCGTTCAGCAGCATACGGCCGACGCCGGCAGCCGCAAGGTAGAGCGAAGCTGCCGAGCCCAACCCGCCGAGCCCGACCACGAGCACTGCTGCATCTCGCAGCCGCTGCTGACCGGCCTCGCCGAGTTCGGGCAGCGTGATGTGGCGGGCGTAGCGGATTTTTTCTTCGGGAGTCATCTGCGGCCACCGGTGACGCGGGTGTGACCTGCGATGTCCTGCCAATGGCGAATGTTAGTCATTCCTGCGCTGCCAAGCAGCGTCGCCACCGCGTCAGCTTGGTCGTGCCCGTGTTCAAGCAACAGCCAGCCGTTGGCTTCGAGATGCGCGGGCGCGCACGCGGCGATTTCCCGGATTGCACGGAGGCCATCGGGGCCCGCAGCCAATGCGTGCCGCGGCTCGAAACGCACGTCGCCGCGCGCAAGGTGTGGGTCGTCGTCGCGCACATACGGCGGGTTCGACACGATGACGTGGAACTCCCGGTCGAGTGCCTTACACCAATCGCCGGTGCGAAAGTCGATATCGTCAAAACCAAGCCGCGCGGCGTTGCGGCGGGCGATGGCGAGCGCGGCCGGGTCGGCATTGGTAGCAACGACGCACCAGGAAGGGGCGAGCGCGTCGAACTGCGCACGCTCGTCCGCACCGATGCATTCGTCCGGGTGCGCGCGGAACGACGCGCGGCCCCGGCCAAGTACGCGCGACAGCAGCAATTCGGCGTCCAGGCGCGCCGAATCCGACTGCGCTGCGAGCTCCGTCGTGGCGCGCGCGAGTATCGCGCTGATGGTGTTTTCAGCCATAATGCCTCGTCATTTCGAAATCATACGCCGGGGTAACTCCGATGTCCGTGTACCGCAACGTGCTCGAGCTGATCGGCCAGACGCCGATGATCGAGTTGACCCACCTCGATACCGGCAAATGCCGCCTCTTCGTGAAGCTCGAGTTCGCAAATCCCGGCGGCTCAATCAAGGACCGCATTGGGCTCGCGATGATCGAGGGCGCCGAGCAGGCGGGCAAGATCAAGCCGGGCGATACGCTGGTCGAGGCGACTGCCGGCAACACCGGTATCAGCCTTGCACTGGTCGCCGCCCAGAAGGGTTACAAGATGGTCATCGTGATGCCGGACAAGATGAGCCAGGAGAAGGTGTTCAATCTGAAGGCGATGGGCGCCGAAGTCATCATGGCGCGTTCCGATGTCGCGAAGGGCCACCCCGATTACTATCAGGAAGTCGCGGCACGCATCGCCGAGGAACGCGGCGGCTTCTTCATCAACCAGTTCAGCAACCCGGACAACCCGCGCGCACACGAGGAGACCACCGCCCCCGAGATCTGGGAGCAGATGGAGCATGACCTCGATGCGGTGGTAGCGGGCGTCGGTTCGGGCGGCACGATCACCGGCTTCTCGCGCTTCTTCGGCAAGGTCGCGCCGCATGTCGAAGTCGTGCTCGCCGACCCCGAGGGGTCGATCGTCAATGAATTCATCCGCACCGGCGAGTACGGCAAAGCAGGCAGCTGGGTCGTCGAGGGCATCGGCGAGGACTTCATCCCCGACGTGTGCGAACTCGAGCGCGTGCGCAAGGGTTACACGATTCCCGACACGGAGGCGTTGTTGACCGTGCGTGAGCTGCTGTTGAAAGAGGGCCTGCTCGCCGGTTCGTCGTCGGGAACGCTGCTCGCCGCCGCGTTGCGCTACTGCCGAGAGCAGACGGAGCCGAAGAAGGTCGTGACGCTGCTCTGCGACACCGGCAACAAGTACCTGTCGAAAATGTTCAACGATTTCTGGATGGTGGACCGCGGGTTCCTCGAGCCGCAAACCGACGGTGACCTGCGCGACTTCGTCGCACGCCCGCATGCTGGCCGCGTGACCGTGTGCGTCGGCATCACCGAACCGCTGGCGACGGCACGGGTGCGCATGCGCGAAAATGGCCTGTCGCAGCTGCCGGTGCTCGAGGGCGGAAACTTCGCGGGCATGATAGACGAGCGCTCGATCATGTATGCGTTGCGCGGCGGCGCTGATTTGTCGGCACCGGTCGCGGACGGCATGCGCGCCGGCAATCCGGTCATCGATTCGCAGGCCGCCCCGCAGCAGCTCGAAAAACTTCTCGACGACGAGTTCGCGGTCGTCATCATGCACGACGGCGAGTTCTACGGCCTCGTCACGCGCGGCGACTGGCTCGCGATGCGCGCGCACCGGGGCGCCGCATGAAGAAGGGCAGTGGCTTCTCGACGCGCGCGATACACGCCGGGCAGGCACCGGACCCGACCACCGGCGCGATCATGCCGCCGATCTACGCGACTTCAACCTATGTGCAACGCAGCCCGGGGGACCACAAGGGCTACGAGTACTCGCGCACCCACAACCCGACGCGCGGCGCATTCGAGCGCTGCATCGCGGACCTCGAAGGCGGCACGCACGGGCTCGCGTTCGCGTCGGGTCTCGCCGCGACCGCGACCCTGCTCGACATGCTCGACAGCGGTGCGCATGTCGTCGCGACCGACGACCTGTACGGCGGCACGCGTCGCCTGTTCACGCGCGTGCGGGAGCGCTCCGCCGGCCTGAAGTTCTCGTACATAGACATGAGCGATGCGGCGGCCGTAGAGCGCGCAATCACCCCTGAGACCAAGTTGATCTGGGTCGAAACGCCGACCAACCCGATGCTGAAGCTGGTCGACCTCGCCGCGGTCGGTGCGATTGCGCGCAAGCATGGCATCACCGCCGTTTGCGACAACACTTTTGCGACGCCGTTCGTGCAACGGCCGCTCGAGTACGGCTTCGATGTTGTGATGCACTCGACGACGAAGTATTTGAACGGCCACTCCGACATGGTCGGCGGCGTTCTGGTCACCGGCGACGACGCGCTTGCCGAGAAGTTGTACTTCCTGCAGAACTCGATCGGTGGAATCCAAGGGCCGTTCGACAGCTTCCTCGCGCTGCGCGGGCTGAAAACGCTCGGCCTGCGGATGGAACGCCATTGCGCGAACGCGCTGGCACTTGCCGAGTGGCTGGACGGGCGCAAGCGCGTGCAGAAAGTCATCTACCCTGGGCTCGCATCGCACCCGCAGCACGCGTTGGCGAAAAAGCAGATGCATGGCTTCGGCGGTATGATCAGTTTTGTAGTCGACGGAACCGCAGGCGACGCGCGGACGGTGCTCGAGCGCTTCGAGGTGTTCGCGCTTGCCGAGAGCCTCGGCGGCGTCGAGAGCCTGGTTAACCACCCGGCGATCATGACGCACGCATCGGTGCCGCCCGAGGTGCGCGCCGAGCTCGGGATCACCGACACGCTGATCCGGCTGTCGGTCGGTATCGAGGATTTAGCCGACCTGAAGGCCGACCTGGCTCACGCCCTACAGCTTTAATGTAGGAGCGGCCCTCCGCACCGCGATTTTTGTAGGAGCGGCCCTCTGGCCGCGATTTCGGTCAGCCTTCCGCGAGGTTCGCCAGCAAATCCGCTTGGTATTCCGCCAGCAGCGGGCCAATCACCGGGTCGAGGTCGCCGTCGGTAATCGCATCGATCTGGTGCAGGGTCAGGTTGACGCGGTGGTCGGTGACACGCCCCTGCGGGAAATTGTAAGTCCGGATCCGTTCAGACCGGTCGCCGGTCCCGACCTGTAGCCGCCGTTCTTCCGCCCGCGCCGTCGTCTGTTTCTCCCGTTCGCCGGCCAACAAGCGCGCGGCCAGCAGCGACATCGCGCGCGCCCGGTTCTTGTGCTGCGAGCGTTCGTCCTGGCACTCGACGACGATGCCCGACGGCAGGTGTGTGATACGGATCGCCGAGTCGGTCTTGTTCACGTGCTGGCCGCCGGCGCCGGACGAACGGTAGGTATCGATTCGCAAGTCGGCCGGGTTGATCGCGACGGCTTCGACTTCCGGAATTTCCGGCAGCACGGCTACCGTCGCGGTCGAAGTGTGGATGCGCCCCTGTGCCTCGGTAGCCGGCACGCGTTGCACGCGGTGCGTACCGGACTCGAACTTCAGTTTCGAATATGCGCCGTGGCCGACGATGCGCGCAATCACCTCACGGTAGCCGCCGTGCTCGCCCTCGTGCTCGCTCAACACCTCCACCTGCCAGCGCTGCCGTTCCGCGTACCGCGTGTACATGCGGAACAGCACGCCGGCAAACAGCGCGGCCTCGTCGCCGCCGGCGCCGGCACGGATTTCCAGAAAGATGTTCGATTCGTCGTGCGGGTCGCGTGGCAGGAGCAGTACCTGCAGCCTGTCCGCAAGTTCCTGCTGGCGGGCGAGCGCCGTCCCGAGTTCCTCGTCGGCCATGCCGCGAACCTCGGAATCCGGGTCGCGCAGCATCTGCCGCGCGGCCTCAACTTCGGCGTCTGCCGCGCGCCACGCGCTATAGGCGTCGAGCACCGGCTGCAGCCGGGAGTACTCCTGTGAATACGCGCGGAACCTGTCCTGGTCGGCGATGGTCTCTGCATCGCCGAGCAGCGCGGAGAGTTCCTCGAAGCGCGCCTCGAGCTGGTCCAGCTTCGTGCGGATCGAGTCCTTCATGCGCCGGTGTCGTCTTCGAGGCCGAGCAGGCGGCGCGCGTTTGCGAGCGCCTCGCGGTCCCCCTCGAAGCCCGCGTCGCGCATGCGCACGGTCGGCTGGTGCAGCAGCCGGTTGGTGAGCGTGTGCCCAAGCCAGTGCAGCACAAACTCGGGCCGCTCGCCGGACGCCAGCAGGCGCGCCGCCTCGTCGACCGCATCGTCCCGCGTGCGGCCGGCGCGGTCGCGCAGGTCGCGGATTGTGTCGACCGCGTCGAGGGTCCGCAGCGCGCCGGCGAATTGCGCGACTGAGAGTTCGATAATCTGTTCCGCCTCGTCGGCCGCTTCACGGCGAGAGCGCAGGCTCTCGTCAATCACGTTCGAGAGGTCATCGACCGTGTACAGGTAAACGTCCTCGAAATCCCCCACCGCCGACTCGACGTCCCGGGGCACTGCGACGTCTGCTATGAAGACGGGTCGGTGGCGGCGTTGTGCGAGTGCTTTGCCGACTTGCGCGCGCGTCAGCACCGGCACAGGGCTCGCGGTCGCACTTACAATCATGTCGGCTTGCACGAGGTGCTGGTCGAGTTCATCAAGCGCAAATGCAATGCCGTTGAACCGCGCGGCGAGCTCCGCCGCGCGTTCGATGCTGCGGTTCGCAATCAGCAGCCTGCCTATACCCTGCGCGCGCAGGTGGCGCGCGGTCAGCTCTATCGTATCGCCGGCACCAATCAGCAGCGCGGTGTGGTTGTTGAAGTTCGCGAATATTTGCCGCGCGAGGCTGACCACGGCAAACGCGACGGAGACCGGGCTCGCACCGATGCCGGTGTCGGTGCGTACCTGCTTCGCGACGCTGAATGAGTGTTGGAATGCGCGCGACAGCACTGGCCCCGCCGCGCCGGCTTCAACGGCATCTCGGTATGCGTGCTTCAACTGACCGAGGATTTGCGGTTCGCCGAGTACCAGCGAGTCGAGCCCGCAGGCGACGCGGAAGAGGTGCCGGACCGCTGCGTCGTCGGTGTGTGCGTACAGGCACGCGTCCACTGCATCGTTGTCGAGTGCGCGCCGCGCGGCGAGCCAGCTCCGCACAGCGGGTAGTTCGTCGTGACCCGCCGCAAACCACACCTCGGTGCGGTTACAGGTCGACACAATCGCCGCCTCATCGACGCCTGCGTGCGCGCGCAGTTCGGCCAGCGCGGCCGGAATCGACACGGCATTGAACGCCAGCTGCTCGCGGATTTCGACGGGCGCAGTCTTGTGGTTGATTCCTAAGACAAAAATCGACATGGACGGGTGAGGATTGTCCGTTAAGGGTGGGAGCGGTGCAAGCTGCGATATCATTTGAGCGATGATTTGGCGAATTAGCGGCGTACTCTCCGTTTCTCTGTTGCTCGCGGCCTGCGCCGCCGGGCCCCGCGTACCCGCGGCGGATACGCTGTCGTCCGAGCAGCAGTTCAGCACGCCTGAGGCTGAGCTCAATTACCGCTTGTTGCTAGGCGAGATTGCGCTTTCGCGCAACGAACTGGGCGCGGCAGCCGATGAATACCTGCGTGCGACCCAGTTAAGCGACGACCCGGGTATTGCCGAACGTGCGGTCCAGCTGTCGCTGCACCTCGAACGCACTACCGACGCCGCAGCCGCTGCGCAACGCTGGCGCGAACTTGAACCGGGTGCGACCGGACCGCTGGAAGTCGAGGTGGTAATCGCGCTCCGTAACGGCGATCAGGCACTCGCGCAGCGGCGCGTGGCGGCATTGCTCGACGCGTGGGGCGGGCCGTCTGCAGAGGCATTCCAGTCGCTCGGGCGGATTCTGGTGGACGAGCCTGACCGCAAAGCGGCCGCGACTGTCATGCAGCGGGTCGCCGCGCAGCACGACCATCCGGCGGCGTGGCAAGTGCTCGGACTGCTCGCGCTACGGGCGCAAGAGACCGCGGTTGCGCGCCATGCTGCGCAGCGCGCGCGCGTGCTCGAACCGGAGTCCACGCAGGCGGCAGTGCTCGAGGCACGCGTGCTCGCGTTGACCGGCGAGTCCGAGCGTGGCCTGGCACTGATGCGCGCCACCGTTGCCGAACACCCGAATGACCCGACGCTGCGTTTCGCGCTGGCCGGACTGTACCTCGCTGCCGAGCAGAACACGGAGGCGCTGTTCGAGCTCGAACAGGTGGTCGCAACGGTGCCCGCGTACACCGACGCGCGTTGGGCGCTGGCCGTCCTGTTGATGCAGATGGGCGAACTCGATGCGGCGGAGCCGCACTTCGAAGCGTTGCTCGCCGACCCGATGCGCCGCTGGGACATCCCTTACTACCTGGGTGGCATCCACGAGCAACGCGGCGACCTGCGTGCGGCGCTCGAATGGTTCGACCAGGTTGAGTGGGGCGACAACTTGCTGAACGCGCGCATCAAGGCCGCTCACATGCTGATGCAGCTCGGGCAGACGGACGACGCACGGGCGCGTCTCGAACACCTGCACCGGGACTTTCCCGATGAGCGCGCGCGCCTATTCCGCATCGAGGCGGGCTGGCTTGCCCGCGCAGGCGATGAGGCGGGTGCGCTCGCAATCTATAACCACGCGCTCGACATGCTTCCAGGCGATATCGAAGTTCTCTACGCACGCGCGCTACACCATGAGCGCTCGGGTCGCGTCGATGCCGCGATCGCCGACCTGCGCCGCGTGAACGCACTGCAACCCGGAAGCGCGGAAGCGCAGAACGCGCTCGGCTATGTGCTTGCCGACCGGGGCCCGCCGCAGTCGTGGGAGGAAGCGCGCGCGTTGATTGCCCAGGCGCTGACCCAAGAGCCGGACAACGCCGCGTTCCTCGACAGCATGGGTTGGGTGCTGTACCGGCTCGGTGACCTTGAGAACGCGCGCGTCTGGCTCGAGCGCGCGTGGTCGCTGCAACCCGACGCGGAAATCGGCGCGCACCTCGGCGAGGTGCTGTGGCGCCAGGAACTGCGCGAAGCCGCGCACGCTGTTTGGGAGCGTGCCGCAGGACTGCAGCCCGACCACCCGGTGCTGGTCGAGACCCTGGACCGGCTCGTACGATGACCGGGTGCCGCGTGGCGACGGCGATCGTGGTCGTCGCGCTCGCCGGCTGCCAAACACTCCCCCGCGAAACGCCGCCGGTACCCGGTGCGCTTCCGCCCCCCGAGGCATTCGAATTGCGCTCCGAGAGCCTGGCCGGACTGGCCGGTTGGACGCTGCGCGGTCGTGGCGCGCTGGCGGCCGGAGGGCGCGGCTGGAATGGCGCCGTGCATTGGGCGCAGTGCGCGGATGCATTCGACTTGCGCTTCATCGCGCCGCTCGGCGCGGGCACGCTGCGCATCAGCGGGCTGCCCGGTGAGATGCGCGTTCGCGGCACCGACGGCACCGATTTTCACGCGGACGACCTTGAGGCCGAACTCGAGCACTTGCTGGGTGCGCCTTTACCGGTCGAATCGTTGCGCTGGTGGGTGGTGGGCCTGCCCGCACCGGACGCCCCGTACGCGGCGCTCGAACTGGACGCAGCCGGGCGCGCGACAAATTTTCTGCAATCCGAATGGGCGGTTTCGTACCCTCGCTATACGACGCACGCCGGCATCCAAATACCGGCACTCGTCGTGGCGGTCCGCAACGGCACCCGCGTCCGCGTGGTGGTCGACTCGTGGACGCCGGATGAATGCGAATGAAAACCGTTGAGGCGCTTGCGCCGGCGAAACTGAACCTCTTCCTCCACGTGACCGGGCGCCGAGACGACGGTTATCACGACCTGCAGACCGTGTTCCAGTTCGTCGACTTGTGCGACTTGCTGCGGTTCACACCGCGAGACGACGACCGTATCGAGCGCGTCGGCGGCCTTCCGGACGTCGCGCCTGCCGACGACCTGGCCGTACGCGCTGCTTTTGCGTTGCGCGAAGCCGCCGGTAACAGCCGCGGGATGACGATCGAAGTGCGCAAATCGATCCCGGCGGGCGGTGGCCTGGGCGGTGGCAGTTCGGACGCGGCGACGACGCTCGTCACCCTGAACCGGATGTGGGGCCTCGGCTGGTCGGTCGGCCGCCTCGCGGCGCTGGGCCTGACGCTCGGCGCGGATGTGCCCGTTTTCGTACACGGGTACGCGGCATGGGCTGAAGGCGTCGGGGACCGGCTGGTCCCTATCGAGCTGCCCGAGCCGTGGTATCTGCTCGTGGACCCGGGCATCAGCGTCCCGACTGACGCCGTTTTCCAGGCACCTGAATTGACACGGGATTCCCCGCGCCTGACAATATCCGACTTTGTTTCTGGTGGTGGACGCAACGATTTCGAGCCGGTGGTACGGGCGCGCTACCCGGAGGTGGCGGCGGCGCTGGACTGGCTCGCCGGTCACGGTGGGGGGCGCCTGACGGGTACCGGCGGTTGCGTGTTCGGGACATTCACTGCGCGCGATTCGGCGGAAGCCGCGTACGACGCGCTCCCGGATGGCTGGCGCGGCGTGGTTGCGCGCGGGCTGAACCGGTCGCCGCTGTACGCACCTATTGGGGCGTAGCCAAGTGGTAAGGCAACGGGTTTTGATCCCGTCATTCCCAGGTTCGAATCCTGGCGCCCCAACCAAGTCTTTTAATTTGGAGTTGTGATGGCTGACAGCAACATGGTGGTGTTCGCGGGCAATGCGAGTACGCAGCTCGCGCAAGACATCGCGGGCCATCTGAAACTCGCGCTCGGGAAGGCGCACGTCGGGCAGTTCAGCGACGGCGAGATCATGGTCGAGATCATGGAGAACGTGCGCGGCCGCGACGTGTTCCTGGTCCAGTCGACCTGCGCGCCGACCAACGACAACCTGATGGAGTTGCTGGTGATGGTCGACGCAATGCGCCGGTCGTCATCCGGCCGCATCACCGCAGTGGTCCCGTACTTCGGGTACGCGCGGCAGGACCGCCGCCCGCGCGCCGCGCGCGTGCCGATTACCGCGAAGCTGGTCGCAAACATGCTCGTCGGCGCCGGCGTTGACCGCGTGCTGACGGTCGACCTGCACGCCGACCAGATTCAGGGGTTCTTCGACATCCCGCTCGACAACGTGTACGCGTCGCCGGTGCTGCTGGGCGACCTGTGGCGCCAGAAGTACGAAGACCTCGTAATCGTGTCGCCGGACATCGGCGGCGTGGCCCGCGCCCGCGCCCTGGCGAAGCAGATGGACGACGCGGACCTGGCAATCATCGACAAGCGGCGCCCACGCCCGAACGAGGCGAAGGTCATGAACATCATCGGCCAGGTCAAGGGCCGGACCTGCGTAATGATCGACGACATGGTCGATACCGCTGGCACGATGTGCCTCGCGGCGAAGGCACTGAAGGACGAGGGCGCGACGCGCGTCGTCGCGTACATCACGCACCCGGTGCTGTCGGGTCCGGCGATCCGCAACATCGAAGCGTCGGTACTCGACGAGTTGGTGGTGACGGACACGATACCGCTGCGCCCCGAGGCGCAAGCGTGTGGACGCATTCGGCAGCTCGGCATCGCCGCGATTCTCGCGGAGACGATGCGACGGATTGCCGATGAGGAATCCGTAAGCTCGCTTTACATGGATTAATAGATTTTTTCTTCCGGCCCTGGTCGCGGGGTCGGTGTGCAACGCAAATGGAGATACACAAATGGCTACTGATTTCATCTTGAACGCCGAAAAGCGTGACGACCAGGGGAAGGGTGCGAGCCGCCGCCTGCGTCGCGCCGGCCGCGTGCCCGGCATCATTTATGGCGGCGACGCCACCCCGGAACCCATTTCGCTCGACCATAACGAGATGCTCCGGAACACCGCCCACGAGGCGTTCTACTCGCACATCCTTACCGTGAAACTCGGTGGTAAAGACGTGCAGGCACTCCTCAAGGACATGCAGCGGCACCCGGCGAAGGCGCAGATCGTCCACGTCGACTTGCTGCGTGTTCAGGCGGACAAGGAAGTGCGCGTGCACGTTCCGTTGCACTTCCTGAACGAGAAGACCTCGCCGGGCGTCAAGACCGCCGGCGGCGTCGTATCGCATCACTTGATCGAAGTCGAAATCGAGTGTCTGCCGAAGGACCTGCCTGAGTTCATCGAGGTCGATTGCGGCACGATGGAAATTGGCGACGCGCTACATCTCACCGACCTGAAGCTGCCGGAAGGCACTGAGCTCGTCGCGCTGATGCACGGCGAGGTGAAGGACCACGACCAGCCGGTCGTGTCGATCCACCATGCGCGCGTCAGCTCCGAGGAAGACCTGTCCACGGCTGCACCGGAGGCGCCGGCGGCACCTGAGGTTGCAGGCGAAGAAGAGGGCGAGGGCGAGGACGAGGCCGAGGAGAAGAAGTAATCTCCGGCCCTGCGCTGATAGTTGGGCTCGGCAACCCCGGTCCCGAGCACACCGGAACCCGGCACAACGCCGGGTTCTGGTTTGTTGACGCGCTGGTCGACCAGCTGCATGGCGGTTTCGCGACGGACAGAAACTTCCACGGCGAAACTGCGCTGGTCCGCATCGCCGACCAGCCGGTACGCGTGCTAAAGCCGATGCAGTACATGAACCGCAGCGGCCAGGCCGTGCGCGCACTCGCGCAGTTCTACAAAATTGAGCCTCAACAGGTACTGGTCGCGCACGACGAGCTCGACCTGACCCCCGGCACTGTGCGCCTGAAGAAAGGCGGCGGGCACGGTGGTCATAACGGGTTGCGGGATGTCACCGCGCACATCGGCCCGGACTTCTACCGCTTACGTCTGGGTATCGGCCACCCGCGCGATGCAATGGGTGGTGAACCGGTGGAGTGGGTGTTGAAGAAGCCATCGAAGGAAGACGGTGCAGCGATACGCGACGCGATTACAGCGGCGCTCGATGAACTGCCACGCCTCTTTGATGAGCGCGGCGACGAGCGGGTGATGGAGCGTTTGAACCGCAGGGCATGAAATTTAATGTAGGAGCGACCCTCTGGTCGCGATTCAGGTAACGCATGGCGATTCAAACAGGAATTGTGGGGCTGCCGAATGTCGGCAAGTCGACGCTCTTCAACGCGCTGACCAAGGCTGGCATCGCGGCCGAGAACTACCCGTTCTGCACCATCGAGCCGAATGTCGGCGTTGTCGGCGTGCCCGACCCGCGGCTGCAGGCGCTGGCAGACATTCAAAAGCCCGAGAAAGTGATTCCGACCGCAATCGAGTTCGTCGACATTGCCGGCTTGGTCGCCGGCGCGTCGCAGGGCGAGGGCCTCGGCAATAAATTCCTGTCGCACATCCGTGAAGTTGACGCGATCATGCACGTGGTCCGGTGTTTCATTGACGACGATGTCGTGCATGTGTCCGGAACGGTCGACCCACTGTCCGACATCGAGATCATCAATACCGAGCTCGCTTTGGCAGACATGGATTCGGTCGAGCGCGCGCTACAGCGCATGGTCAAGCAGGCGAAGTCCGGCAACAAGGAGTCGGTCGCGCGTGTCGCCGTGTACGAGCGCGCGAAGCAGGCGCTCGACGCCGGCCGTCCGGTGCGCTCTCTCGACCTCTCTGCCGACGAGCGCGCGCTGCTGCGTGAACTCCACCTGCTCACCGCGAAACCGACGCTGTATGTCGCGAACGTCGACGAACACGGTTTTGACGGCAACCCTTTGCTTGACCGCGTGCGCACGCACGCTGCAGACGAGGGCGCCGAAGTCGTGGTGGTGTGCGCGGCGATTGAGGCGGAGATTGCGGAACTCGACGATGCCGACAAACTGGAGTTCCTGAAGGACCTCGGCGTCTCGGAGCCGGGCCTCGACCGCGTGATCCGTGGTGCGTACGCGCTGCTGGGCTTGCAGACCTACTTCACGGTCGGCCCGAAGGAAGTCCGCGCGTGGACCGTGAAGACCGGTGCCACGGCGCCGCAGGCCGCTGGGGTCATCCACACCGACTTCGAGAAGGGTTTCATCCGGGCGGAGGTCGTCGCTTACGATGACTTCATCCGCTACCGCGGCGAGGCCGGTGCCCGCGATGCGGGCAGGTGGCGGCTCGAGGGCAAGGAGTATGTGATGGCGGAAGGGGATGTGGTCCACTTCCGTTTCAATGTCTGATAAAATTCCCGGCCTTTCCTGTAGGCTATGTAGCTCAGCTGGTTAGAGCGCGGCACTCATAATGCTGAGGTCGGTGGTTCGAGTCCACCCATAGCCACCAGTTCCTTGTCTCTCGGTGGATTCGGGAGTGCGACGATGTCTGACTCGAACCGAGTCGTTGAACAAGTCGGACCGCGGCTGGTGGCGGGCATTGGCGCTTCTGCGGGCGGGCTTACCGCATACACGGATTTCTTTCGTGCTATCCCACCCGACAGCGGATTGGCCTTCGTGCTGGTACAGCACCTGTCGCCGAAGCACCCGAGTGCGCTCGCGGAGCTGATCGGGGCCGAGACGGAGATGCCGGTCGTAGACGCCAGCGATGGCCAGGAACTGGCGGCAAACCACATTTACGTGATTCCAGCCGACGCGACGATGACTGTCGACGGGAGCCGGTTGCGTGTCACCAGGCCTCGCGTGGACTCTGCGCCGATTGACACGTTCCTGATGTCGCTCGCAGAGGAATACGGCGAGCACGCAGTGGCCATCATACTGTCGGGCTTCGGCAGCGACGGCGCACTTGGCCTCGCTGCGGTGAAGAGTTACGGCGGCATCACGTTCGCTCAGGCGGGCGTCCATGACACCGAGCCGCTACCCGGAATGCCCTGGAGCGCGTTCGAAACTGGGCTGGTCGACCACGTGCTCCCGGTCGCGGAAATCGCGGCACGCTTGCTGGATTACGAGCGGCATCTGTCCGAGGTGAAACCGTCCAAGAAACACGACGGCGCGCGCGCCGATGTGCTCAAGCATATCCCCGATATCTGCCGCATCATAGACCTTCGACTGGGTCACGACTTCAGCCAGTACAAGGAGGGGTCCATCGCGCGGCGCATACAGCGGCGCATGCAACTCCACGGCATCCACGATACGACCGCGTACATCGCGAAGCTGCGTGATGATCGCGAAGAGGTAGGGCTGCTTTTCCGCGATTTACTCATCAGCGTCACGAGTTTCTTCCGTGATCCGGTTGCGTTCGCCGCCCTCGACCGGATTGTCATTCCGGAATTGGTGAAGAAACAGGAAATCAGGGTCTGGGTTCCCGGCTGCGCCACCGGCGAAGAGGCTTACTCGATTGCCATCCTTCTCCGCGAGGCGGTCGCGGGCCGCCGCGAGCCGCCACGCATTACGATTTTCGCAACCGACATCGACGAATCGGCGATTCGGATGGCACGAAAGGGTGTATACATCCGGGCACAACTCGAAGGGCTCAACTCGAGGCAGCTCGGACGCTGGTTCGAGGAAGACAGGGGCTCTTACACCGTGGTCCCGGAAATACGCGAGCTCTGCGTGTTCTCACAGCACAGTATCCTGCGCGACCCCTCATTTTCGCGGCTCGACCTCATTTCCTGTCGGAATTTGCTCATTTATCTGGCGGCCGGGCTGCAGGAGCGCGTCATCCCGATGTTTCATTTTGCGCTACGGGCGGGGGGCTTCCTGTTCCTGGGCCCGTCGGAGTCGGTTGCGCGGGACGAAGACTGTTTCGCTGCGCTTGACGAGCGCCACCGCATTTACCGCAGGCGAGAGCGTCAGAACTCACCCCCGAGAATGCTGACCGTCCGCCCGCGCTTCGATTCGGGGGACGCCGATGCCCGGCAACCTCACAAAAAAAGAAGCGCACTCGACAGCGCAGTGCAGCGCGCTGCAGCGCGTTTTTCACCGGCGTATCTCGTCATCGACTCTCAAAATCGGGTCGTCCGGTTCTCCGGCCACACGGGTCGGTTTCTTGGGCCGACCGAAGGCCCGGCGTCCGATAACCTTTTCGATACCATTCACCATTCATTGCGTGCCGAGGTCCGCGACGCGCTCCGGGTTGCGAGTGAAACCCAGGCGCAGGTGCTGCGCAGCGCAGTGCCGTACGAAGCGAATGGCGAAAGCGGGATGGTACGGCTGATCGTCGAGCCGATCGCGCAGGAGGCCGGAGAGGCGACGCACTTCGTCATCGGCTTCCATGAGATGGGGCCCGTATCCACCGGTGATGATGATGATGATTCGGATGTGGCGCGCGACTTGCGGGCGACGCGCGGGCGCCTACGCGCCGCAGTAGACGAGGGCGAGCGTGCGAATGCCGACCTGACGGCGACGAACCAGGAACTGCAGTCGGTCAATGAGGAGCTGCGCGCGGCGGTCGAGGAGCTGCAAGTCTCGAAGGAAGAGATGCAGTCGCTCAACGAGGAGCTGCAAACGGTCAATGCCGAGCTCACCAGCAAGAATGCCATTGCGGCCAAGCTCAACAGCGACCTGCAGAATTTCCTCGAGAACACCGGTGGCGCGACGCTGTTCCTGGATGCGCACTTGACGGTGCGTACATTCACGCCGTCGGCGACGGAAATCTTCCATTTGCGGGACTCGGATATCGGGCGGCCACTTGCGGAAGTGGTATGCCGCCTCAAGAATCTCGACCTCGCGATGGATGTGCGTAGCGTGCTGGAAGACAATTTGCGGATCGAGCGTGAAGTTTTCAGTACAACCCAGGTGTACCTGATGCGGATTCGGCCCTACCGCAGTCCCGCCAACCCGGTCGACGGCGCGGTGTTGAGCTTCACCGAAATCACGGAGCGGAAGGCCCGGGAGGAAACGCAGGCACACCTTGCGGCAATCGTGGCTTCGACCGGGGATGCGGTGCTGGCGCTGGACCGGGACGGCATTGTGACCAATTGGAATAGGGGGGCGGAGCGCCTGACCGGTTACGGGGCCGACGCAGTCATCGGCAAACAGCTCCCACAGTTGCTGTCGCCGGAAGGCATCGAGAATGCCCGCAGGATCTTCGACGCGGCGAAGGCCGGGGACCATGTCGAACAGAAGGAAATGTCATTTCCCCGACCGGATGGTTCCGTGGCGGAAGTCGTCGTCACGGTGTCGCCGGTCTATGGTGTGGACGGGGAGGTCAACGGCATCTCCATCATTGCGCGCGACAACAGCGAACAAATCGAGTTGGAGCAGCACCGGAGCATCATGATGGCCGAGCTCGACCATCGGGTAAAGAACACGCTCGCGACGGTGCAATCGATCGCGCGCCAAACTGGTAAGAGTTCGAAATCCGTCAAACGGTTCCTCGACGCGTTCGACCAGCGCATCATCGCGCTTGCCAGGACCCATGACTTGTTGACAGCGGCCGGCGGCACGGGCGCCATGCTCCAGGACCTGGTGGTAGGTGAGCTCAAGCCGTACGAGTCGGCAAATATCACCATCGACGGCGAGCCCGTCCGCCTCGGGGGCAAGAGCGCGCTCGCCCTCGGCATGGGTATCCACGAACTGGCGACCAATGCAGCAAAACACGGCGCACTGTCCACCCCGCGCGGGCGCGTGTCCGTTTCCTGGAAACTGGAAATCGCCGATGCGGTCCGCACCCTGCATTTCAACTGGAAAGAGTCCGGCGGGCCGAAGGTCTGCACACCGGAGCACCGCGGGTTCGGGTCACGGTTGATTGAAGAGGGGCTGCGCGCGGGAATGGGCGCCGACGTCTCGCTCAAGTTCCTGCCTACCGGTATCCATTTCAAATTAACCGCCCCGTTGGATGACGACGAATGAGCTTGCCGGCCGGTCTGCGCGTGTTGCTGGTCGAGGACGAGGTACTCGTCGGCATGCTGCTGGAAGATATTCTCACCGACCTCGGGTGCGAGGTGGTCGGGCCGATGACGAGTGTTGACGCTGCCATCGAGTTTGCATCCAACGCGTCAGTTGACGTCGCGCTACTCGACATCAATCTGACGGGTGCCGATGCCTATCCCGTGGCCGAGGTTCTCGCCGGCCGAGGCATCGCGTTCGGGTTCCTCACCGGGTACCAGTCGGTACACCCGGATTTTGAGCAATATCCGTCGCTCGGGAAACCGGTGGACAGGAAAGCATTGGAGGCTGTCCTCGTGTCGCTCGACCCCCGCCGAACGCAGGGGTAACATGGCCTTATGGAAAAGAATGAATTGCAAGGGTTAAAGGTTTTTGTCGTCGAGGATGTCGACCTCATCGCGCAGCTGTTGCGCGACCTCGTTGAGGAGCTCGGATGCAAGGTCGCGCACGTGTCGAACGTTGTCGCCGACGCCATTGTATTCGCTGAAACGGGTGACTTCGATGCCGCATTGCTGGACGTTGAGATTGCCGGCCAGGACGTGCACCCGGTGGTGGAAAGGCTTGCCGCGCGCGACCTCCCGTTCGCGTTCGTCACCGGGCGCGGGTTGGCACGTCCCAAGACGGGCCCCTATCGCGACAGGCCCGTATTGAACAAGCCGATTTCAAAACCAGGACTCGAAAAAATCCTCCTGTTGCTGGCACGCATGCCCCGCAGATCACCGCAAGACTTGGCGTAACCGACTGTTTTTCGTCAGCACCAAGGAGAAGTTGTGAGGAGCGAGTCACTCGACAAAATGGCGCTGCTAGCCGCGGCCAACGGCGAGATGTTCGGCCCCGGCAACGCGCGGTTGCCTGCGCCTCCTATGCTGATGTTCGACCGCATCACGCGCATCGCCGATGCCGGCGGTACCCACGATAAGGGCGAAATCGTCGCCGAACTCGATGTGCGCCCCGACCTCTGGTTCTTCGACTGCCACTTCAAGGGCGACCCGGTGATGCCGGGCTGCCTCGGCCTCGACGCGCTGTGGCAGCTGACTGGCTTCTTTCTTGCTTGGTCCGGTGGCCCGGGGCGTGGTCGCGCACTCGGCGTCGGCGAGGTCAAGTTCTCCGGCCAGGTGCTGCCCGATGCAAAGCGCGTCACCTATCATATCGACATGAAGCGCGTGATCCTCCGCAAGTTGATCATGGGCGTCGGCGACGGCCGGGTATTGGTCGACGGCCGTGAGATTTACACCGCGACCGACCTCAAGGTCGGCTTGTTCACCTCGACTGAGGATTTCTGATGCGGCGCGTGGTCGTCACCGGCATCGGTACCGTTTCCAGCATCGGCAACGACGTCGCAGAAACGATTGCGAGCCTGCGCGAGGGCAAATCCGGCATCCGCTTTAACGACGAATACCGCGACCTTGGCTTCCGCTCGCAAGTGTCCGGTGCAATGACCGCAGACACCGAGGCGCTGGTCGACCGGCGCGCGCTGCGGTTCATGGGCGATGCGGCTGCGTACGCACACGTTGCAATGCAGCAGGCTATAGCCGACTCCGGCCTCGGCGATGAAGTCGTCTCGCACGACCGTACCGGGTTGGTCGTTGGCACCGGAGGAGGCTCGCCGGAGAGCGTCGTCGCGGCGGCCGACACGCTCCGTGCAAAGGGTGTGAAGCGCATCGGGCCGTACGCCGTCACGAAGACAATGGCCAGCACCACGACCGCGTGCCTTGCGACGCCATTCCGCATCAAGGGTGTCAACTACTCCATTAGTTCCGCGTGCGCGACCAGCGCGCATTGCATCGGCAATGGTGCCGAGTTGATCCAGTGGAACAAGCAGGATGTCGTATTCGCAGGCGGCGGTGAAGAATTGCACTGGAGCCTATCGTCACTGTTCGACGCGATGGGTGCGCTGTCGACGAAGTACAACGATTCGCCGGAGCGCGCGTCACGTGCGTACGACCGCGACCGAGACGGCTTCGTCATATCCGGTGGGGGTGGCATCATCGTGCTCGAGGAGTATGAGCACGCAAAACGCCGCGGCGCGAAAATCTACGCGGAGGTTGTCGGTTACGGCGCAACTTCTGACGGCCACGACATGGTCGCGCCGAGCGGCGAGGGCGCGACGCGCTGCATGCAGCACGCCCTTGAATCGGTGCGCGGCCCGGTCGATTACCTGAACACGCACGGCACCAGCACGCCTGTCGGCGACGCGAAGGAGCTCGAGGCTGTCCGCGCGGTGTTCGGTGGTACAGTGCCGCCGCTGGCGTCGACGAAATCACTCACCGGGCATTCGCTCGGCGCAGCGGGTGTACACGAAGCGATTTTCTCGCTGCTGATGATGGAGCATGGGTTCATCGCAGCCTCGGCGAACATCGAGAACCTCGACCCCGTGGCCGAGGGCTTCCCAATCGTGCGCGAGACGCATGATGCGAAACTCTCCACGGTGATGTCGAACAGCTTTGGCTTCGGCGGCACCAACGCGACGCTGGTGTTCCGTAAGATTTAGTGGCGGAGCAGTCGCTCGAGCACCATCAGGTAGCCCGCCGCTGCGGCGGGGCCGAACACCGGATCCGTCTGCCACTTGATTTCCGTCCGGACCGCTTCGAAGTCGCGCGTTTCTAGCACTATATTTGCGAGCGGGAACACCGTGCGCTCTTCGAGCTCGCGGTGCCGGTTCAAGCCGTCGATGTACTCGCGCGCAAGCACCGTCGCCTTCTCGACTTCGCTCTTCGTCAAAGCATCTTCGCGCGTGAACAGGGCCAGCAGACTCGCGCCCGCCTTGCCGATATCGGCGTGCTCCTGTTCCAGCTTCTCGATAGACGCAGCCACCGACGGGTCCTTCCTCTGGAGGCGTGCGAACAGGAGGTCCTCAAGCGGATGGTGGAACTGGTCGGCGTAGTGGACCATGTAATTCATCACGCCGCGCAGAACCCCGGGGTCGGCAGTTGACGCGAGTTCCTCGGTCAACAACGCCATGAGGCGCCGGAAATTCCCGTGGTCATCGTAAAGTTGCTGAAGGACTGGGTGCGGCATACGGTCACTTTAGGCCGCTGCCCGCCGCAGCTCAAGAGGGCGTGGCCAGCGCCGGAAGGATTCGTGGCCAAAGCGAGGCCTCGGATTCCTTCCTGAAGAAACCAAAATGGCCGATGCGTGGTAAGCCGGCGTCGGACGGCGCGATACGCGCGGCATCAATCGGCGCGTTCCGGAACAACGCATATAGCGAGTCAGTGTTGCGCGCGGACATGAACTCGTCGTCTGTAAACGAGAGCGCGGTCACCGGCTTTATGAATGCGTTGTAAGCGGCGTCCGCGCGCTCGACCCCGACGCAGTAGCGTGGGTGCAGGCACCAGCGGCGCCACTGCCGGATGACGCCGGCCGGAAGGTCGCCGACGACGCCGAGCGCCTTGCCCGGGAAATGGCCGGCCAACGGCACGACCAGCGGAGCGATGCCGAACCAGAGCAGCCCCGCGCGCAACTTCATCGGTAAGTCGTGCAACCGCCAGTACCCGTTGCCGGTTGCAACCATCACCATCCGCGTGACCAGGCTGGCATTCGGCACCATCGGCAGAACCTGCGCGCCGAGGCTGTGTCCGAGCCACACCAGGTCCCGCCCGCGCGCTTCGGTAGCAGCAAAATCGAGCACCGCCGCGAGATCGTGCGTCACCCAGTCGGTGAGCGATGCATCGAAGCCGCGCAGCGAGCGGGGCGCCGATGCGCCGATGCCGCGGTGGTCGAACGTGATGACGAGGTATCCCTGCGCAGCGAGCCAGCTTGCGAATGGCGCGTAATAGCGTTGCGCAGCGCCCATCGCGGGTGCAATCAGTATGACCGCGCGTGCGTTACCGGCCGGCGCGTAGCGACTCGCTTCCAGCCGGTGGCCGTCGGCGGTCCTTACTTCGGTGCGCGTCACTTCTGGCTCGCGAACCAGTCGCGTTTCTCCCGCGCCATTACGCCCGCGAGCAGAATCAACGCGAGCAGGTTCGGCGCCGCCATCAGCCCGTTGAAGGTGTCGGCGACGTCCCAGACAAGCTCGAGACCACCGACCGCGCCGACAAAAACGAACCCGAGGAATACAAGCCGGTACGGCACAATCACGCCGCGACCGAACAGGTACTCCCAGCTCTTCTCCCCGTAGAAGTTCCAGGTAAGCATCGTCGTGTATGCGAAGAACACGATTGATATCAGCACGACATAGCCGCCGGGGCCGGGCAAGCCCTGCGAGAACGCGCTGCTGGTCAGTTCGGCGCCGGTCATGCCGGTTTGCCACACGCCCGTCACTAGGATTACCAATGCGGTCATCGTGCACACGACTAACGTGTCGATGAACACTTCCCAAATACCCCAGAAGCCCTGTGCAAACGGCGTGTTCCGCGCCTGCGCGTGCACGATAGACGCGGAGCCGAGCCCCGCTTCGTTCGAGAAGATGCCGCGCGCGACGCCATAGCGGATTGCCTCGGCGACTGCTGCGCCGGCGAAGCCGCCGACCGCCGGTGCCGGGTTGAATGCGTGCGTGAAGATCGTTGCGAACGCTGCTGGAATCGCGTCGGCATGCAGCGCGAGGATGACGATTGAACCCGCGATGTACGCGAGCGCCATGACCGGCACCACCTTCTCGGCGGTCTTGGCGATGCGGCTGATGCCGCCGAGCGTGACGATGCCGACCAGGATGACGGCCAGCACGCCGGTCACCCACGCGGGTACGCCGAAGCCGGTGGAGAGCGCGTGCGCGACGGTATTCGATTGCACCATGTTGCCGATGCCGAACGCTGCGAGCCCTGCGAAGAACGCGTACAGCAGGGCCAACCATCTCCAGCGCGGACCAAGTCCGTTCTCGATGTAATAAAATACGCCGCCCGACACACGGCCGTCCGCATCGACCTTCCGGAATTTCAGGCCGAGCGTCGCTTCGGTCATCTTGGTCGCCATGCCGACCAGCGCCACCATCCACATCCAGAAGATTGCGCCAGGGCCGCCGAGCGCGATCGCAGTCGCAACACCGGCGATGTTGCCGACGCCGATCGTCGCGGCCATCGCCGACGCGACCGCCTGGAAGGGTGTAATCGCGCCGTCGTCCTCGACCGGGCCACGCCCGAACAGGCGGCCGAAGCTGTGGCGCCAGGCATAGCGAAGGTGCGTGAACTGGAAAAAGCCGAGGCGGATCGTCAGGTACAGGCCGGTGCCGGCGAGCAGCACCATGAACGGTGGGCCCCAGACTATCCCGTTGACCCAAGCGTTAATCGAAGTGATCGTTTCTATCATGGAGTTATTCCCGCGGCGACCAGCCCGCCCCGATCGTCCGCTCGAACAGGGCAAGCGCCCGCGTGTAGAGCGCAACGCGGTTTTCGAGCAGGTAGAATCCGTGCCCCTCACGGGATACCAGCATCTGTTCGTGCGGAATGTCAGCTGCTTCGAGTGCGCGCACCAGCGCGTGGTAGTGGCTCGCATCCGCCTGTTTGTCCGCGGCACCGTGCGCGACGAATAGCTCGGCCTTGATTCGGTCTACAAAGTTAATCGGCGAGCGCGCGTGCAGGTCGGCATCGTCTGTACCCACCGCCTGGCGGAGGAACTCGCGGCCCCCAGCGCTGCGCGGGATGTTGCCGGTGCGTCGGATCAGGTCGAGGTCGTACACGCCGACGAATGCGAATCCGCAGCGGTACAGGTCCGGTTCACGCGTGATGCCGGACAGCACCGCAAAACCACCGTAACTCGCGCCCGAGATGCAGATGCGCTCCGGGTGTGCAATGCCCTGTTCGATTGCCCAGCGCGTGCCGTCGGTGATGTCGTCCTGCATCGCGGTGCCCCATTGCTGGTAAGCGTTGCGCTCGAATTGCGCGCCGCGGCCGCCCGAGCCGCGAAAATTGATGCGCAGCACCGCGTACCCGCGCGTCGCCATCGCCTGCACCCACGGGTCGAAGGTCCATCGGTCGTACGGGCCGTATGGGCCGCCGTGGACCTCGACGACCAGGGGCATGTCGCGACCGTCGCTGCCGGGCGGCAGCGTCAGGTAGCCATGAATCTCCAGTCCGTCGCGTGCGGCGAAGCTGACCGGTCTCGTGCCGGCCAGTTCGTCCGGGTCCAGCCATGGCATGACCGGGACGAGCTCGTCAACGCGCATCGTCTCGGCATCGACAGAAAGAAAAATGCCCGGCTCGCGGTCGCTGGCGGCGCGCAGCACGCCGAAGCGCCCATCGTCAGTCACATTGCCTACCCCGATTTGGTAAGTCGGGAAGGCTGCAACCAGCGCCTGGTACATGCGCGCGTCCGGGTGGTCCGGGCGGGAGTAGCGGATCTCCGGAATTGGTGTCGCAAACACCGCGCCCAGCACCTCGGTGCGCGAACGGTCCCAGACGTACGAGGTCGGCTCGAAGGTATCGTCGCCGAGTAGCTTCTCGAACTCACCGGTTGCGAGTTCAATGCGGAACAAGCCGAGGTCATTGCTGTTGCGGGACAGCGCGTAGACATAGTCGCCGGACGCGTCGAAAGCAAGCGCTCGAATGTCGCCGCCGAGCGGATTCTCGAAAGTCTGCCATGCCGAATCGTCGCCACCGGGGACCCGCCAAGCGATGCGCTGGCGAAGCTGGTCGTCCTCGCCCATCGCCGCGCGCACCCGGCCCTGCTGATCCGCGACCAGGATGCCGCGCTCGAGCGGGGAGATTGCTTCGTTTATCGTCCGGTCCTGCGCCAACACGTTCAGGCGCCGCGCGAGCGGGCGGCCCCCGCGGCCGGGGGCCCAGTCGGTGATCAGTACATGATTCGGGTCGGCCGGCAGCCGGTGGATGATATTCGCGAAGCGGAACATCGACATATCGCCGCGGCTGCCGTAAATCTGACCGCCGCGGGTGCCATCGGCATTAATTGCATAAATCCGCCCGGTCGGCAGCGGACGTGCGAGCGTCCCTTCCTGCCTTTCCGAAGTGAAAATAAGGCGATTGTCGTTCGCCCAGCTGAGTGACGCGGCATTCTCGAACTGGTTGACGCGGATCCCGGCCGAGATGTGAACATTCTCAGGGTCACGCAGGTCGAGGATAACCACGCCGGTCTGATCGCCATCGGGCACAGTGGCAGCGAGGTACTCGCCGCTCGGCGATAACTGCACCTCCCGGAACTGCGGGAAGCGCATCAAGTCCTCAATCGGAGGCGGCGCTGCGCCGGCTGCCGCTGCGTACGCCGCGACCCCCGCCACCACCACCCATCGCGCATAAACATGCATTAGGTTCATGGGCGATGAGTGTAGCAAACCGACCTGGAATCGCCGATAAGTGCCGTAGGGCCGAGGGCTTGCTATCATCAGGCCGTGGGTTTGCAGGCAGCGGGCCCTTCGCTTAATCAACGGGATGGGGACCTAGCGTGCCGATGCGGCGTTGGCTGATTGTGCTCGGCGTAGTGGTGGTGATGGCCATGGGCGTCCTCACCACTGCCGACCTGCGTCGCGAATGGACGCAGCGCATCGACGAGGCATTCCGCCACTTGGTCGGTATGGCGCGCACCCTCGAGGAGCATGCAGTAAGGACGCTGCAGGGTACCGACCTGGTATTGATCAATATCGTCGAGTCGCTGGAGGACGAGCCTGGGCGCACCGATATTGAGGCCGCGCTGGTCCGCGGCGCGCGCCTGATTCCCCATGTCCTGGCGCTCGCGGTCGTCGACCCGGATGGCCGCGTCATATTTGACTCGTTGGACCACGACCTCGACGGTGCCGACATGTCTCACTGCGCGTGCGTCGCTGGACTCCAGAATCCACCGTTCGCGGACGGCCTGCTCGTCGACCTGCCAGACCAACTTCCGTTTGGAACCGCCAACGCGTTGACCCTGAGCCGCCGGGTACGCGACCCCGACGGCGGTTATGCCGGGGCGGTCATTGCTTTCGTCGACCCCGCGTATTTCACGCAGTTCTACGAGGCCGTCCGTTTCGGCGCCCGCGGCACCGTGTTAATGGTGCGCGACGACGGCATGCTGCTGGTCCGTGCGCCGGTCGCCCGGCGCGCGCCCGGCACGTCTCTGGCCGGTCATCCCACATATGAAGCGATCGTCGCGAGCGGGCGGGGCGCAACGTTGCAGACCACGGATCCGGCCAATGGCGTGATTGACCTGGTCGCGCACCGCGCTCTGGACGCGTATCCAATCCGCATCGTCGCGGCCGCGCAGCGCGACGAAGTGCTGTCCGAGTTCTACCGGCATGCGTACTCGTCGCTGATTGCGCTCGCGTCGATTACCGTCGCGATAGCACTCCTGATTTGGTACCTGATGATCCATCTGGCGAGGCACGAGCGCACCGCGAAGGCCCTCAGCGTGCAGAAGAGCTACTTCCAACAGTTGTTCGATGGTTCACCGGAAGGCATCGTAATCCTCAACAATGAAGACCGCATCGTCGATGCAAACCGTGCGTTCCAGACGATGTTTCAGTACACCGTCGACGAATTGCGCGGCCGCAAGTTGAACGAGCGCATCCTTCCTGAAAACCTGCGCAGGGAGGCCTCGGCGCTGTCGCGGCGGGTCCTCGACGAGCAGGCGGTGCATGCCGAGTCGGTAAGGCGCCGCAAGGACGGCACACTGGTACATGTTTCGATCCTCGGCGTTCCCGTCAAGCTGCACGACGACCAGGTCGGCGTGTACGGCATCTACCGCGACATCGGTGAGCGCATCGAGTCGGAGCTCGTCCTGCGCGAGAGCGAAGAACGGCATCGCCTCGTCGCGGAACAGACCGGCCAGCTTGTGTATGACTACGATGTGACGACCGGGAAAGTTGCGTGGTCAGGTGCGATTCGCAAGATTACCGGCCACACCTTCGATGAGTTCCAGCAGGTGGATGTCAACGCCTGGGCTGACATGATCCACCCGGACGACCGCGAACTGGTGCTGCGCCTGCTCGACGAGTCCCGCGAAAAGGCAGGGCCTTACCACGCAGAGTACCGGATGCGCCGCAAGAGCGGTGGCTGGGTCTACATCGACGAAAATGGAATCTTCCTGCGCAATGCAGAAGGTGTTGTGCACCGGATGCTCGGTTCGATGAGCGACATCACTGAGCGCAAGCGCATCACCAGCGAAATGGCGTGGCAAGCGACCCACGATGCGCTGACCGGGCTCGTCAACAGGCACGAATTCGAGGAGCGCGTCGCGCGATTGCTCTTCAACCGGCGCGGCCACCGCCAGCATGCGCTGTTGTACATCGACCTGGACCAGTTCAAGGTCGTCAACGACACCTGCGGCCACCAGGCCGGCGACCAGTTATTGCGGCAGCTCACAGGGCTGCTTGCCGCAACCGTCCGCGAGGCCGACACGCTCGCGCGGCTGGGCGGCGACGAATTCGGGCTGCTGCTTGTCGACTGCGTACCCGACCAGGCGCTGGCAATCGCCGAGAAAGTCATCGGTACGATCAATGAATTCCGCTTTGTATGGGACGACAAGACATTTTCAATCGGCGCAAGCATCGGTCTCGTCGAGATCACGCAGCGCTCCGACAGCGTCGCCTCGCTGTTCAGCGCTGCGGACAGCGCGTGTTATGCGGCGAAGGACAAGGGCCGCAACCGTGTCGTCGTTTACCGGGAGGGCGACCAGGAGCTGGCCGCGCGACAGGGCGAGATGACCTGGGTTTCGCGGATCACGAAGGCGCTGGAGGACGGACGGTTCGAGTTGCATCGGCAGAAAATCGAGCGCATGTCACCGCGACGCAAAGCGCGCCAGCACTATGAAATCCTGGTGCGCATGTTGGACGAAGACGGCGGCCTCGTTCTACCCGACAGTTTCATCCCGGCCGCTGAGCGGTACAACCTGATGCCGGCACTCGACCGATGGGTCGTGCGCGAGTCGTTCCGCATGCTCGCACTGCATGACGGGCCTCCCATCCTGGTGGCGATAAATCTGTCCGGCATCACGCTCAGCTCGGATCATTTCATATCGTACGTGCACGAGCAGCTGGACGAGTTCGGCGTATCGCCGGAGAGTATTTGCTACGAGATCACCGAGACCGCAGCGATTGCGAACCTTCAGCGTGCACGTGAGTTCATCGATCAGATGCACACGCTCGGCTGCAAAATCGCGCTCGATGACTTCGGCAGCGGCCTATCGTCGTTCGCTTACCTGAAGACGTTGCCCGTTGATTACATCAAGATCGACGGAGCCTTCATCGGTGACATCGCATCGGACAAGGCGGACCGGGCGATGGTGGAGGCGATTATTAGGGTCGGTGAGGCCATGAATGTGCAGACAGTCGCAGAATGTGTGGAAACCAAGGCAGTTTTCGATTTCCTGAAAGAGATGGGCGTTGATTTCGTGCAGGGCTACTATCTGGATAAGCCTTCCCGATGGGCGTTATGATGACCGTGTAGTAGCGCGGGACACGCAGGCGGGGTGCCTGCAGGGGAGGGGTCGCGTGCAGGACGTCATCTTGCCGGTTCTGCCGGTGCTTGGCCTGTTGGCTGTTGTCGTATGGCTGTGGAGGGATCGGCGGCGCCAGCGCGGCATCGCGGAGCGTGCCGAAGCGACGGCAGGGGCCAGCGTCGAATCCTATCGGGGCCTGTTTGAATCATTGGTCGATGCGGTCGTCATCGAGGACAGCGACGGACAGATTATCGACGCCAACCCCGCTGCGACCGAGTTGTTCGGCGCTTCGCTGTGGGGTCGTGAAGCTGCATCGCTTGCGGTCTCCGACCCGGCCACAGGGGAATCGTTCGGCTTGCGCGACAACGGCACGGTGTTCCCTCAGGAAGTACGCCGCAACCGCGTGAACTATTTTGGCGTTTCCGCCGACCTGTCACTAATCCGTGACATCACTGAGCGACGCAACGCCGAGCGCAGCGTGCGTGAGAGCGAAGAGCGCTACCGCATTGTGGCCGAGCAAACCGGGACCATCGTGTACGACTACGATGTGCTTACCGGCCATGTGACATGGTCGGGAGCGATAAGCACCATCACCGGCTACTCGAACGAACACTTCCAGAATGTGGACGCCGATGAGTGGGCGCGCCTCATCCATCCCGATGACAACGCCGACGCGCTCGCGAGGCTGGATGCCGCGCGGCGGGCGGGTGCATCGCTAACTTCTGAATACCGCTTCCGCCACCGTGGCGGTGACTGGATCTGGCTCGAGCAACGCGGCGTGTTCCTGCGTAACGACGAAGGCACCGTCGTCAGAATGCTCGGCTCCATCAGCGACATCACCGAGCGCAAGCGCATCTCCAATGAGATGCTGTGGCAGGCAAGCCACGATGCGCTGACAGGCTTGGTCAACCGTCACGAGTTTGAGGACCGCATCGGTAAGCTGCTGAAGGACCGACGCGCGCGCCGCCACCCCCACGCGCTGCTGTACCTCGACCTCGACCAGTTCAAGGTCGTCAACGACACATGCGGACACCGTGCAGGCGACCAGCTCCTGCGTCAGATCACCGGCCTTGTGACTTCGCGCATACGCGATACCGATACCCTGGCGCGCCTCGGCGGCGACGAGTTCGGCGTGCTGCTTGCCGACTGCCTGTTGCCGGATGCCATAGAAGTTGCTGATGGCCTTATTCGCATCATCAATGAGTTCAGGTTCCGGTGGGACGACAAGGTCTTCTCTATCGGTGCAAGCATCGGTTTGGTGGACATTGTCGACGAGGTTGACAGCGTCGCAACGCTATTCAGTGCTGCGGACAGTGCTTGCTACGCGGCGAAGGATGGCGGGCGCAACCGGGTGGTCGTCTACCACGCTGCGGATGTTGATATCGCCGAGCGGCACTCACAGATGACACTCGTATCGCGCATCACCAGTGCGCTCGAGGAAGAGCGCTTCGACCTGCATTTTCAGCGCATACAAGCGCTTTGCGAGGACGATTTCGACGAGCACTTCGAGCTCTTGCTGCGCATGCGAGAGGAGGGCGGGGGCGTAATGCCGGATGTCTTCATCCCGGCGGCGGAGCGCTACAACCTGATGCCGTCGCTCGACCGTTGGGCTGCGCGGCGGGCATTCACCGAGCTCGAGCCGATGTTTGCCGCGGATCCGGGCCGTCGGCTGCTCGTCGCGCTGAACCTGTCTGGCACCACGCTGGGGTCGGAGCGCTTCACCGAGTATGTGCAACAACTGTTCGAAGAGTTCGACATTCCAGCGAAAGCTATCTGTTGGGAGATCACAGAGACGGCCGCAATCGCGAACCTGCACAAGGCGCGCGAATTCATCGACGCGATGCACGCGCTCGGTTGCCGTATCGCATTGGATGACTTCGGCAGCGGCCTGTCGTCGTTCGCGTATCTCAAGGCGCTGCCGGTGGACTACCTGAAGATCGACGGGGCGTTCGTGCGGGACCTGCTGACTGACCCGGTGGACCAGGCGATGGTTAGCGCAATCGTGCGCGTCGGCCAGGCGATGGGAATACGCACGATCGCGGAGTTCGTCGATTCGGAATCCGCGTTGGAGATGCTGCGTGCAATGGGTGTTGATTACGTACAGGGCTACGCAATCCACAAACCGCAGCCGTGGAAGTCGACCAGGCTGGTCAACGCCTAGCGGTCGAGTTTCTCCAGGACGACGCTCTGGGTGTCGCCGGGCCGGTAGTAGAGATCACCCTCAGCGAGCCTTGCGTAGGCAGCTTCCCGATCCGAGGGAGTCGAATACCAACGAAATGCCTCCCAAGCTGCGCCCAACAAATGGGGCGCGCGCATCGGGTCTTCCGGCGGGAGCGTCATACGTATGCCATAGCGTTTCATGGCAGCAAGTGTAGCTTGTGGCTTTCCTGCCTGCCCAGTATTCTCGGCTCAAGGCCAAGCCGCCAGTAGAGCGCGCGGAGCCCCCGGGAGGGAGGTACACGCTTGCGATCACCGGTGATCACGAGCCCGGCGGGAGGGCGATGGTCCTTGCCGCGGCAGTTCTGGCCGTCGCTTGCCGCCTTTGTCGCGGTTGGCTTCCTATCGCTGTACCTCGTATCGCTCGGATCCCCATTGCTCTCCGTTGCGGCGGTCTCCGGCCTGGCGGTATTTGGCTTGATGCTCATCGCGC